>JAILHP010000045.1 GCA_024695705.1 Prevotella sp. | reverse complement strand
TGGCGTTGAAACAAATCAAGTAAAAGACCCACCCCCAGCCCCTCCCTGAAAGGCGAGGGTGGAGGCCTCTCCAAACCTCCCCGAAAGGGGAGGCTTACCTACGGAATAGATAAAAAAAGTGAAACGAGTCGGATTATACATATTGCTAATGTTCTTCAGTTTGCTTGCTGTAGCGAGCATACTGGGAGAACACGTATTTTCCGTAGGCGCCCTTTCTTCAGAGGAATCTGGGGATACCCAAGAGAATGTGGAGACTCCCCCGGACTCTCTCACTCCCCGCTGGCGCATACAGCCGACCATTCCCTTGGTGGTAGAGGATTTGGACTCGTCGGCACTCGATTTGCAGATGCCTGACAACATTGTGCAGACGGTGGAGATGGACACCACGGGGTCGGGCTACCGCATCGGTATGAAGATAGGCGATACGTTCCTGAATACGCCCATCTTGATGACCACTGAGGAATATATGCAGTGGACTGAACGCCGCCAGATGCAACAGTTCTTCCACAAGAAGAATGCAGAGGCAGCACAGACCAAGGGCAAGGAGAAATTCTCGTTTGCTGATATGAACTTCGACCTGGGACCGGCAGAAAAGATCTTCGGTCCTGGCGGCGTACGCATCCGTACCCAGGGAACGGCCGAGCTGAAGATGGGTGCCACGCTGAAGAGCATTGACAACCCGTCGCTCCCCATCCGTAACCGTAGAACCACCTCTTTCGACTTCGACGAGAAGATCAACTTGAACGTGACAGGTAGTGTAGGCGATAAAATGAAGATGAACCTGAACTACAACACCGACGCCACGTTTGACTTCGACACGAAGAACTTGAAGCTGCGCTACGAGGGCAAGGAAGACGAAATCATCAAGTTGGTGGAGGGTGGAAACATCACTTTCCCATCGAACAACTCGCTGGTGAAAGGTGCCAGCAGCCTCTTCGGTATCCGCACCGACCTGCAGTTTGGACGTCTGAAACTACAGACGGTGCTGTCGCAGAAGAAATCGACAACGAAGAGCGTGTCATCGAAAGGCGGTACGCAGCTGACACCCTTCGACATGGACGTGACCGGCTACGAGGAGAACCGTCACTTCTTCCTCTCGCAATACTTCCGCGACCGTTACGATGCCTCCATGCAGACGTTGCCCAACACGACGACGGGCATCACCATCAACCGTGTGGAGATTTGGGTGACCAATAAGTCAGGAACGACGTCGAACACGCGTAACCTCATAGCGTTCACCGACCTGGGTGAGGACGCCCACATCAGTAACACCAACCTGTGGACCGGCAACGGTATGGGCATTCCTGCCAATGAGGCAAACAATGAGTACAGCACGATAGTCAACGAGCATCCTGCCGCCCGTAACATTGACCAGGCAAGCTCGGAACTGGAGACTATTAACGGCTTCTCTGGCGGCATAGACTACGAGAAACTGGCATCGGCCCGACTGCTCAACTCGTCGGAATACACCGTCAACAACCAGATGGGCTACGTGTCGCTGCGAACCACGCTGCAGACCGATCAGGTGCTGGCCGTGGCCTACGAATACACCTACGGCGGCGTGACCTATCAGGTGGGTGAGTTTGCTGCCGACCATACAAACGTGAACGAGGCAATTTTCGTCAAGACCCTGAAGAACACCAGCAATAATCCGCGTCAGGGTAACTGGGATCTGATGATGAAGAACGTATATTACCTGGCTTCCACGGTGGAGAAGACCAAGTTCCGCCTCGACATCAAATATCAGAGTGACACTACAGGCGTTTATCTGACCTACATCCCTGAACCGCAGGTGAAGGAGATACCGCTCATCCGACTGTTGGGTGCCGACCGTCTGGACAATAACAACCGAGTACACTCCAATGGATATTTCGACTTCATTGAAGGCTACACGGTACAGAATGGACGTGTGTTCCTGCCTGCCGCAGAGCCATTTGGCGATTATCTGAGACGTTGTCTGGAGGCTGCCGGCGTCAGCAGTTCCATAGCAGATAAATACGTGTTTACAGAACTGTACGACTCGACGAAGACCGTAGCCAAGCAGATAGCAGAGAAGGATAAGTTCCGTCTGATGGGACAATACAAGGGAACCTCCGCCAACGTCATTCAGCTGGGTGCCTACAACGTGCCTCAGGGTTCCGTAGAGGTGACGGCAGGTGGCGTGAAACTGACGGAAGGCACAGACTATACCGTGGATTACTCCGCAGGCGAGGTGACCATCCTCAACCAGAGCATTATTGATGCCGGTACGAACGTCAACGTGTCACTGGAAAGCAACACCGACTACGGCATGCAACGAAAAACCATGCTGGGACTGAATTGGGAGTACGAGTTCTCTAAGGATTTCCAGTTAGGCGGTACACTGATGCACCTGAGCGAACAGACGCTGACTACAAAGGTGAGCATGGGCTCGGAACCGCTGAAGAATACGCTGTGGGGGCTCAACGTCAACTGGAAGACGGAAAGCCAGTGGCTCACGAATATGCTCGATGCCCTGCCAGGACTGCACTGCACGCAGCCGTCGCAGATTACCTTCTCAGGTGAGTTTGCCCAGCTCATAGCAGGCACCGCCAGCGGCACTCAGGACAACGCGTCGTACCTGGATGACTTTGAGAATACGAAGAACTGCATCGACGTGAAGGAGCCTACGGCATGGATCATCTCCAGCGTGCCGACGAAGTTCCCGGAACATGCCGACAAGAACTCCGTGGCCAGCGGCTACAACCGTGCCCTGCTGGCGTGGTACGACATTGACCAGCTGTTTACCAACCGCTCATCATCGCTGACTCCAGCCCACATCAAGAGCGATCTGGAGCAGCTGTCGAACCACTACGTGCGTGAGGTGTATGTCAGCGAGCTGTACCCCAACCGCGACCAGAGCACCTATAACGGTGCCACCTCGACGCAGCGCATACTGAACCTGGCCTACTACCCCTCGGAACGTGGCCCCTACAACCTGACGACCGATCTGAATGCCGACGGCTCACTGCCCAACCCAAGTCATCGCTGGGGAGGCATGATGCGTAAGCTGGACACCAACGACTTTGAGCAGGCGAACATCGAGTACATAGAGTTCTGGATGCTCGACCCCTTCATCTACACCCGTCAGCAGGGCGTGGCTTCGGAGTATGGCGGCGACCTCTTCATCAACCTGGGAGAGGTATGCGAGGACGTGCTGAAGGACGGCTATAAGTTCTATGAGAGCGGAATGCCCGTGGATGGCACTAGCTCGTTTACGGAAACACACTGGGGAAAGATTCCCATTCAGGCGACACAGACCTACGCCTTTGCCACCACTTCGGGCAGCCGCAAGCTGCAGGACGTGGGATTCAACGGACTGACCGACGAGGAGGAGCGCACCTACGGAGCCTATGCGGAGTTCCTGCAGAACATGCCTGTGACGAACGACAGCATCCGTCAGGCATGGCTGGCCGACCCTGCCAACGATGACTACCAGTATTTCCGCAGCAGCCAGTTTGACCAGCAGCGTACCCCGATCTTGCAACGTTACAAGCGCATCAACATGCCACAGGGCAACTCCCCAGCCAGCGACGAGAGCACGGAGAGCTATGACACCAGCTACAAGACGACGCCCGACGTGGAGGATATCAACCAGGACTACACGCTGAACGAGTACGAGCGTTTCTTCGAGTACCATGTCAGCATACGTCCTGAGGACCTGGAGATTGGCCGTAACCACATTGTCGATGTGCGCAACAGTGGCGTCCGTCTGCGCAACGGCGACACCTGCACCGTACAGTGGTACCAGTTCCGTATTCCCATTCAGCAGTACGAGAAACGGGAGGGCGGCATCAGCGACTTCTCGAGCATCCGCTTCATGCGTATGTTCCTGACAAACTTTGAGCATCCCATCGTACTGCGATTCGGAAGTCTCGATCTGGTGCGCGGCGAATGGCGCATCTATGAACAGTCGTTACAGACGACGGCTGCTCCTGAGACGGGAACACTGGAGGCCAGTGCCGTTAACATTGAGGAGAACAACGACCGCCAGCCCGTCAACTACGTGTTGCCCCCGGGCATTAGCCGTGTGCAGGATCCCTCACAGCCCCAGCTGGTAGAGGCCAACGAGCAGGCACTGAACCTCACGGTGCGTAACCTGTCGCCAGGTGAATCGAAGGCCGTCTATAAGAATTCGTCCGTTGACCTGCGCCAGTACAAGCGGTTGCAGATGTTTGTACATGCCAACCATCTGATGAACGACGTCACCAACCTGCAGGACGGGGAATTGGCTGTCTTCATCCGACTGGGTAGCGACTACCGCAGCAACTATTATGAATACGAGATACCGCTGAAGCTGACACCCGACCGTAGCAACTACAACAAGTACAGTCTGGAGGACTGCCGTGCCGTGTGGCCTGCCGAGAACATGCTTGACATGCAGCTCGACGTGTTCACCGACCTGAAAAAGGAGCGCAACCGCCAGCGTAGCAGCGGTGGAGCCAGCTATACCAAACTGTTCTCCGACTACGACCCCAACCATCCCTCGAACAAGATCAGCATCATGGGTAACCCGTCGTTAGGCGAGGTAAAGACCATGATTATCGGTGTGCGCAACATCAGTAGCGGACAAAAGTCGGGTGAGATATGGGTCAACGAGCTGCGACTGTTGGAGAGTAACAACGGTGGAGGCTGGGCAGCCAACGGTGCCCTGAACATGCAGCTGTCGGACGTCGGCAGCATGAACCTGACAGGACGTGTGGTGACGGAAGGCTTTGGCGGACTGGAAGAGGGCATCATGCAACGTAGCACAGACAACTACCGCACCTACTCGTTTACGACCAACCTTGAACTGGGTAAGTTCTTCCCTGACAAGGCAAAGGTGTCCATTCCGCTGTACTTCTCCGTCACCAAGGAAGAGACACGTCCTAAGTATAACCCGCTGGACACGGACCTGCGGCTGGACGATGCACTGGATGCCATGAACGACAAGCACGAGCGTGACTCCATTGAGAGCATTGCCGTGACCAAGGTGACCAACACCAACTTCTCGCTCTCCAATGTCCGCGTGGGTATTAAGACCAAGCGTCATCCCATGCCCTATGACCCCGCCAACTTCTCGTTCTCCTACGGACACCAGCACCGCCACACTCAGGGCGAGACAACGGTGTATGAGAATGATGACCAGTGGAGAGGCTTGCTCAGCTATAACTACACGCCCGTCTATAAGACCTTCGAGCCGTTCAAGAAGCTGAAAGGCAAGTCGAAGTGGCTTAACTTCCCCAAGGCACTTGGTTTCAACTACCTGCCGCAGAACATTTCAATCAATTCGGAGCTGACGCGCATCTACTACGAGCTGCAGGAGCGCGACATGGAAGACCTCGGAGGCGAAGGACTGCCCCCCACGTTCAACTCATCGTTCCTATGGAACCGTGATTTCAAACTGCGTTGGGACTTCACGAAGAACCTGCACATGTCGTTCAATTCGGCCACCCATGCTGAGATTGAACAACCTTACGGCATCATCAACAAAGACCTGTACCCCGACCGCTACGAGGCATGGAAAGACTCCGTATGGCATAGCATCAAAAACCTTGGTACGCCGCTCGACTATCACCAGACGTTTACCGCCAGCTATCAGTTGCCGCTCAACAAACTGCCCATCTTCGAGTGGCTCACTGCCGATGCTTCCTATAATGCTACCTATGCATGGGTACGAGGCACAGAACGTGAGGACGGCACGTCGTATGGCAACAACATCACCAACAACCGACAGCTGACCTTCAACTCAACGTGGAACATGGAGTCGCTCTATAACCAAATACCGTTCCTGAAGAATACCAACGACCGTTTCAAGAAACGTAATACCAACACGTCATCAAACAGGAAACCGAAAGCTGGTGAAAAGAAGCCTGGCGACAAGAAACCAGGTGACAAGAAGCCTGGTGATGATAATGAGGACGGTAAGCTGCTGCCCAAGAACAAGAAGGCGTTTATGAAGGAGATTACGCTGAAGCCTGACACCACGCAGACACTGAAACACGACAAAAAGTCGAAGCGTATCATCGTCTCTGCCCGCACGAAAGACGGCCATTCCTATAAGCTCAAGTATAAGGTAAAGGACCAGAATAGCATTGAGATACTCAGCAAGGACACCGTAACGGTCATGGTGAGCGTTACGCCCAAGAAGCCTCTGGACGAACAGTGGTGGTACAACCCTGCTCAGCAGGTGTCGCGTTTCCTCATGATGATACGTAACGTCAGCATCACCTATCGTGACCAGCAGGCCATGTCCCTCTCAGGCTTCATGCCTCGCATCGGCGATGCCTTCGGACAGCGGACGGGCAGTGTGCTGTCCCCAGGACTGGACTTTGCTTTCGGAACAACGGGCGACTCCTATATTGACAAGTGCTTGGACAACAACTGGCTGCTTCGGAATGACAGCGTCGATACACGTGCCACCACCAACTACTCGGCGGACCTCCAGGTACGCATGACGCTGGAGCCGCTGCAAGACCTTCGCATTGACCTGAACTGGGCCCGTAACGAGACACGTGCCCGCAGCATACAGTACCAGTACGAAGGCATGCCCAGCACCCAGAGCGGCACGTTCACCATGACCACCATCAGCTTGGGCAGCGCCCTGGAAGGCATTGGTGATGCTACTGACGGCTATCCCTCGGCATCGTTTGACAAGCTCTGCAGTAAGTTGGGCGTCCAACCGACTGCTGAAGGCGAGACTCCTTCTAATACCCAGTTTACGGCCAGGGATATGATTCCTGCCTTCCTGGAGGCTTATACCAGCAGTTCGTCGTCAGGTGGCATCATCCCCAAACTACGTGCCATGCTGCCCAACTGGACTTTGCGTTATACCGGACTCATGCGCTATCCGTGGTTTGCCGACCATTTCAAGAGCTTCAACCTCAACCATAGCTACAAGAGTGTGTTCTCCATCGGCTCGTACTCGACACCTTCCATGCCTTACGCTGAGTTGTCGCTCGATGCCGACAAACTGAATGTGCCTACCGTCAGTCTCAACGAGTCGTTCTCACCGCTGTTGGGTGTTGATTTGACATTGCATTCGGGCATGACCGCAAAGTTCGAATACCGCACCACCCGTGTGCTCAACCTGTCGATGACCAGTGTGCAGCTCAACGAGACACGTTCCAATGACTGGGTAGTAGGCTTAGGCTATAAGATCAGCGACTTCAAGCTGTTTGGCTCAGGCACCAGTCGTAAGATCAAGAAGACACAGCGCGGCAAAGGTAAAGGAAAGGGTAAGGGAGAAGGCGAAACACCGGCCTCCACCTCCACGACACAACCTCGTGGTAACAACGTCAATCACGACCTGAACCTCCGTCTGGACATCACCTACCGCCGGCAGGCAGCCCTGGTACGTGACATTGCCTCTATGACCAGCACCGCCAGCAGCGGAAACTCTGCCCTAAAGGCATCGTTCATGGCCGACTATACGCTGTCACGCCTGCTCACCTTGTCTGCTTACTATGACCTGCAGACCAATACGCCGCTGCTGTCCTCCAGCTCTTATCCCACGACCACGCACGACTTCGGTCTGTCGATGAAGTTCTCGTTGACAAGGTAGCCTTCGGCCTAAATGAAAAATGATAAATGATAAAGAATCGGAAATGAAGAATAAATGGTTAAAGGTTAAAGGTGGAGAGTTAAAGGTTAATGGTCAATGGTTGATGGTGATAGGTTTATCATTTATCATTTATCATTTATCATTTAGCCACGCAGTAGCGCAAGGTATGAAGCCCGAGGGACGCAGCATAAGTGAATTGGTGCCGCAGGGTTGGACACATCAGGAAGCGACTGGCGACCTGAACAAGGATGGCGTTGCCGATCTCGTCATATCGGCTACACCTGACAGCGTGGAGCATATCGTCGTACGCGACGATGGCTATACGTTTAACTACAACCGACCCATACTGGCCATCTACTGGGGCACAGCAGACGGCCGATATACGCTGTTCAAGATGTACAAGGAAACCATCCCTGCCGAGGGTGAGGGCGTTTCAATAGATGACACCTACACCATTACCGAACGTGGGACGCTGTGCATCGGCCTGACATACTTCTATTCCATGGGTAGCGGCTCAAACCAGAACAGCTCCTACATCTTCCGCTATCAGGATGGTGACTTCTTCCTCATCGGCGAGGAGCAGCAGGAACAGTCGCGCATGACGGGTGAGTTACAGAAGATAAGCATCAACTACCTTACCAATAAGAAACAAATAAAAACGGAAAACGTTTTCGACGATAGCGTCCCACAGCGTGAGAAATGGGAAAAGTTTCCTAAAGAACCACTCCGTCCCCTAGGCTCCTGGGAACTGTAAGCTTTCACCACTCACCACTCACTACTCACCTTTTCTCCTTAAATACTCAGCAAAGATTCTTGCAGCGCTCTCAACCTTCGCGGCACAGGGGCGCTGCTTGTAGTATTCTGCAGTACGGGGTGATGCCACATAGCTGCACACAGCCCTATCGTACCCATTGATGCCCAGAATCTCTGCACATATCAGACTACCGTTCTGTTCTTTCGACTTGTCCAGCAGTTCCTGCACCACCTTATAGCAGGCCGACTTGCCCTCGCGGTCGCTGCCTTCCGTCTGTCCGCAGTCCAGGCCTACCAGCATGACGATGCCCGACACGGCCCCACACATCATGCGCATTCTGCCTACACCACCGCCAAAGCCAGCTGCCACTCGCTTAGCCATATTGTCATCCATTCCATAAAGGTCAGCAAAGGCAGCTACCACACTTTGGCAGCACCCATAACCTTGCATGAAGTTCTCCACAGCACGTTCCACGCGCCTGTCCATTTCCTCTTGTGTATATTTCATATTTTGATTAATAGCCCAGCATGGCTGCTGGTGTTATCCCCAAGGTGGTACAAAGCAAACGGGCTATTTTCAGTGTAGGCTCAGCCCTGCCAGAAACGTAGTCGCTGATTCGGGAAGGACTGACCCCAATCTCTGTAGCCAACTGTTTCTGGCTCATCTTCTTCTCGTCAAGCGAGAGCTGTATCAACTGGGCTACAGTTGGTTTGCCTATGGGATATTGTTCTTTCTCGTAGTCAATAACAACATCAGACATCATTGTCAACTCCACAGCATTACGGTCGTTGGCAGGAGTGTTGTCATTCACCATCGGCAACAGTTCCTCAATCCGTGCCAATGCGAATTCATATTGCTCTTTCGTAATCTTTGCCATATCTATATTTCCTATATTATATCGTTGAAGCATCTATCTTATCATATTCACTGTGAGTACCCACAAATCGGATAAAAATATGTCCGATTGTGAACTTTACTACCACAACAAGCCGATATTTGTTGCCTCTAATGTCAAAGACATAATGTTGATTCACAACGTAGTCTGTTGTGGGACAGTCTGCCTTTATATCCGACAGGTTCTTCCACTCTGCTTTTTCTGCGATGTCATACCATCGTTCAAGTGCAGCCTGAGCGTCTCCATGTCCTTCTGAACTATAGAATTCAACTAATCGTCTATGTGATACTATCCTCATATTGGGTGCAAAGTTACGAAATAATTTTGAAATTCAAAAGAAAGGCGCTGATTATTTCCGTTTTTTAGGATTTCCCTATGTCAGTGACAAGGAAATTCCGAAAAAAAACTGCCGCTCGTAAGAGATACGGGCGGCAGAATATTTGGGACGAAAATGTATCAAGACCTTACTTCTTGTTCCTTTTCAGACGCTGGTACTCCTCACGGGCACGGACCAGCTGCTGCTTGAACTCTTCGCTGCCGTTCAAGGCGCCCATGATAGTTGCAGCCAGAATGGCTGAGGCGTCAATGTCACTCTTGTAGTGATAACCGGCAATGACGCGGCCGATGGCATAGTCCTGTGCACGCTTGAGCAATACGTTGGCAGAGTCGGGGTTGACCAGAGCCAACGTCATGGCATAAACCCAACCACGGGTAGCATGGCCAGAAGGATAGCTGTAGTCACGGGCTTCCTCTTCCTCGGTCTCGGGCACGAGCGAGGGCTCAGCAAACTGCACGAAGGGACGACGACGCTGGTAGTAGTTCTTGACGCGCTTGTTGGCACGGTGTGCATCGGTAGCAGCACCGCCTGCCAGACGGTCAATCTCGGGTGTCAGTCCTGGACTGATGGTCATGCCGAAAGCTGCCGAGAAGGCGTCGAAGAGCTCTTGCGGGCCGTCGGCCTTGGCCTGAACTCCTGCAGGAGTGTCACGCTGGAGTTTTCCCCACTGGTAATAATAGAAGTCGTTGTAAAACGTAGGGTCTGTTACCTCTGGAGGTGCAGGCAGGAATACTACTCCGTCAGGGCGGTTGTCGTCGGAAAGGAACGGGTCAGGATAGACTACTTGTCCCTGTATCGCGCTGCATAGCACGAGCAGGAACAGTAGTGTCCAATTTCTTAACTGTTTCATTTTGCTTTGAGCTTTGAGTTTTGAGCTTTGAGCTTTGTTTTTTTAATTTTTAAAGCTGTCAAGGTCTTCCACCTTAAAGTTCTTGATGTAAGCAGACTTACCAAAGACATCCTCCTCGGTCATGCGGACATAGACGTTGGCTGACTTCTCGAAGAGCTCAGGAGCCTTAGTGGCATCGCGCAGGATGAGCAACGACATCACGAGCTCGGCAGTCATATCATAAAGACGACGGGCCAGGAAGTCCTGTGCATCCTGGTTCTCGAGGGCCTTCACGTTGGCGAGAGCCTCCTCGTAAACGGGGATTAACCTGATCACACGCTGGCGCAATGCCTCCAGTTCAGGAGTGTAACCACTCCCCTCGCCCTTTGGAGAGGGGTCGGGGGTGAGGCTTGCCATCTCCTTGATGTTGTTGAGCATGGTGCCGTTGGTGATGTAACGGATAGCGGCAACGACCTGCAACTGAGTGGTACCTTCGTAGATAGAGAAGATACGGGCATCGCGGAACAGACGCTGGCTCTTGTACTCCATGATGAAGCCTGAACCACCATGGATACTGATGGCGTCGTAGGCATTCTGGTTGGCGTACTCAGAGTTCATACCCTTGGCCAGCGGCGTGAAGGCATCAGCCAGACGCTGATACTTCTTCAGTTCCTGCTTCTCCTCGGGAGTGAGCTTGCGGTCGCGCTCGATGTCCTCCAGGCACTTGTAGATGTCAACATAGCAGGCAGTCTCGTAGAGCAGCGAACGGCCTGCATCGAGCTTGGCCTTCATACGAGAGAGCATGTCATAGACAGCGGGGAAGTTGATGATGGCCTCACCGAACTGCTGACGCTCCTTGGCGTAAGCCAGACCCTCGTTGTAAGCCTCCTGCTCAACACCTACTGACTGTGCGGCGATACCCAGACGGGCGCCGTTCATCAGGGCCATCACGTACTTGATGAGACCCAGACGGGTAGAGCCGCAGAGCTCTGCCTTTGCGTTCTTATAGGTCAGCTCGCAGGTGGGTGAACCGTGGATACCCAGCTTGTGCTCGATGTGACGCACGTTCACGCCGCCCTGGCGCTTGTCGTAGATGAACATCGACAGACCACGGCCGTCCTTCGTTCCTTCTTCAGAGCGGGCCAGCACGAGGTGGATGTCGCTATCGCCGTTGGTGATGAAACGCTTCACACCATTCAGTCGCCAGCAATTCTCCTTCTCGTCGAAGGTGGCCTTCAGCATCACGCGCTGCAGGTCGGAACCGGCATCGGGCTCGGTGAGGTCCATGGACATGCCTTCGCCCTCGCAGATGCGGGGGATATACTTCTGGCGCTGCTCCTCGCTACCGAACTCATAGAGGGTGTCGATACAACTTTGCAAGCTCCAGATGTTCTGGAAGCCGGCATCAGCGGCAGAGATGACTTCGCTCAGCATGGAGAACACGGCATTGGGCAGGTTCAGGCCGCCGTAGCGACGAGGCATGCTCACGCCCCAGAGGCCAGCCTTGCGGGTAGCGTCCAGGTTCTCGAAGGTCTTGCTGGCGTAAATCATGCGGCCATTCTCCAAGTGGGGACCTTCCAGATCCACGCTCTCGGAGTTGGGGGCAATGATATTGGCGGCTACGTCGCCCGTGATGTCGAGAATCTGCTTGTAGTTCTCGATGGCATCGCCTAGGTCAACGGGGGCGTAGTCATAGGTCTTGGCATCTTCATAGTTGCGCTCCTTGAGCTCAACGATGCGCTTCATCAGCGGATGATTCAGGTGAAACGCTATTTCGGGATGATCGCTATAGTAGTTTGCCATAATTATTTACTGTTCTGCTTATAATATTTTATCAACTTGGGAACGACTTCTTCGACGGTGCCGATAATCACATAGTCAGCGATGCGGTTGATGGGAGCATCGGGATCGCTGTTCACGGAGATGATGATACCGGAATCCTGCATACCAGCGATGTGCTGAATCTGACCAGAGATACCGCAGGCGATGTACACCTTGGGGTGAACGGTAACACCTGTCTGACCAATCTGACGGTCGTGGTCGCAGAAGCCTGCATCCACAGCAGCGCGGGAACCGCCGACTTCGCCGTGCAGCACCTTAGCCAGGTCGAAGAGCATATCAAAGCCTTCCTTTGAGCCCATTCCGTAGCCGCCGGCTACAACAATAGGAGAGCCCTTCAGGTTGTGCTTGGCAGCCTCTACGTGGTGGTCAAGAACCTTCACGACGTAAGCCTCGGGGCTGACATACTTGCTGACCTCGGGGTAAACCACTTCCTTGCGGCAAGTACCCTCGTAGATGGCTTTCTGCATCACGCCAGAACGGACGGTAGCCATCTGGGGACGGTGTTCGGGGTTCACGATGGTAGCCACGATGTTACCACCGAAAGCCGGACGAATCTGATAGAGCAGGTTGTCATATACCTTGTCGTTCTTCTTATCCTCATACGGGCCAATCTCCAACTCTGTGCAGTCGGCGGTGAGGCCGCTGGTGAGTGATGAAGAGACGCGGGGACCGAGGTCGCGACCGATGACCGTAGCGCCCATGAGGCAGATCTGCGGCTGCTCCTCCTTGAAGAGGTTCACGAGGATGTCTGTATGGGGAGCGCTGGTGTAGGGGAACAGGTCTTTGCCGTCGAAGACAAAGAGTTTGTCAACGCCGTAAGGCAGGATCTGGTCCTCGACCTTACCCTTGATGCCTGTACCGGCTACGACAGCGTGGAGCTCCACACCCAGCGTATTGGCGAGCTTGCGGCCCTTGGTCAGCAGCTCTTGAGATACTTCTTGTACCTGAGTACCTTCAATTTCGCAATATACAAATACGTTATTCATATCTCTTAACCAATAATCTTTTCGTCCAACAATTCTTTAATCATTCCCTCGATGTCCGCATCGGCAGCGCTGAGAGTCTTCGACTCCTTGGCCTGGAATACAATGTTCTTGACTGCCTTCACCTTGGTGGGAGAGCCTGCAAGACCGCACTGGCCTGGATCGCCATCCACGTCGGCAACGCTCCACTGGTTCAGCGTCAGGTATGGGCGCTCCTCGTAAAGGTTGTCGTAGGCCGTGCCCTCAGCGGGACGTTCCATAGGACAGGTGGCGCGCTTGTACTTCATCACCAGTTTGGCGTTCTGCGGGCGGCAGGGAGCTGCGCTACCGTTCACGGTAATCACGACGGGTAGGGGAGCCTGGACGGTCTCTACGCCGCCATCAATCAGACGCTTGACGGTGGCAACGCCATCCTTCACGCTGACTTCCTCAGCGTATGTAACCTGGTTGAGGCCCAGCTTCTGAGCCACCTGAGGACCTACCTGAGCGGTATCACCATCGATAGCCTGACGACCCCCGATAACGATGTCTACATCGCCAATCTTCTTGATGGCAGTAGCCAGCGCATAAGAAGTAGCGAGGGTATCAGCACCAGCGAAGAGACGGTCGGTCAACAACCAACCAGTATCAGCGCCACGATAAAGTCCCTGACGGATAATCTCACCTGCACGTGGAGGACCCATCGTGAGGATTCCTACTGTTGAGCCTGGGTTCTGCTCCTTCAAGCGAAGGGCCTGCTCCAGGGCATTCAAATCTTCTGGGTTGAAGATGGCGGGTAATGCGGCACGGTTGACGGTGCCTTCAGCAGTCATTGCGTCTTTACCCACATTTCTTGTGTCGGGTACCTGCTTAGCAAGTACTACAATTTTTAATGCCATAATATTAATAATAATGTATAGTCTTTTTTCAAAAAGCGATGCAAAGGTACTTCTTTTCTCTCTATTACCCAAGCAAAAAGTGCAAAAATTGCACAAAACGGAAAGAAACGTGCACAAAATAGCGTATTTGTGCAACCTAAAAGTATCACAGCATGCTTACTATTTATCGTAAGCATGCTGTGGATAGTCGGTTGTATAATGGAGTCCGCGACATTCTTTGCG
>JAILHP010000039.1 GCA_024695705.1 Prevotella sp. | reverse complement strand
TTGCCGACAATCTCACCTGCCTGCATCGAGACTTCCATTTCTTTGCTTAGATGCTCGCTCTTGGCATCCACAAGGAACATCAGCCGATAGTATTCTTTGCCAAGATTCTCCAACAATATCTGCTCTGGCTCACCATTGGGCTGCTCCATATCATAAACCAAGAACTCCTTGAAGTTGCAGGTGACTATCCAACGCGGATGTTCAGAAACGGGCAAACCTACCACATAACGGCGAGCCTGCTGGAAGGGATTCAGCAGCGCACCGTCGCTCTGTCGGATTGGTGCACGCAGGTCTTTATCCTTAGACTTCTGCTCAATTAGCACACGAGTGGAACGAATACATCCATCAACATAGTTGGAGGCATCTACCTTATGATGTTCTTCAAAAGTGATAAAGCCATCCGTAGGCGTCTCGATGCCAAAGACGTTGCTCAGCAGGTCAATCCAGAATGGCTGTGATTCGCCTCTCTCATACCCCCTACCCTTCCATCGTTCTGCAAATTCCGCAGCTGCAGCAGCTATTTGTTTTTCTGTCTTCATATTCGGTTAAAACATTCTCATTTCTAGTTCTTAGCTATTCCGATGCAAAGATAATCATTTTAAGTGAAAAGTAAATAGTGAAGAGCGAAAAATTTTCCTGCCGCCATAGAAAAAAGACAAGCGAAAATTACAGTATTACAGTATTACAGTTTTATTGGGGACAAGGGTATGTCAATGCAAAAATGAAGTGTGAAAAAGTGTATAAAATGCTTACTATTATATATAATATATATATTATATATAATAGTAAAACTCAATTCCATACTTTTTTAGTGCTCATGAGAAAACTGTAATCTGTAATTCTGTAACGCAAGGCGTACAAACCGAAAAATTTACATATTTTTACAATTGATTACTTGCATACCTCATGTTATTTTCGTACCTTCGCAGTGCATTTAAGATGCAAACGGCAATACGAACGAAGGAGTCGGGACATTCGACAACACCCGCCGACAGACGGACAGATTGGAGGAAGGCATCCCCGGGGCCGCTCCGACCGGACGAGGAGATTGGACGGAGCAATCGATCGGATAACCCCGACTTTGGGCATAGCGGAAGCCGAGTTCTAACTAAACAAAACTAAAACGTAACAAACGATGGCAGGACTACTCATTTCTCGTCTGGGCGAATGGAAAACTCGCAGCCGCAGTACTGCTGGTTGTAGAAGCCGTACTCGCGGAGCAGCTGGTTGCGGCGTTCCTGCAGGCCGCCCTTGCGCCAGTTGCGGGCCCAGAAGCGAACGTGGAACGTTGAGGGCTCACCCGAACAACCTGCATTGACGGTTTGCTCAGCCAGAAGGCCTGCCCGTTCAATCTGCTCAAGGCTTTTCCATCGCGATGAGGCCAGCGTGGTGGCAAACCACTGGATGCCCAGTTCCTGGGCCTTACGGGCGGCAGCAGTCAGACGCAGGGTGAAACACAACTGACAACGTCGGCCGCGCTCAGGTTCCTGCTCCAGTCCGCAGACATTACTGAGCCACCCTTCATGGTCGTAGTCGCCGTCTATCCAACTGATTCCCAGCCCTTCCGCATGGCGCTTGCTCTCCTGCTTGCGGATTTCGTACTCCTCCAAGGGGAAGATGTTGGGGTTGTAATAAAAGATGGTTGGCTGCACCCCGTTGGCCAGCATCCACTCAACGATGGCCGACGAACAGGGCGCACAGCAGGCATGCAGCAGCACGCGGTCAATGTTTAACTTTTCGGTCTGTGGCATAGACAAAATTCTGGCCGTCCCAGGTATAGACATGCTGCAGCGATAAGCAAAAGAAAATAGACTACTTTCTTCATACTCTTCGGAATTTTGTTGCAAAGTTACGAATAAGTGAGCAAACAAACAAATTTAAATTTGATTTTTTTCGAACGAAAGTAACTTCGACGAAGTCAAAAGTACGAAAATAGTTAGAAAGATAATAGGTTAAAAGGTTAAAAAGTTATAAGCGGCAGCAAAAAGCTCAAAGCTCAAAGCTCAAAGTTCAAAGTTTTTCGTATCTTTGTCGCGCAAAGTGTAGCAACAGGTGATGAAAAAGGAAATCAGCATACGGAACGAAATCAGCCAACTGAAACAGGTGGCAGGCTTCGTGGACGAGATAGGCAAAGAGCTCTGTCTCGACGGTGAGCTGAAGATGAACCTGAACCTGGTGCTGGAGGAAATGGTGTCGAACATCATACGCTATGCCTATCCGCAGGCTGCCGACGACAGCATCGGACTGAAGGCAGAAAGCGACGGCAAACAGATTACGCTGACACTGACCGACCAAGGACGAGAGTTCGACCCGACACAGATGAGGGACCTTGACACCGACGTGAACCCTGCCGAGCGTAAGACGGGCGGCATGGGCATCTTCATCGTTAAGAACATGATGAATCAGGTGACCTACCAGCGGGTCAATGGCAAGAATGTGGTTATTATGAAAAAGGATATCCGTTAGGCTATGACACAAATATTAAAAGAAGATGGCAAGACCATCATTAAGACTGGCAGTCGTATTGACACGATGAATGCCGACGAGTTTGAGAAAGACATTCAACCGGCGCTGCAAGAGGACGGTATCGACCTGGTGATGGACTGCTCGGAGCTGACCTACATGGCCAGTTCAGGACTGCGCGTCATTCAGAAGACCATGCGTACGGTGATGATGAAACGGGGAGAGTTCAAGATTGTCAACGTGAATCCTGAAATCTACAAAGTGCTGCAGATGACGGGCTTCACGAAGTTTATGACTGTTGAACAGAAAGCATGAGGCAATGACCCACGAGGAGCTTCTACAGGAAAAGCTGGACGAGCTGCAGAAGAGCTACGACCTGGTAGTTGACCACTTCGACAAGATGTCGGAGGGCTATCAGGAGTCGTTGTTGCTTTACGACAAATTGGAAGAGAAGTGTAACGAACTGAAGGAGACGAACGTCCAGCTGGACATTGCACGACAGCGGGCAGAAGATGCGTCGCGGATGAAGACCATCTTCATTCAGCAGATATCCCATGAGATACGCACGCCGCTCAACATCCTGTCAGGCTTCACACAAGTAGTCACCACGCCAGGCATGGAGCTCGACGATGACACCAAGGCCGACATCAATCGTCAGATTACGGAAAACACCGACCGCATTACCCGTCTGGTAAACAAGATGCTGGAACTGAGCGACGCAAGCAGCATGGCTGTCATTGAGCGCGACGAACAGGTGCCTGCCGTGCAGATAGTGGCCGAGGCTACCGAGGCCAGCGGCATCGCCACAGCCGAGCACCTCACGTTCGACATACAGCTGTCGGCAGAGGCCGAAACCGCCATACTGACAACCAACCAGCGTGCGGCCGTACGTGCGCTTACCCTGATTCTCGACAACGCACGCAAGTTTACCAAGCCTGCCGAAGCCCTCGCACGACAAGAAGAGCAGTCCGACAAGAAACGGGCCACCCTTCAGGCAGATGTAACCGACGGATTTGTTCGCTTTGTGGTGGAGGACACTGGCATCGGCGTCCCCCAGGAAGAGAGTGAACGTATTTTTGAGGAGTTTGTCCAGTTGGATGAGTATTACGACGGCACGGGCATCGGCCTTACCGTAGCCCGTTCGCTGGCACGTCGCATGGGCGGTGACGTAGTGCTCGACCAGTCATATACCCAAGGAGCACGCTTTATCATGACGCTGCCAATTTAGGTGTTGGGGTAATCTTTACAACTTCGCATGTGTGAAAACAACCACGAATTGCACGAATTAAACGAATTATTCTATGCAGAACGACATAATATTTATATATCAGGGATGCTGCAAATTTCACGAATTGGCTGGCGCAGCAAGAATCGCAGACGATTCCATTAGTGTAATTCGTCATAAATATAGTTACTGTGCGCAGCTAAATATTCGTATAATTCGTGCAATTCGTGGTCGAAAAAACTTCAGAAACTAGAGTTAATCTTTAATCATTAATGTTCTATAGTCCGCGAGCCTTCCAGATTTTATCCTTCGCGGCATTGATTTCTTGGAATTTCTTTTCGGCTGCACGACGAACGTCCTCACCAAGGGCGGAAACCTTGTCAGGGTGATGCTCCAGCGCCAGACGGCGATAAGCCTTCTTCACCTCGTCGTCAGAAGCTTGCGGACTGACACCCAGCACCTTATATGCTTCCTCAAGCGTATCGCCACCCAGATTAAGCATCGAGTCCACCTCCTTTGGCTGCAGACGCATCCAGCCAGACACGTCACGCAGGCCCTGAATCTCCGACTGGGGCACGTTGCCATCAGCCTTCGCCACCATCACGAGGAAGTTCAACAGTTGCAGACGCTGGCCGTAGTTCATGCCCATCGCCATCTCAGCACAACACTTCTGCACGGTCTGACGGAAGCCATTGGCACCCTGACGCTTCTGCTCGTCGAAGAGCCTCAGCAGTATCTGCTCACCCTCACGGACGGCCTGTTCGCCGAAGTTCTGACGCAGCATCTGACGAGCCATCTCCATCTCAGAATGCATCACGCGGCCGTCAGCCTTGATGATGTAAGCCGTCAGCACCAGCAACGAGAAGAGGAACGAGCCACGCTGGTTCACGTTAGGCCGTCTGCGACCGTAACTGCCGCTGATGTTCTCGTCAGTTGAAAACGCCGAACCCAACCGTGCCTGACCGCTGCTGCCGCCTGTCACCAGGTCGAACAGCCCACCCAGAATCAGGCCGGCCAGCGCCCCAAGTGAGCCGCCAAACATATAACCGATAAATCCTCCTATCCAACTTCCGTATGCCATATCGTTTTGTATTTTGGTGCAAAAATACAAAATCTTTGAGCTTTGAGCTTTGAGCTTTGAGCTTTTTACTATCGCTTAACCTTTTTTATAAAAAAAAATCACCACCCACCACTCATCACTCACGTTTTTTTCGTATCTTTGCCGCGCAAAGCGCGGCGAGTCTGCTCACACTCGGCAGAGTTGATGCGAACATCTCTCTTCTCTCGCTCACTCGCAGCCTTGCCCACAGATTATTAATTCATATTCAATTATGCAGAACGTACAACCTACAGTGTTCAATCCTGCCCAACTCTACCTGCTAGAGGTCTTTTCGAGTATAAAGAGTGATGACGAACTGCTTGAAATAAAGAAGCTCATCAGCGATTACTATGCCAAGAAATTGGACAAGTTGACTGAAGAAATGTGGTTATCTGGAGAACTTGACCAAAAACGACTCGACGAAATCAATAAGATGGATCTCCATCAGTGGTTGAGAGAACAAAAGGAACAGGAAAAAGATACTCTATAACCTCTATGCGCATTGTTCTTGACACCAATTGTCTTATACAAATCCTGAGCCGTCATAGTGAGTTCCGCCCTGTGTGAGACTCCATTATTACAGGTGAGAACATTTTGTGTATAACAAACGAAATCCTTGAAGAGTATTCTGAGATTCTTCACAGAATGTTCGGATATCAATTTGCGGAAACAGTAGTTGCGGCACTTCTTAAAAGTCCATTTGTTGAACGCTTTTCACCATATTATCATTTTAATCTAATTACAGCAGATCCTGATGACAACAAGTTTGTTGACTGTGCTTTACAAACCAATGCCCGTTATATTGTCACCAACGACCATCATTACGATGTTCTTCAACAGATGAAGTTTCCCGTAGTAGATATCATTGCACTTAAGGACTTCTTAGGATTACTCAACCACTCTCATTCCAGCAGGACATAGTATTACTAAGCTCTATCAGCCTGACAGGTAAGAATCATGGGATTCCGAACAAACAAGCGACACCTCCCTCGTTGGGAAGTGCCGCCTCTTTTCTGTACGTAGCTCTTCGCTCACTTAATCACGACCTTGAGCTGAAGCTCGAGCTCGTTCACGCTCGGAAGAGCCCGAGCGAGCTCGGCTCTTCACTCACTTTATCATGACCTTTTTGCCGTTCACTATATACACACCCTTCGTCGGGTTCACAACCTTGCGGCCGTCCAGCGTGTAGTAATTGTGTATGGCGCCTTGTGCATTCTCAATTGACTCAATGCCCGTGTCCACGCCAGCGTAATTAGTCCAATCACCTCCGTTAATATCTCTTACATACCACCGCTTAACATAGACTGCTTCCACCTGGTCCTTCGTGATAACGTTGCCTTCATTCGCGTCTTTCGTATCGACGGCAAAAAGTGTACCTGTACTCGAAGAGGTCCTATCAGGCAGAGCCTCAACAATAGCCTGCATCGCACCCATGTGAATATTGTTGGAGTAAATAGACAGGTTCTTCAGTGCCGTACAACCTGACAGGTCAAGGTACGTCAGCTGATTATTTGAACAATCGAGAGCTACCAGTGCCGAGCAGCCCGCTACCTTCAGCGATGTCAGCTTCTGGTTGGCGCAGGTAATACCGTCTATGGAAGTGCAGTCCGTAAAGTTCAGCGACTCTATGCCATTGTTATCATAGTAGGCCTGAATTTGTAAAGATGAGCAGCCCGAGAAGTCAATCGACTTAATCTGAGTGACGGGAGTACCCATGCCCTCGTCCAAGACAAAGTCAAGCAGTGCAGGACACCCCGATAGGTTTACTGAACCTATGGTACTGTTCAAGGCATACGCCCACAATACAGTCGGGCAGTTCGACACGTTGAGCGTCGTCACCTTGCTATTATTTTTCACAACCGGCCATTCCAGATTCTGGCAGCCCGAGGCATTCACTGTACCAACTGTGCTTCCCTCGACGTAAAACGATTCCAGCGCGGCGAGGCCCGACATGTCGAGCGTCGTCAGCTCGCTATTATCGATTTTTACCTCCTTAAGCGGGGCACATTTCCGCAGGTCGAACGTTGTGCCCTTGCTATCGAAGAAATACAGTTTCTCAAGCTTCGTCATTGGCGTGAAGTCCCATGCGGTCACGTCACTTTTATTGACATCCAGAGACTTCAGCTTCGTATTCTTCGAGAGGTCGAGGCTGGTCAGATTATTCTTGCCGATTTCCAGTGTTTCCAGCGCCGTGTTCTTCGTCAGGTCAAGCGACGATATAGGAACATCGATAATGGACAGTCGATTCAACTTCGGGTTCTGTGTCACGTCAACAGATGCCATCGGGTTCATTCCAATCAGCAACACTTCCAAGTCGGGAAACTTGGTGAAGTCGAGCGATGTCAGCTGATTGCCAGTGAAACGCATTTGCTTCAACTTCGTGTTGTTCGACAGGTCGATAGACGTGAGGTTAAGATAACCTATCGCCAAGATTTCGAGTTGCGGGAACATCGAAACATCGACCGATGTCAGCGGATTGCTGTCAAGATAGAGGTCAGTCATTGACGTGAAATACTCAAGACCCTTCAGATTGGCAATATCCTGATTCTTGATGTTCAGTTCCTTGATGTCGGCAATCTCCGTAGCCGTCAGCTGGCCGTCAGCACCGTAGCCGTTGATGTTGTTGGCATCAAGCAGCCAGTTACGGAAGTTCTCATCAGGAAAGTTCGTGGCGTTAATAGCCACCTGTGCCTGTGCGCCCGAGGCTATCGCCACGAGTGCAACAAGAAAAGTGTAAAATCTTTTTTTCATATTTTTAATATTTTAGTAAGTGATGTTATTCCAATTTAAAAAGGGTTATACATCTATATTTCGGCACAAAGATAAAGATTATTCCGGAAATCACCAAACATTTGACCGAAAAAGTGAATCCGGACATTTAGAAGCACTCTAAGAAACGAGAAAAGGCATTTCATAATTGTATTGTCCTTTAACTCCTTTTAACTCCTTTTACTCCCTAAACTCCCCTAAAAAGTATTACTTTTGCACTCAAATAAAACTATAAGACGATGAAACAAAGACCTACAACAGAGCGGGTATTCAGCATCTTCAGCGAGCTGAACCGCATTCCACGCCCCTCACACCACGAGGAGCAGGTAGCCGACTACCTTTGTCAGTTTGCAGAACGCCTGCAGCTGGAGTATGAACGCGACGCTGAGAACTGCGTCGTCATCCGCAAGCCTGCCACACCTGGACACGAGGCGGCAAAGCCCATCGTGCTGCTCAACCACATGGACATGGTCTGCGTGGGCATGAAAGACCCGCTGCATACGCCCATTGAGCCCTACACGGAAAACGGCTGGATGAAGGCGCGTGGCACATCGCTGGGTGCTGACAACGGCATCGGACTGTCGATGGCGCTGGCTGTGCTGGAGGACGACAGCATCACGCACGGTCCGATGGAGGTCATCACCACGACCAACGAGGAAGACGGCATGTCAGGCGCATCGAACCTCAGCACTACATTCCTGCACGGACGCAAGGTCATCAACCTGGACTCAGAGGACTACGACACCATCACCACTGGAGCGGCAGGTGCCACCCTGCAGTTCCACCGCATCCCCATTGAGCGTCAGCCAGTGCCGGCAGGCAAGCACCGCTGGTACAGCATCCGCATTGAGGGAGGACTGGGTGGCCACTCAGGCGTCGATATCAACAAGGGCCGCTGCAGCGCCGTCGTAGCAGCATGGGCGGTGCTGGCTGCCATCTACAACGACTACGACTTCCACGTGGCTGACATCCACATTGGCGAGGCCAACGCCTCCATCGCCTCATCAGGCGAAATCATCATCTGCGTGCCTTCAGGCGAGGCCGCCGAGTTTGTCAAACAGCAGGAAGGGAGCCTCAACGATTGGCTGCGCGAGGAATACGGGCAGAGCGACCCCAACATCCACTGCACCATCACCAAGTGTGAACCGCGTGAGAACGTCATCAGCAGCGAGGCTTTCGAGTCGCTGATGGGCTGTCTGGAACAGGTGCCGCAGGGTGTGGTGAAGATGAGCGAAGTGATGAAGGACACCGTGGAGACGTCGAACAACGTGGGACGCATCCTGACAGAGCAGGACCACCTCTTCGTATCTACCCACACGCGCAGCTTCATCGATGCCGATATGGAGGCATTGAGCAAGGAGATAGCCGATGTGTTCAGGAAAGGCGGCGCCACGTCAGAGCTCATCATGTCGGCCCCTGCCTGGCAGGAGAACCAGCAGTCGGACTTCCTGCGACTGACCAGCGACACGTTTAACGACGTGCTGGGTTGGCGTCCGCGCATGGTGGCCATGCACTTCGTACTGGAGGCAGGCTACTTCGTCCAGAAGTACCCAGGCATCGAGATTGCCAGCATCGGACCGCGCATCGTGGAGCCCCACTCCACCAGCGAACGTGTGGAGCTATCGACCATCGACGACATCTGGCAAGTGCTGTTAGAAATGCTGGAGCGACTTGCATAAAATAAAAAGAGGGACCGACTAGGTTCCTCTTTTTATTTTCTCGTTATTTCGTTATAATGACCTTTTTCCCATTATGGATATACACACCCTTGGGCAATTGTCCATTATCCATTTTCCATTGACCATTAGCTATGCAACGGCCATCGAGGGTGTACCAGGCCCTCTCTCCTTGGGAGAGGGCTGGGGTGAGGCTCTTTGGGGTGAGCCCTCCCGTACTTTCAGGATTCAGCGTCAGCGTGATGGTGCCGTTGTCAGTGTTTCTGGTGACATTAGTCACAGCGATGTCCTTCGTCTGTCCACCATAGGTATTCAGCTGTCCGATGGAGGTGTTAGAGTAGCCGTAGAGGTTATTCATGTCAGCAGAATAGAACAGTCTCCCTCCGTTGGCAGTCAGCACACAGGCACGCTTCTTATTGGCTGCAGTGTTGGGCTCGTTGTTCTCCCACGACCTCTTGTCGTAGGCAATGCGCGTGACCAGCACTCCTGACCCATACCGAACGGGGAAGAAGGTGCTGGGCTGGTGGTTCTCCAGGATGAAGGTCTCAGTATCGCTGTAGCGCACGATGACCGCAGAGCCCTCGGCACAGTCGCCAGGATAGCACAGTTCCACCTCGTCCTGGGTGTAGTCCAGCTCAGGCAGGTTCATCCATCCCATGCAGCTCTTCTCGTAGGCCGTATAGGCAGCGGGAATGCGGCAATCGTCATCAATATAGGTTCCTGTGTCCATGATTGACCAGAGGCCGAAGGCGTCGTTATAATTGAAGTTGCCATAGAAGTCGGGCAGGCCGAGGGCGTGACCAAACTCATGACAGAAGATGGAACAGCCCATCAGGCTTCCACCGCCAGTGCCCAGTTCATTGCCGATGAAGAAGGAGTTGAAATGCACACCGTCATAGTTGCCCTGGGCTACTTTGTCATCTACGTCATCCCACTCACAAGGCCAGAGGTAATTCGACCCGCCAGGATACTCCGTTGCCTCACCCTTGCCTGCATAGAACATGGCCAGGAGGGGTACGCCGTCCGTATGGTTCTCGTCGCCTGCAGGAATGACATACTGCGAGAAGTCGACACCCAGCTGACTGATAGCAGCTGCTATCACGTCGCCAGGCAACAGATCGAGGTGCTGGTCATTGCCCTCATTGTCGTTCTTGCCGTAATAATCAAAGGGCTGATCCAGCGTCACGATGCCCACCACTTCGAAGGTAGGAACAAACTGCCCGCCGCTCTGCTCCTTGAAGTAGTCGCGCACAGAGCCCGCCGTTTGGGGTTCATCGTCGTAGCCTTCTTCATTGAGATAGCGCATCATCTTGTCAACGGTCGTCGTGCTCTGGAACCACAGGTTGGAGAACTGCACCATCACCACAGGAATGGTGTATTGGCCGATGCTGGGAACAGCGCCCATGCTCATCTTGCCGTACTCACCCAGTCCGTCAGCCGTCGAAACGGAAATTATCTTTTGCAGGCCACGCTGTGAGTGACGGGCATCACGCTGAGCCAGCAGCGTCTGCCTGTCGGCGACTACATACACGCCGTCCCTGTCAACGTAGCAGGTACCGTCGGCCGCCTGCAACCAGTGAGCGTGTTCGTCACCTACTGCCTGCACACGTACTTCAGAGCCGTCAGCCAGACGGATGGTTCTCCAGCCTGGCTTCACAGGAACAGCCATTGCTGCCACCGTCACGATGGCCAGCAATAGCAAGAGTAATCGGCTCTTTCGCATCATATCTCTAAACTTTAAACTTTGATGTTTCACATCGAGCTCGCTTTCGTTCGACATAGCTTAAACAAGTTTAGCTCTGTTCTCACTTTATCGCGACCTTCAACTTTAATCTCTCACTACCACCTTCTTACCCTTATAGATATAGACGCCCTTCTGCGTAGGAATGCCTTGCAGCATGCGGCCGTCCAGGGTGTAGTAATGGTGGGTGGTGATGGGTGAACGGTAAGTGGGGGCGATGCCCGTTGGATCATTGCTGTTAGCCGTTACCAACACCTCGTCGAGGAAGAAGCGTTTGGCGGGTGTGAACTTCAGACGGATGGTGCCCGTACCTGTCAGGGTGATGGTGTATGACGTCCATTCCTTATTGACCATCGTGAGTTCGCTCTCGCTCAGCGTCACGCCGTTGCCTACCACCTCCAACTTCAGTGACGTAGCATCCACATTATACGGAGCAGCCATGAAGCTCAGCGTCGAGGTAGCCGTCGTCAGCGTAAACTCAGGCGTAGTAACCACACCCGACTTGCTGCCGGATCCGAAGCGGGCACACTGGTCTCCGGCAAACGGACCGTCAGATACCCAGCCGTCATTGTCAGCCTCGAAAGTGCCGCTGGCATCACTCCAGTTATCGCCGCCGCCACCTGCACCGTTGCAGCCATCGAACGACTCATAGAATACCACGTCACCGTCGTTCACAGGTGTTACAGGCTCCTCGTCCACAATGGTAAACTTAGCCGAGGTCTGATGGCTGACGTTGCCATCCTTCACAGCAACGGCCTTCAGCGTCGTCGTCTCTGTGATGGTGATGGGGCCTGTGTAAAGCGTAGCGCCAGGCGTTGCATCGCTGCCGTCCAGCGTGTAGTAGATGTCGGCATCGGCCGTATTGGTGGTAATGGTTACATCAACACTGAGCACAAACGTACCGCCAGGATGCGAGAATATCGGCTCATGCACGAAGTTCGGGTCAACCTCAGCACCCGCGTAATTGTCGTACGAGAAGGGCTCGTTCATCTTCGTGCCCCAGGTGTATTCCTCCAGACCGGGATAATCCACAAAGGGATTGCGGTTGTGCTGCGTCTCATAGACGGCATTGTTACGCTCAACCTCACGGTCATCCACAGGATCGTCCTTCGACCAGCGCATCATCATGTCGAGCGTCCACTGCGTCAGGCCGGGATACTGAGAAGTGAACACGCTGTTGCCCCAACTGCCGCAGCTGCCCTCATAACGCGTAATCATGTAGAAGTAGATGCGTGCCATGTCGCCCTTGATTTCGTCGTTGGGCTCAAACACCGTGCCGCTGTAGCCAGACGTCCTGCAGGAGCCGAGCTTGCTGTAGCCGTTGGCCGACTGATAGGTGGCATTGTTCACCTCGCCGAGGGGAAGGTTGCCTCGGCGGTTGTTCACATAGCCGTCGGTAGGCAGCACATGCACGATGTCCGACTTGATGTTTCCGTCGCCGAACCAGCTCTGCGGTACACTGTGCTCGCGGTTGTACATGTCGCCCTCCTTCGAGTAGTTTCCTTTGTTGTCAATGCCGTGGCGATAGTTCGTAATGTTCGAATACCAGTCGCGCACGTATCCGTCGGAACGTGTATCGGTCTTCTTGTAGGCATCGTATAGTCCCTTGTAGGAAATCACGGTGACACCTGATGAGATAATACTCGACAGTTTGGTCTTCAGGGCCTTTCCCTTTAGGCCGTCAGCTCCCTGATAATAATTTGCTGAGCCGTTCGGGCCTTGCGCCCACACAACTCCCAGTGCCAGTGTCAGCACCAAAGAAAGTAATGTCCTTTTCATATTTTTTCTGTAGTTTTAGAATTTTAGTCGTTACAATTTCTTTATAGAAAAGCCTACAAAGATAGGCATTCTTTCTGTAACAACCAAATTTTAAGGTTAACTTTCACGCAAATTAACCTATACTCCTTGGCTCCGTACTCCTACTCTCCTATCACAAAGATACATACCCAGAAGTATAAGCACCGTTCCCAACAGGAACCAAGGTGTGATGGGTTCACGCAACAGCCATGCAGCAAAGACAATGGTGGTGATGGGGTTGAAATAGACCCAATTGGTGGCAACGACTGCTCCCAACTTTCTAATGACCCAGTTCCAGACGAGGAAACATAGCAACGAGGCAACAATGCCAAGGAACAGCAGGCTGCCGATGATGGGCCATTGAACATTGTCCATTGAACATTGACCATTGATCATTATCCATTGACCATTGAATATTGCGGTTTCCTCCGGCTTACATATAAAATAAGGTATAATGGTCAGCAGGCCGTAGAAGAACACCTTACGGGTGATGAACAGGTCGGAGTATCGCTCTATGGCAGCCTTCATCAGCAGTGAATAAAATGCCCAGCAGAGGCAGGCAGCAAAGGCCAGCGCATCGCCAAGTGGCGACAGATGGAGCACAAAATGGCCATTGAGCACTACCACAGCCATGCCGATACAGGCAATGATGGAGCCCAGGGCCTTTATTCGAGTGATGCGTTCACTTTTCCGATAGACCAACGCCACCAGCAGCATGGCAAACAGCGGACAGGAACAGACGATGAGCGACGTGTTGGTGGCCGTGGTATAGAGCATGGCTGCATTCTCCGTGAGGAAATACAGGGAGCCGCCCGTCACGCCCAAAGCCACCATCAATAGTTCGTCACGCCAGTTGTCTGTCATCCATCGCCTCTCGCCCATCGCCCAGCTGCATGGCAGCATGAGCACGTAGGCTATCAGGAAGCGAAAGGTGAATATCTGGGCAGGCGTCATGCCAGCCTGGAGCAGTATTTTCGTAAACACGAAGGTACTGCCCCAGACGGCTACGACCAGAAACGCTACCAGATGATACCTCATTTATTTATCTCAATGTCACGCTTCACGTTGTTACGTATCTTCTTCAGATAACCCTGCATGCCCTCGGCGTCCTTGTTGTCGATGATCTCCAGCAGCTCCTTCAGTTCCGTACGAATCTGCGAGACTTGATTGTGGGTATAGGGGTTGAAGAGTATTTCCTGCAGCAGGTAGTCGTCCTCGTTGAGCACACCCTTGGCAATACGCATGTGACGCTTGAAGGTAGTACCTGGCGCATCCTGATGCTTCATGACAGCAGCGAATACGAACGTCGATACGAAGGGAATACTGAGCGAGTAAGCCACCGTCTTGTCGTGCTCCTCGAAGGTGTACTCGTAGATGTTCAGCCCCAGCTTCTGGTAGAGGTCCTTGAAGAATATGCGTCCCATGTAGTCGCCCTCGCTGATGATGATGGCGTTCTCCTCGCTAAGCTGATGGAGGTTGGCAAACGTCGGGCCGAACATGGGGTGCGTCGATACGTAGCGCATGCCCGACTGCTCATAAAACTCCTTCAAGTCAGTCTTCACGGAGGCGATATCGCTGATGATGCATTCCTTGGGCAGATAGGGTATCACCTGCTCAAACACGGGAATGGTGTATTTCAGCGTCACGGCATTGATGAGCAGCTCAGGCTTGAAGGCCTGGATCTCCTCGTAAGTGGTGAACCGCTGACAATTGTACGTGAAGCGCATGCGCTTCGGATCTCTCTCATACACGGCCACTTCATGGTCGAAACTCAGCAGGTCGATGAAAAAGCTTCCCATCTTGCCTGCACCCATTACTAATATTTTCATAAAGACCCACCCCCTACCCCTCCCT
>JAILHP010000027.1 GCA_024695705.1 Prevotella sp. | reverse complement strand
ACGCGGCTGTTCATATAGTCCCGAAGTGTCTGGCTGTCACCGTGCTCTGCTGCCTTCACCCAGACGCTGCGCACATGCACCACATCATAGTGCTCTGCATGTAGCAGGGCCACATTGCCCACACCGTCAAAGTCGCGGCCTGCTATCTTGATTCCCTTTTGCACCCTGAAGAAGCCCGGCATCAGGCGCTTCGTAGCCAACCGCTGAGGGTTCATCCGCACATAGTGCATCATCGCCTGCAGCTGACCGCGACGTGACAAAGGGCGAATAAATGGCCGCTCCGTGAAAACAGGAAAGGCCCAGCTGTTGCCTCCTTCCGCCGTTTTCTTCCCTTGGTCAGTTGTCCTTCCTTAGTCAGTTGTCGTTTCTTGGTTTGTTGTCTTCCCTTGGTCCGTTGTCGCCGAATTAAATTCGGGGGAAACCGCCAAAGTGTAAGCCCGCCCTAGCTTCTTCACCCCCTGCCAGTATCCGCGAATCACGCTGCGTATGCTTGTGTCCATGACCTTTGTCACCTGGATGACGGCATGCAGGTGGTCGGGCATCAGGCAGAACTGGAAAATGCGCCTGCAGGCCTTTTGCGCATTTGTCTGTGGATGATACCATCAATAAAAGAGTTGTTGGATATATATCCTAACACGCCCTCTCCATTCTTTTCCACATAATACTGCCCCAGTCTTATAAACTTGATATAGTCATCGCTTAAGGGCTGGATGTTCCGTTCGTTCAAATCTTTCTTGTAATTAGCCAAAAGGTTGGTTATCCACTTACCGTTATTCTGACTCGAAACGCTATATGGCGGATTTCCAATCATCACCATCACAGGACAGTCGCGCTTGATGACGTTAGCTTCTGTCGCCTCACGGCTGAGCCATTGGGCAAAGAGGGTGCGCGGCTCGTTGTTGCTCTCTTCAAGCGAGTTGGTCAGATAGACATGCAGGCGCTTGTCCGACTGGTGCTGGTAACCGGTCTCGCCCAGCAGCATGTCAAGCTTCAGATGGGCAACGGCATACGAGGCCATCAGTATCTCAAAACCATTGAGACGGGGAAGCAAGTGCTGCTCCACGTACTGCTGCCAAATGCCCTGCTGGTCGCGATAGCGGTCATAAATCTGATTGACTACCTCTGCCAAGAATGTGCCTGTACCTGTGGCGGGGTCGAGAATCTGCACGCGGTGAAAACGTTTCATGACATGCTTCATTCCGTCTGAGGAATGCTTATCGCGGCTCTGCTCTACTGCCACCTCACGCTCTGTCATCGAGTAGTCGGCAAGACCGTCTGGCAGTCCAAACTCCTTCTGGAGTATCTCATCAACAGCCCTCACAATGAAGCCGACAACGGGTTGCGGAGTGTACCACACGCCCTTCGACTTTCGCAGTTTGGGGTTGTATTCAGACAGGAAGTCCTCGTAGAAGTGAATCATGGGGTCATGATGACGTTTGTCGCGAACATACGAAGCCATGAGGGTCTTCAAGTCGGTTGCCTGAAACACCGTCACCAAGTCATCGACTACCCAAGCGATTCGGTCATCCAATTCATTACCGGCCACATTATTAAATAAGTTACGAAGGAAGGGGTTGGTTTTGGGAATCAGACGACCTGCTTCCTCTCGGCTGAAATCCTCTGGCGTCGGGTCATGCAGACGGGCGGCGAACATACCATAGGCAATAGTCTGAGCGTAGATGTCAGCAAAGTCCTGTTTGGTGAGTTCTTTTATGAGGAAGTCGCAAAACGACTGGTACTGGGCCTGTAGGTTATCGTTGGCCTCTGAGTAGGCTTCATCGTTTAAAGCCTGTTCAATGATGTTCTCCAAAAGTCGCGCCTTACCTGCCATCAGCTGGGCCAAACGTGAGGCCGAAGTGATGCGCTGAATTGCATTATTGCCAACGTGCTCTATAAGATTCAGGAACTTCTCTTCATTTTCAATGATGGCCACTATCTTGTCGCCCTTCACCTCAGCAATACGCACGCTGTCTATAAACTCACCGTGCTCATACAGGTGGAAGTCCAGATAGTCGGTAAAGATAATAGAGTCGAGTGCCTGCTTGTAGCGTGCAAACTGCTCCTTGTGACCATGAGGATTGTGACCGTCAAGGTCGCTGTCACCTATATCCTTTGCCTCAATGTAAAAAACAGGCATACCGTCCTTACGACTGGCGATATAGTCTGGTGCACCACACTTCACTCGCTTGGGTTCGTTCACAATGCGCAGTTTGGGCAACAAATCTTGCAACAACTGTTCCAGTGCCCCTCTATAAGTGTGCTCTGTTGCGTTGCCTGCACGATATTTCTGATTGACGGTGCTGATATATTCATTTAGGTTCATATTGGATTTTTTTATTTCAAATTATAAGATATCTCGAAGAGTAGGGGGAACGGCGGTATTTCCAAATACGATTTGAACGCAAATATAGTGATTTCCTGTGTAACTATCGCAGTATGTCTATGCTTTTTAATGTTTTTAAAGACAATGTTACCCCATTCTCAGGGTGACATGACTCAGTGATTCGCGAATTTCCTTGCTGACGCGCAGGTTCAGCCGCAGGCGTTCCACGAGATTGGTACTCACTTCGTCGAAGTTCTCTACCGTCCGCGTGTCTGCTGCAATGGAGATGTGGCCCAGCTCAGGTATTTCTATGGTGTGGCCGTTGAGTGCCAGCTCCTCTATTTGCTTGACAATGGCATTCAGGACGTATTCCACCTCCGAGCGCTCAACGTGCGAGTCGTCAGCGGCCAACTGGCAAAGCTCCCTTGTCGTGATAGTGGAATAGTGGTCAATGCGTGGATACCATTTCCCCTGACTCTTGGGGTTGCTGGCCGACTTAAACTGATAAGCCTTCAGATGT
>JAILHP010000100.1 GCA_024695705.1 Prevotella sp. | reverse complement strand
AATATTTACAAAAACATCAATAACTCTTTTACTGATTTCAATCTTTTCAAGATTATCGTTTGTCGTTGATGGTGTCTGCCTGTAAACGAGTTTACGTCATTCTCCCTCAATGCCAACCGTCGCATTTCATGCTGTGAAATCTGTAAAAGCAAAAAAAATCTGCCCTCGCTTTGTTGCGGGGGCAGGTTCTTATTGGATGAGCGTAAGCTCAAAATTTACAGATCTTCCTCTTCCTCTTCGTCGAAGTCGTCCTCGGCATAGCGGCCACGACCACGGCCTTTGCCACCATAGCCAGGAGCAAACTGATTACCGCTTCCTCCTTGATTATGAGCATTAGGATCACTGCCACTAAGCAGCACTTGCTCCATCTTCACGACCTCAAGTGAGGGTCTCTTATAATCTTTCTTCATAACACTCTTTCTTTTTCAAGTTTTTATTTTCTTCTCAAGAATTAGAGAATTAAAGAATTTTCTCTTAGGCTATCAGGAAACGCCAAGTATTCTCAAATTCTCAAATTCTTGATGTTTTATTCTTTTTGAACTCCGTAGGTAAGTCCCTCCTTTCGGAGGGATTTAGGGAGGCCCCTCCTCCCCTTTCGGGGAGGTCTGGTGGGGCTCCTTATTTAATCACGACCTTTCTGCCATTATGGATATAAACTCCTGCGGTAGAAGGCTTCTTGCCAATCTTCAGGCCCTGGAGCGTGTACCACTCGCCATTTTCAGCGGTCTCTCCCTTGTTAATAGGAACGATTCCTGTGGTATCTTCCCAACCCGGCAGACCGAGGAATGGAGCATCGCTTGTGACGGGCAGCACGAGCCAAGCCTTGTGGGCTCCGCTGGTGAACGTTCCACCATCTGCAGCACCCCAGTACCAACCGATTTCAGAACCCTGTAGGTTGTAAGAGAGCTTATAATAGTAATAGTCAGGTTCAGCCGTAACCTCTACTTCCGTATCACTACCCTGCAGTTTGTTTCCTGGTATGTTGGCCGTACTTGCTTCAGCAAGACCAATGATAATGCTCTGAGTGGCATTTGCCGGAGCCACTTGCAGCATCATTGGCACGCCAGCAGCCACAATCTTCAAATTACCACTACCGTCAGCAATGGTTTCGTATGTTAAAGTGCCATCGCTTGCACCAGCGGTAACAATCTTGGCCTTCATGCCTGCAGGCAGCACCACGTTACGCTGGCTGTTGAAGTAAGTGGCGTAACCCTCCTGAGCAAACAGAATTTCTTCTCCATTTGCATCAACATTCGTTGCCAGTCCATGCAAGGGCAGTAAGGGCAGAGGTTCTGTTGCTATGCTTCCATCGGGGATAGACGCAGGAACTTCAGAGCTATAGGTAATAGTACCGGAAGCCGATACCTTCATGAAAGCACCCTCACCCGGAGCTAACTTAACACCACCCTCAAATGCCTCAAATCCGTCGCCATTCATCTTATAGAATGTAGCATCTTCGCTATAGGTGACATAGCCATTACAGGTAAACATATTACCTACCAGTACCCAGCCGTTGAACACGTCTTCAGAATTGGCGTCGTAGGTGTATTCTCTACTCTCGGAATAGTTGTTGCTCTTGCCAGTGGTACCAATGAACTCTAAGGTTGTGCCTTCTTGGTTGGCATAGAGGTAACCTTCGCTGTACAGCAGGCCTGCAAGACCATTTTCAGCTTGGAAGGCAAGGTGGGTGGATTCACTCTTGTAGTTAATCCATTCCAAGCCATCAGAAGCGGCAGCATCGAAGGCATGGAGGTCGTATTCACCAGTGAGCATGTCGTTAACAATACTGAACGAACCAGATTCTGAATAGAGGGTGCGGCCATTGAACGGGCTGGCAATGAAGTAGTAGTTGCCATTGTTTTCGCCGTAGCCAGCGATTTCTTTTTCCATAGTGACTCTCAAGGTAGCGGCGTTTTGTTTCAGCTGACCACCGTCCTGGATGGTGATAGAACCAGTGCCGATAGTGGCTTTGTTAGCGCAGGCAACATAGCCAGCAGGAATGGTGGCAGCGGCATCGATGCGCACATTGTTATCATTCGTGGGAAGTGCTTCAGCAGTATTGCCTTCGGCATCCTTCCAGTTGGCAACGTCATTCCAGTTACCATCGGTAGCAAAGACCAGCATATCGTCCTTGGTCTTGAAGAAGGAAGAAACATAGCTGGTCTCTTCATCGCCACAAATGCCCTTCACCTGCCATGCGTAAGGCGTGTTGGGAGTCAAGTCAGTGGCGTTATAGGTAGTGGCAGTGACAGGAACCTCAACAATGCTGTTTTCTGTAGAAACGTAGATAGCGAAGTTCTCAGCGGCATAGGCCGGGTCTTGGCCACGGGCTTGGAAGGTCATCTGGCCACCCATCTCGATGCCAGAGAGAATCAGCCAGTTGTCGGGAGTCAAGGCACCGTAATCATTGTTGTAGCTTTCCGATACAATGCCGTATGAACCGTCCACATTGCTGTTGAAAGAAGAAGCAATTTGCCATGTAAAGCCATCGCCGTCCAAGTCCATATTAGAGAATTCGGCAGGCATGTTGCCGCCGCAGTCTTCAAAGTCTTGGGAATAGACAACCGTTCCAGCAGCGTTGGTCACTTCAATGTTGTCAACAATCAGTTGGAACATGTCGGAAATGTCATAGTGGCGGATGGCCACAGAACCCGTGCCTTCGTATTGACTCAAATCAACAGTGTAGGTGGTCAAGGTGCCGGTGGTGATGATATCGTCACCAGCAGGATTCCAAGGACGGTATTGCAGCACGTAACTGTCGTTGTTGCCGTTCCAGCTCAATGTGGCGCTGTTGGTGGTGATGTCGCTTACTTGGAGATTGCTAGGTTTGAAGCAACCAGAGCAGTCCATGGTATAGGTGGCTTGGATGCCGTTGGTATGATCGCAACCCGAGTTGCAACCAGCCTCTTCAGTGATGACTTCACCAGCAGGATCGTAAATCACCCAACCGTTTTCAGTACCATAGCTGCCTGCGGTATAGACAAAGTTGACCACAGTACCAGGGCAAAGGGCAAGCTCGTAGGTAGCGGAGCCGCCACTTTCAATGGTATAAGTGCCATAGATTTCGCCAGTGGTGGCATCCACCACTTCCATTTTGCCGCCATTCCAACTGTCAGCATAGGAGTCGGTGAGGGCGAGGGTGATGGAGCACATATCCTCAGGCATACAGAGGTCAGTAGTGAAACTAACGGGACTGGACCATTCGCTGAAATCTCCTCCGCCACAGTTGGCCTGTACCTTTACTGTGTATTCCGTTGACAGCTCAACGTTGAAGGTATAAGGACTGGTGACGTTATTAGTCACAGTTCCGTTGATGTCTATGTTGTAGTTGTCAGCAGTGCCCTCCCAAGTGGCTGTTGCGGTTTCACCATCTGTGGTTACGTTAAGATTCTTTGGTTTGGGACAGGAAGCTCCTTGCACAATTATCACATCATCGATACCAAGACCATAGCCATATTTGTCAATAAACTCAAAAGCAATCTGATAGGTACTGCTGAGGTTGGGCAGGACAATACCATCTTCTGTTGTCCAAGTAGCGAAAGCAGAATCATATTCCTTGAGCAGAGTCCATGTCCCTTCGGATGAGGTACGATAGTAAACTCTCAGCTGGTCGATGTCACCAGACCATGAACGCTGAATATGCATGAACGAGAGTTCTGCAGAGGTGACAGAAGAAAGGTCAATCTCTGGTGTAATCAGCTTGGTGACATTGCCAGTTGTACCATGCTTAATTAAAGCATTGTAAGTGCCATGTCCTGCACCTGTTGTGGTTGAGTAGTCA
>JAILHP010000201.1 GCA_024695705.1 Prevotella sp. | reverse complement strand
AAGCTGCAGCTGGCTGACGGTTCCATGTACGAACAGGAAGGAAAGATTACCAAGATGAGCGGCGTCATTGACCCCTCAACAGGTACGGTGCAGATGATTGCCGTATTCCCCAACCCCCAGAAGCTGCTGAAGAGCGGTGCGTCAGGCTCTATCGTGCTGCCGCGCGTCAGCACGGGTGCCATCATCATTCCGCAGGCCTGCGTCAGCGAGGTACAGAACAAGAAGTTCGTCTATACCCTAGGCAAGGATAACAAGGTGGTCTATACTGAGATCCAGGTTGACCCGCAGAACGACGGCAACAACTACATCGTCATCGACGGTCTGAAGCCTGGTGACAAATATGTAACTAACGGCATTACCAAACTCAACGACGGTATGGAGATTGTGCCCATTACCCCTGAGCGCTATCAGCAGAAGATTGACGAGCAGGCAAAGGCAATGACGGCCGGTGAGATCGTCGGGGCAATGCAGAAATAAAAGGAGGTGTGGAGTAAGGAGTTGAGGAGTAAGTAGAATACTCAAGACTCTGACTTTACACGATTTGCAATTTAACAAAAGACAGGTGTATAATAGAAAAAGGTTGTTGGGCAAAAGGACGAGCAGTTGTAGTCTGCTCATCTCCTTACTCCTCAACTCCTTATTACAAAAATAAATACAATGACTTTTACAACATTTATCAAACGCCCGGTACTCTCGACGGTGATTTCCATTCTCATCGTCATACTGGGATTTATCGGACTGGTTTCACTGCCTATTGAGCAGTATCCGGATATCGCCCCGCCTACCGTCGTCGTATTCACCAGCTATCCTGGTGCTGATGCTGAGACGGTGAAGAACTCTGTGATTACACCGTTGGAGGAGAGCATCAACGGTGTTGAGGGTATGGATTATATCTCTTCGTCAGCATCCTCAGGTTCAGCATCAATCAGCGTGCTCTTCCGTCAAGGCATGAACGCCGATATGTGTGCGGTTAACGTGCAGAACCGTGTACAGCAGGCTCAGGCACTGTTGCCTGCCGAGGTAACACGTATCGGTGTAACGGTGATGAAGCGTCAGACCTCACAGGTGATGATGTTTACACTGACTTCCGACGGACGTTACGACGATGAGTTCCTGACGAACTATTCAAACATCAACATTATTCCTGCCATCAAGCGTATTCAGGGTGTGGGTGACGTGCAAAGCCCTGGTTTGAAAACCTACGCCATGCGTATCTGGCTGAAGCCCGACGTACTGAAGCAGCACAACCTGATGCCCTCGGATATCAGCAATGTGCTGGCAGAGCAGAACATTGAGGCAGCTCCGGGTAACTTCGGTCAGGAGAGCAACGTGGCTTACGAGTATGCCATGCGTTATACTGGCCGTCTGAAGAGTGCTGAGGAGTTCGGCAACATCGTCATCAGCAGCGATGGCAACGGCAATACGCTGAAGCTGAAAGACGTGGCCAAGATAGAGTTGGGCGGACAGCAGTACACTGTATCTATGAAGAACAACAACATCCCGTCTGTGATGGGTATGGTACAGCAGATTGCAGGTTCTAACGCCAACGAGATTGCCAAACAAGTAAAGGCCGAGCTTGAGGAGCAGGCCAAGCTGTTCCCTCCAGGCATGATCTATAAGATCAACTATGACGTAACGGAATTTCTCTACGCCAGTATCGAGGAGGTAGTGTTCACCCTCATCATAACACTTATCCTGGTGTTCCTCGTGGTGTATATCTTCCTGCAGGACTTCCGTTCGACACTCATCCCGCTGATTGCCGTACCTGTATCACTGATTGGTACGTTCTTCTTCCTCAGCATCATGGGATTCTCCGTCAACCTGCTAACGCTGTCAGCCCTGTTGCTCGCCATCGCCATCGTGGTGGACGATGCCATCGTGGTGGTTGAAGCCGTACACGCCAAGTTGGATCAGGGATACAAGAGTGCCCTCACGGCATCTATCGACGCCATGAACGAGATTTCAGGCGCTATCATCTCCATTACGCTGGTGATGGCTTCAGTGTTCATCCCCGTTTCGTTCATCGGCGGCACCAGCGGTACGTTCTACCGTGAGTTCGGTGTGACCATGGCCGTCAGCATCTTCATCTCTGCACTTAACGCTTTGACACTGTCACCTGCCCTGTGTGCTATTTTCCTAAAGCCGCACGACGAGAACGGAGAAGTGAAGAAGATGTCAATGATTGACCGTTTCCACACATCGTTCAACACGGCTTATGAAAAAGTACTCGGCAAGTATAAGAACGCTGTTGAAAAAACCGTCCGCAAACCGGTACTCATCATCGTCATTGTCTTCATTGGTATTGCTGCCCTTGTGGGAACCATGCTGACCACGAAGACCGGTCTGGTACCGAGTGAGGACACTGGTACACTGTTCTGTACCATTTCTATGCCTCCTGCTACGTCTGTGGCACGCACTCGTCAGGTTATCAACGAGGTGGATAGCATCCTGGCTTCTGACCCTGCCATTCAGAGCCGTGAGCAGATTCAGGGATACAACTTCATTGCAGGTGCCGGTTCCGACCAGGCAACCTTCATCCTGAAGCTCAGACCTTTCAATGAGCGTCAGAAAGGCCTCTGGTGGAAGATTTCCGGACTCTGGGAGGGTGACGGCATCTACCGTTTCTTCCTGAATCCCTACGAGGCCAACGGCGTCATCGCACAGATTTTCCTGAAGACCGCCCACATCAAGGATGCTCAGGTGCTGGCCTTCTCGCCGCCCATGATTCCTGGTTTCTCTGCCAACAGTGGTGTTTCGCTGGTGATGCAGGACCGTACTGGCGGTTCCCTTACCCGCTTCTTCGAAGTGGTGAAGACCTACCTGGCCGAGCTCAACAAGCGTCCGGAGTTCCAGACAGCACAGACATCCTATAACCCCTCTTATCCGCAGTACATGATTCATGTGGATGTAGCTAAGTGTAAGCAGGCCGGCATCTCTCCAACAGCGGTGCTTTCCACCCTGCAGGGATACTACGGTGGACTCTACGCATCCAACTTCAACGCCTATGGTAAGCTCTACCGCGTGATGATTCAGGGCACACCAGAAAGCCGTATGACACCAGAGTCGCTCAACAGCATCTATGTCCGTACGCCGAAGGGTATGGCTCCCGTCAACGAGTTCTGCAACCTGGAGCGTGTCTATGGACCGTCAAACATCAACCGTTTCAACCTGTTTACGTCCATCAACGTCACTGCTACCGTAGCCGACGGCTACTCTACCGGTGAAGCCATCAAGGCCTGTGAGGAAGTTGCGGCCGACGTACTGCCCGCTGGCTATACCTATGACTACTCTGGTCTGACACGTGAGGAGGCAAAGGCCGAGAACACAACAGCCATCATTTTCCTGCTCTGTATCGTGTTCATCTACTTGATTCTTTCCGCACAGTACGAGTCGTACATCCTGCCGTTGGCAGTTATCCTCTCCGTACCCTTCGGACTGGCCGGCTGTTTCCTCTTTACCATTATCTTCGGACACGCCAACGATATCTACATGCAGATATCGCTGATTATGCTGATTGGTCTGTTGGCGAAGAACGCCATCCTTATTGTGCAGTTCGCGCTGGAACGCAGACAGACGGGTATGGCTATCACATGGGCTGCCATCTTGGGCGCTGCAGCTCGTCTGCGTCCTATCCTTATGACGTCGTTGGCAATGGTCATCGGTCTGTTGCCCATGATGTTTGCATCAGGCGTAGGCAAGAACGGTAACCAGACGCTGGGTGCCGCTGCCGTAGGCGGTATGCTCATCGGTACGGCGCTGCAGATCTTCGTGGTGCCCACGCTGTTCGTGCTCTTCCAGTCGCTGCAGGAGAAGTTCCGTCCCATGCACTTCGAGGAAGACGAGGAGAACGAGGACGTAGCCAGCGAGCTGGCTCAGTACGCCCACCGACCGGTAGATTATGAATTAGAGAAGTAAAGACCCACCCCTACCCCCTCCCTGTGTGGGAGGGGAAGGGTATGTTCTAAAGAAGATATATTATGAAAAGAATACAAGAAAAGAGAGTAATTACTCCCCTCCCTCACAGGGAGGGGCTGGGGGTGAGTCTGTTGGTCATCCTTGTCTGTTTGGTCCTAAGCAGCTGTGGCGTCTATAACAAGTACGAGCGTCCTGAGGTGGATGCCACAGGACTGATACGCGACGCTTTCAACGACCTGGACACGCTGGCCGTACAGGACACGGCATCGTTCGGCAACCTGCCCTGGCGACAGGTGTTCACCGACCCGCAGCTGGTGGCACTCATTGAGCAGGGACTGGAGAAGAATGCCGACCTGCAGAATGCTGCCCTGACCGTTGAGATGTACGAGACGATGCTGAAAGCTGCCAAGCTGGCCTTCCTGCCTGCCGTGCAGTTCGGCTCCAATAGTGGCATGGGAAGCATCAGCACGCTCTATACCGACCCGTCAGTAACCACCAAGTCCTACACGCTGCCCGTCACGGCCAGCTGGACACTTGACCTCTTCGGCAATATCCTCTCACAGAAACGCTCCACGCAGATGAAGATGCTGGGCATGAAGGACTACCAGATGGCTGTCCGCGCCCAGGTCATCAGCGGCATTGCCAACTGCTACTACACGCTGCTGATGCTCGACAAGCAGGTGGAGATTGTCGATGAGATGAGTCGCATGTCGAAGGAGACTTGGGAGATGATGAAGCTGCAGCATGAGCTGGGCCGCGTGCGCTCTACCGGTGTGCAGAGTGCCGAGGCAGCCTACCTCTCCATGCAGACCAAGGCCAACGACTTCAAGCGTCAGATACGTTCCACGGAGAACGCCCTCTGCCTGCTGATTGGTCAGGCCGGACAGCAGATTCCGCGCTCCACGCTCGACCAGCAGTCGCTGCCCTCAGAGTTTGCTACGGGCGTCGGCATACAGCTGCTGCAGAACCGTCCCGACGTTCACAACGCCGAGATGCAGCTGGCAGCCTGCTTCCACGACGTGCAGACCGCCCGCTCGCAGTTCTACCCCACCATCACCATCGGTGCTACGGGAGCCTTCACCAACTCCAACGGTGTCATCAACCCGGGCAAGTGGCTGCTGAACCTCTTCGGCAACCTGACACAGCCTATCTTCATGCGTGGTGCGCTGACGGCCAACTTGAAGGTCAGCCAGTTTAAATACGAGCAGGCCTTCAACTCCTGGCAGAAGTCCATCCTCTCGGCAGGCAACGAGGTGTCGAACGCCCTCGTCAGCTACAACAGCTACGATGCCAACAGCAAGATTGAGGCAGAGCGCATCGTCGTGCTCGCCAAGAGCGTGGAGGACACCAAAGCCCTCTACCGCAGCAGCGGCTCCAGCTACTTAGAGGTACTCACCGCCGAACAGAACCTGCTCAATGCCCAGCTCAGCAAGGTGACCGACGACTTCTACAAGATGCAGGCCGTCGTCAGCCTCTACACAGCCCTTGGCGGAGGAGGCCGCTAACCCCCTAAGTTAGGGGGCAGGGGGTCTGAACAAGCGCAGATTCCCTATAAAGATGTCTTATTAATGGGTCTGATAAACGCTTGTTCAGACCCCCATCCCCCTAACTTAGGGGGCTTAAGAAAATGAGTGAAATAAGTCCAAGAGCCGAGATCAGCCCTAACGCCAAGATCGGCAACAACTGTAAGATATTCCCCTTCGTCTATATCGAGGACGACGTGGTGATTGGTGACAACTGCATCATCTTCCCCTTTGTCAGCATCCTGAACGGCACACGCATGGGCAATAACAACAAGGTTCATCAGGGTGCCGTCATCGCAGCATTGCCGCAGGACTTCGAGTTCCGTGGCGAGAAGTCAGAATGCGTCATCGGCAACAATAACATCATCCGTGAGAACGTGGTCATCAACCGTGCCACCCACCGCGGAGGACAGACCGTCATCGGCAACGACAACGTGCTGATGGAGGGTGCCCACATCTCGCACGACACGAAGGTGGGCAACCAATGTGTCTTCGGCTATGGTACGAAGATTGCCGGCGACTGCGTGATTGACGACCTTGTGGTCTTCTCCTCCAGCGTCATTGCCAATGCCAAGACGCGTGTGGGCCGTGGCGCTATGTTGCAGGCCGGCTGTACGTTCTCCAAGGACGTGCCGCCCTACATCATCTGCACCAAGCGTGCCGAGTATGGCGGCGTCAACACCATCATCGGCCGTCAGCACGGCACCGGCGAGAAGGTGCTCAAGCACATCGCCAACGCCTACCGACTGGTGTTCCGCAGCAACACGTCATTGTTTGATGCCCTCAACCAGATCAAGGAGCAGGTGCCTGACAGTCCCGAGATTCGGAACCTCATCAGCTTCATGGAAAGTACCAAACTGGGGGTTATCGGTAAGATTTAAGCACAGCCGGACAAGGCTGTATGTGAATAGGAGCGACGCGCGGCAAGTCATTGCTGCGCGTTCTTTGTTTGTAGTCTATCAGCTTCGGACCAGGCACCAGGGGGCTGTACAGCAACACCTCACGAGTACGCTGGCGCTGCTGTGGCGTGAACTCGTCGTTCAGACAGTACTGGTAATCCATGATGTTATGCGCCACATACTCCTCCAGGGTCTGGCAGTCTATGCGGCGTGCCAGGTCAGCCATGCGGAAGGTGTGCACGCCCTGGGCCACCTGCTCCTTGATGTACGCCTTGATATAGTCCGCGTAGCTCATGTAGTCGCAGATGTGGGTATCCTCGCAGGCATCGTCCATCTTACATTCATCAACGGAGAACGTGTGCAGCAGTCCCAGGTAGTGGCCCAGCTCGTGCGCCATGGTATCGACAATGTAGGTGGGGTTATAGGTCTGGTCGTCCTGCCACTCATATATATAGGTGTTGTTAATCAGGCATCCCCACGGGTTGGCGGTCGTGGTAAAGTCGTTGACGACGTCGGTCACCATCAGGCTGTCCAACGGATGTGCCGTCGGCATCACGGGCAGGTTGGAGATGCCCATCGTGGTGCTATCATCGCTGTCCTTGGTGAAGCGGAACACATAGACGTTGATGTAACGTTTCATGTTCTGGGCAAACTTGCCGTACTGCCGGTTGTCCGTGTTCTTGGAATCCAGGAAGTCCTCTGGTGCATAGTCGTCAAAGTCTATCTGATGGCGCACCACGCCCGGCTCTTCCAGCAGTTCGCCGTCGCTGTTGTAGCGGGCCAGCTCAAACACCACGTTCATTCCGTTCTCGGCGTAGAGCTTGTTCACCTCCGTCAGGATCTTCTCCATGTGCCCCACCTTCACGTTCTGTGTCTCGTCGTTCTCCTCCTTATATAATATATGGAACACCACGGGCAGGTGATACTCATAGTCGTCAAGACTACCCGTGAAGGCCGGCTGCGACACGTTGACAATGAGCGTCTTGCCGCCTGATGCCAAGGTGATGCGGCCCTTGCGTGGCTCACTGGTCAGGTTAGGGCTCACCCAAATGGGCAGCTCGCCGTCGTCCTGGCCGCTCTTCTTGATGGGAGCACACCAGTTCACGTCGCTCTGGGCATACCACTTGCCGTCGCATTTCACCTGCAGCTTATACAGCCTCACGTCCGCATCCCACGTCACCTGGTCCTGGTCAACACTCAGCTTCACCTCGTCTTTCGAACAGGAAAACAGGAAAAGGAGGAGAAGAAGACCCAGCAGACTCTGCAAACCCTGCAGACTCTCCCCCAGCCCCTCCCTGTGAGGGAGGGGAGCAAATACCTTATGCTTTTCAGTTTTATTTTCCATTGCTATAATTTCCATATATTTCTTAAGTGGTAATCTCTCCCCTCCCTCTCAGGGAGGGGCTGGGGGTGGGTCTGGTGGGTCTGGTGGGTCACCTTTTCTCTCTGAAGAATTCCTGCATCAGCTGACGGCAGGCATCTTCCAGCACGCCGGCCGTCACCACACACTTCGGATGCAGCGCCTGAGGAGCATAACGGCTGAAGCCCCGCTTCTCGTCGGCTGCCCCATAGACCACCCGGGGTATCTGTGCCCATCCGATGGCTCCCGCACACATGGTGCAGGGCTCCACCGTCACGTAGAGCGTGCAGTCAGTCAAGTACTTGCCGCCCAGCTGGTTGGCAGCCGCCGTAATGGCCTGCATCTCAGCATGTGCCGTCACGTCACACAGCGTCTCCGTGAGGTTATGCGCACGGGCGATTATCCTGTCCTTGCACACAATGACACAGCCAATGGGTATCTCACCGGCCTTCAAGGCCTGACGGGCCTCATCCAATGCCCGTTGCATATAAAAATGAAGACTCTCCGGACTCTCCCCCTGCAGACTCTCCCCCTGCCCCTCCCTGTGAGGGAGGGGAGCAAATACCTTAGACTTTTCTGTTTTATTTTCCATTGTTATATTTTCATATATTTCTTAAGTGGTAATCTCTCCCCTCCCTCTCAGGGAGGGGTTGGGGGTGGGTCTGCTGGGGGTGGGTCTGCTGGTCTTTTAATAACTCGCCTGACACGGAATCCCCGCTGCTATCACACGGTCACGGATAGCATCCAGCTCTTCGTGCGTTGCCTTCTGGAGTCCCTTCATCGGCGTCTCGCGGTCAATGGTATAGACCATCACCTCCTGCGGCTGAATTTCCTTGACGGCTTCCAGCCACGGCCCCACATATTCGTCGCTGGTATTATCAGGGAGGTTCCCCTTCATAAACATCGTTTGTATAATCACATGCCCGCGGAAGGCCTTCAGTCCCTCTATCACGTCACGGACGTCGTAGTGGCCCGTAGGTCTGTCAACACGCTGTATGTAATCGGGATCGACCGTATCCAGCTTCTGGATGTTGTTATCCACGCGCATCAAGGCATCGTGCACCTCTGGCTTGTGTACAAACGTGGCGTTGCTCAGCACCGACACCTTGGCATTGGGACAATACTGGTCACGCAGGCGGATGGTGTCGTCAATGATTTCGGCAAAGTGCGGATGGGCCGTCGGCTCGCCGTTGCCGGCAAAGGTCAGCACGTCAGGCAGTTCCCCACCCTCTTTCATCTCCTGCAGCTTGTTCTCCAATGCCTCAGCCACCTGCGTACGGGTAGGTCGGGGCAGCTTCGGACGATGGTCCTCGTTGAAGCCGCACTCACAATAGATACAGTTGAACGTACACACTTTCCCGTCGGCAGGCATCAGATTGATGCCTAACGAAATGCCCAGGCGACGGCTGTGTACGGGGCCGAAGATGGGCGATGGATAGATGATTGTACTCATAAACTGAGTGCAAAAGTACAAAAAGTCGAGAGAAATGCAAAAGAAAAAATGCAATTTTTCTTTTCATTTCCGAGACGAAAGGACTTCGGCGAAGTCAAAGTACAAAAAGTCGAGAGAAAAAACAAAAGAAAACATAATAAACCACTCACAATTGATAAATATTTTGTACCTTTGACCTGCGGTCGAAGGTACTTCCACTCGAGAAAACTCAAAAATCTTTTGGTTTTCTTCTCGTTTATTCGTACCTTTGCAGCCGAAGGCTGCGAAACGCGTAGCAGAAAACATGCACACGAACACATGAGACGACTGTTGCTGACAACACTCATACTACAATTCATACTGAACGTAAGCGTGGCGCAGCAGCGTGGACGCTATGAGTTTCGTCGTAACCTGCCCGTCTATGCCGACTCGTTGCTGAAGGACCTCACCTACCCGCTGGCTTGGGGAAACAGCCCCATCACCGACTTTGCCGAGTGGAAACAAACCGCACGTCAGAAAGTGCTGGACTGCATGCTCACCCCGCCGCCGGGAATTGAGAATTCAGAATTTCCAATTCTCCATTCTCAATTAATAAGCGAGGAGCAGCGTGAAGGCTACAAGGCCCGGAAGATTGACATTCAGTTGTCCCGCTACTACAGCGTGCCGGCCTACGTGCTCATTCCTGACGGCGAGGGACCCTTCCCAGCCATCAACGTGCTGCACGACCACGGGGCACACCTCTTCATCGGCAAGGAGAAGATGATTCGTCCGTTAGCCTGTGAGGACTCCACCGTGCTGCGCGATGCCGACGAGTGGGTGCACAGCCTCTACGACGGCCAGTATGTGGGCGACTACCTGGCACGTCACGGCTACGTGGTATTCTCGGCCGACGCCCCCATGTGGGGTGAGCGCGGACAGGAAGAAGGCCCGCGTCGCGACAAGTACGACATCATAGCCGGCAACATGATGATGTACGGCATCGACCTGTCGGCCTACATGACCTACGACGACCTGAGCGGCACCGACTTCCTGGCTTCCCTGCCCGAGGTGGACGCCTCGCGCATAGGCAGCTTCGGCTGTTCCATGGGAGCTTACCGCTCGTGGATGCTCGCTGCGCTGAGTCCGCACATCAAGGCGGCGGCTGCCGTCTGCTGGATGACCACCACCGACGAGCAGCTGTCGTTCCGTTACCAGCGCACGGAGAACGGAGGCTTTGCCAACTGCCTTCCCGGACTGCGCCGCTGGCTCGACTATCCGCACATCGCCTCGCTGGCCTGCCCCAGCGCCATGCTGTTCATCAACGGCAGTCACGACAAGCTGTTCCCCGTGGCAGGCGCGGAAAAGGCCTTCGCCATCATGCGTGACGTCTGGCACAGCCAGGGAGCCGACGACCGTTTCGAGGCCGAGCTGTGGGACATGCCCCACCATTGTCCGCTGCGTGCCCAGGAGCGTGCGCTGCAATTTTTTGATAAACATTTAAAGAACCATAAGAATAATTAGAAGTAGAAGAAATGAAAACCATTAAGAATCTTAGGACTGTGTTGGTCCTCTTGCTTTCCTTCGTCACGACGCTCACCGTCTTCTCGCAGCGTCGTGAGGTACACATCTTATCCGCTAACGACATGCATGCCACCCTGGAGCTCATGCCCCAGTTAGGCGGCATTGCCGACAGCCTCAGGGCACTCTATCCGTCGCTGTTGGTGCTCTCTGCCGGTGACAACCGTACTGGAAACCCTCTCAACGACATGTATTCTCCTTCAGGCTACCCCATGGTGACGCTGATGAACCAGATAGGTTTCAATGCGTCGGCACTGGGCAACCACGAGTTTGACATGGGTTCGCTGCCGCATACCATTGACCATAGCAATTTCCGCTACCTCTGTGCCAACATTCACGCAGAGGAACAGACTGGCATACGTACGGTTCCCTGTCAGGTGTTTGATGTTGAGGGAGTGAAAGTCGGTATTATCGGCTTAGTACAATACGGACAGCTGGGACGTCCTGACACCCACCCTGACAACCTGCACGGCATTACGTTTGAGGAGCCTGCCGAAGTGGTGGGACGCTACGAGTCGCTGCGCAACAGTTGTGACGTGGTCATGCTGCTGTCGCATGCAGGCTATGAGGTTGACACCCTCATGGCAAACCGCTACGGCTGGCTGGATCTCATCGTAGGCGGACATACCCATATACAACTGTCGGCTGACGAGCCATTGCACAACGGGGTGCTCCTCACTCATAACACAAACAAGCTGCAGCAGAACGTGACCCATATCACCCTGACGGTAGATAGTGGTCGCGTGGTGGAGAAACATGCCGAGTACATTGACGTCAAGTCATTCCAATCCAAGAACGCCATAGTAGATGTCATGGTCAGACACTTCAGCAACAACCCTGACTATCAGCGGGTGCATGCCAAGGCCACAACACCACTCGAGAACAAGAGAGAGATAGGCAGCCTGTTTTGCGATGCCCTGATGAGCGAGACGGACACCGACTTCGCCATCGCCAACTATAACGGAGTGCGTCTCAGCCGCATGCCCGCAGGCGACATTACCGTGGGAAATGTGCTCGAGCTGGATCCTTTCGGCAATACTGCTGCCATCATCAACATGAAAGGCAGTCAGATACTGGAGTTCCTCCAGAAATACAGTAGGATGGAGACCTATCGTTTCCCGCACTTAGGCGGTTTTATGGCAGAGCTGACCTTAGACAAGGAGAACTCCACGGTCATCAAGAACATCAAGCTGACGACCATGGATGGTAAGTGCCTGAATCTCAAGAAGACCTATCGCGTGGTGACCAACAGCTACGTCGCCGCGTTCTGCCGCGAGAGCCTGGGCATCACCGATATGGAGACCGTCAACCGCTATACGGCCGACATGCTGATCCACTTCCTCACGCAGAGGGAGTCTGTGGATTATCAGGGCGTGAACAGAATCACATTTAAATAACCAAATACTAACATTTTATCTTATGGAAAATAAACGTTACGGTCACTTCGACGACCAACACCGCGAGTACGTCATCACCGACCCGCGCACCCCGTGGCCCTGGATCAACTATCTGGGCAACGAGGACTTCTTCTCACTCATCTCCAACACCGCCGGTGGCTACTCCTTCTACAAGGACGCCAAGTTCCGCCGCATCACCCGCTACCGTTACAACAACGTGCCTATGGACAACGGCGGCCGCTATTTCTACATTAAGGAGGAGACCCTCCCCCAACCCCTCCCTATAGGGAGGGGAGGAGATAGTCCTGCCTCATGCAATAAGGAGACGCAAGGTATTTGCACCCCTCCCTCACAGGGAGGGGCTGGGGGTGGGTCTGTATGGTCCCCCGGCTGGAAACCCACGAAGACACCCCTCGACTTCTACGAGTGCCGTCACGGCATGGGCTACACCCGCATCACAGGCCGTAAGAACGGCGTGGAGGCCAGCGTGCTGTTCTTCGTTCCCCTGAAGACCTGGGCCGAAGTGCAGAAGCTCACGCTCACCAACCAGTCGCAGGAGGTGAAGCGCCTGAAGCTCTTCTCCTTCGAGGAGTGGTGTCTGTGGAATGCCGCTACCGACATGGAGAATTTCCAGCGTAATTTCTCTACCGGAGAGGTGGAGATTGAAGGTTCAACGATTTACCACAAGACCGAATACCGCGAACGCCGCAACCACTACGCCTTCTATCATGTCAACACCGAGATACAGGGCTACGACACCGACCGCGAGACCTTCGTGGGCCTCTACAACGAGTTCAGCAATCCCGATGCCGTCATGGAGGGCCGTCCCCGCAACAGCCACGCACACGGCTGGAGCCCCATCGCCTCCCACTACATCGAGGTGACGCTGCAGCCCGGCGAGTCGAAGGACTTCATCTTCCTGCTTGGCTACGTGGAGAACGAACAGGACAAGAAGTTCTCCGCCCCGCAGGTCATCAATAAGGAGAAGGCACACGCCACCATCGAGAAGCTCAACACCACCGAGAAGGTTGATATGGCCTTCGCACAGCTGCAGGACTACTGGGACCGCCTGCTCGACATCTACCACGTCAGCACCGGCAACGACAAGCTCGACCGCATGGTCAACATCTGGAACCAGTACCAGTGCATGGTAACCTTCAACTTCTCTCGTTCGGCTTCGTTCTTCGAGAGTGGTATCGGCCGTGGCATGGGCTTCCGCGATTCTAACCAGGACCTCGTGGGCTTTGTACATCAGATACCATCACGCGCCCGTCAGCGCATCATCGATATCGCCTCAACCCAGTTC
>JAILHP010000185.1 GCA_024695705.1 Prevotella sp. | reverse complement strand
ATAATGACGATGCCACGATAGTCGTCTCCGACGGGCACACCCGTGAGGCTATAGGCACGGCCAAGCGTAGCGTCAGCAGCGTCGCCGGTTACTGGGCAAATGGCAGTTGTCGGCGTGGGACTGGTAATCTTCAGCTCGCGGGGCTTCGAAATCTTCTCCTGATTCTCGTTATTCACAAGAATAGCCGTGATGGAATATGTACCCATCTCCGTAGGAATAAACGTCACCTGATAGGGATCCTCGGTAGCGGTGCCTACATAAAGGTTGTTGGCATAATACCTTATCTCCTTGATGGAGCTGTTACTTGCCGTGAACTTACCCTGAAGTTTGATGTGGTCACCCACGCCATATTCTTGGCTGAAGGATTTCACCATGCAGGTGCCCTGGGCCTCCTCAAAGCGGGTAAGGGTAAGGTCTCTGAAGTTGAAGCCACCCTTGTCAATCATCAACGTGAACACATGACGGCCGGCCGTCAGCTCCATCTGCAGCAATCCGTGCAGAGTCTTCCACTGGCTGGCACCACCCGTCTTGGGCACTCCCACATACTCGGTGAGGTAGTCCAGTTTGTCAAGACCGTATTCTGCCAGGTGGAAACAGCCGTTGGCATCCGTTGAGGCCACAGTGGCGTCGAACGAGTACAGACCGTCCTCGGCCACGTCAACCGTATATTCCATCCACTGGCCGTCCTTCATGGGCGTCGTCTCACTGCGTGCGGCATTGAAGAAGTTGACCTCAGAAGCGCCCTTGTCATATTCGGCAATCACCATGGTTCCAGGAATCTGTATGGGGTCTCCGTTGTAGGGCGTGTGCATGTTCTTCGATTTCTTCGCGTAGAAGCGTCCATAACGCTCGTAGGTGGTACCGTCGGTAGCCGTCACCACAGCCTTTGTGTCGTTCCAGCCCTCAACGTTTGGAACATAGTCAAAGACAAAAGGCGCCGACGTCATGGTTCCCGCCAGTTCGTTGTTGACAAAGAGTTCCACCTTCTGGATGGACTTGGTGGCCATTGTTGCGTGAACCTTGATTTGCATGTTATCGTCCTTGATGACCTTCAGTCCCGACGGACGGATATAGACGGAAGCCTCTTTCACCGTGCCCGGGAAGGGACCTACAGCAGTCTTGGCGGCAGTGGTTTGCATATACTCTTTAATCCAGGTCATGGCAGGACGCTCCGTACCGTCCTGTCTGTAAAGGCCAGAGTTGCTGACCCACGTAGCGCCGAGTACATAGCCCCACAGGGTGACACCGGCACAGTAGGGCTTCTCCCACATCACCGGCAGTATCTTCTGGTACTCAGATTTCTGCTGGGCATCGTTGGCAACGTCAATATCCAACTCCGTGATGAACATCGGCATCTTCAGTGTGTTCTGCTGACGTTCCAAGGCGTTAGACAGGTTTGTGGCACTCATGCCAGTCACCGCGTGCGACTGGTTGCCGTAGGCATCAATAGGTGCGCCGGCATCGCGAAGGGTGCGTACGAGGTCGAGGTAATTGTCTATGTCATACTGGATAGAATTGTAGTCGTTATAAATCAGAATGGAATTCGGCCAACGCTCGTAAGCCATGTCAAATGCCTTGATGAGCCAGTCGTAGCCCGTCTTGCCGCCACCGCCTAAGGTCTCCTTCATCATGGGGTTACCCTGCTGGTGCATACCCACTGCCTCGTTCACCACGTCAATCATGGGCAGTGTCTCGTAATGCTCCTTGGCATGGTCGAACCAATTGGTGAGTGCTGCAAAGCGCTCATTGGCTGACAGGCTCTCTAACCAACTGGGATACTGGGCGCCCCATACCAGTGCATGGAACTTGTAGGTGAAGCCATGTTGTTGGGCGTAGTTAAAGGCTCTGTCGGCTCCTCCCCAGTTAAAGTTGCCTCTGCTGCCTTCTACTGATGACCATTTTGACTCATTCTCACAAGTAATTTGATTCCAGAGCGTATAATACGCTGGTATGCCGCCTCCGGCCTCCACGCTACCCCGCGTGGTAATGTTACCCAGAAACTTGTTAGGATTAGTGCTCACTTGTGCATGGGCAGCAACGCCCCAAACCAAAAGCGTACAAGTCAAGACGCTTACTTTTTTCAATAATTTCATTGCAGTTTTTATTAACATAATTTGTTTCGGCTGCAAGGACGGTGCAAACCGAGTGCAGAGAGCTCGTTCTTTGCCGAGGTGCCGCCTCGTCCTCGCATTTTGCGTGCAAAGGTACAAAAGATTTTTGAATTATCTTTCGCTGGAACTCTCAAAAACTTTTTCTCATGTAACAAAAAAGCTCTGGACTTTTTCAAGCCCAGAGCCTTTATCATGTAAAGTGTTATTAATTATTTCTTATTCTTGAACTTGAGCAAAAGTTCGAGCTCTCAAAGTTCCCCTCTCTATGGGAGAGGGGTTAGGGGAGAGGCTTTACTTCTTCACGACCTTGAGTTAAAACTCGAGCTCGCTCACGTTCGATAAAGCATGAGCAAGCTCAGCTTTATTCTCACTTCTTCACGACCTTCTTGCCATTCTGGATTACAACACCCTTGTAGTCCTCAGATACGGGCTGACCAGCGAGGTTGTAGAATGTGCGGGTACCATTTGTGAAGTCGAAGACAACCTTGCTGATGCCAGCTTCTTCACCCTCGAGCATTTCGAATGCCATGCTGCTGAATGCGGTGTCAATAGTTACCTCCCACTTACCAGCAAGTGCGAGATCCAGCTTAGCGACACTAGCTGGTTCGTAGTCCATCCAGTTCTCAGGATCACTCTCGATACCACCTTCAGGAATTCCAGCAGGCTTCAGAGTGTGGCTCTTGAATGCAGCGTCGTTACCGCGAACGGTAGAAATCATCACCTGATTTACCCATTCGTCTGCACCAACAACAGCAGTGATTTCATCACCACTTCCCTCAAACTGTACAGCATTGGCCAAGTCATAGTCAAGACCAGTCTTGGTGTTACAACCAGCGATGAAGTAACCCTCATCGAGCTTCATGCTCTGCCAAGAGAGATCATCGAAGTAGAAGTCTGTAGCTGTCTTTTCATTCGGGTTCAGGTTGAAGGCAATTGACCAACCTCCGGCCATACTGTCATCCATTGTCATGGTGCCGTCAAAGGTCTGCCACTGATCAGTGAAGGTAATGTCACCGATGGCGTGCCAGATGAGGTAGTCAGAGGGGTTCTGTTTGTGAATCTGAGTGTTTGTCGTAACGCTGGGCTTAGAACACTTGTAACGGAAGTGAATCTTCAGCTGCTCGCCAGCCTGCCACTCACGAGGAGACTGAATCCAGAACTGGTTGTCCCATGCAGAAGCTTCAGCAGTTGGATCTGCACAGTCAGTAGCATGAACGACGAAGACATTGCTACCATCAACCGATTCCATGGGTGAGGGGAACGGATCACCTGCATTAACCTTACTCCATGCACAAATCAGATAGTTCTGTGTCTGGTCGTTGAAGGCAACGTTAGGATTGGACCAAGGAGTATCAGCATTACCCATCCAGTTAGGAATAGCATCAACTGTAGATTCTACAATAACAGGCTGTCCATCGCTGGTGAGCCACTCCTGCCAAATAGTCGGAGCCTGAGGCTTCTGGTTTTCATAAACTTTCACATACTTCCATTCAATGGTTGCAGCTGCAGTACCAGGCTGTGCAACGAGGTTACAGCTGGCACCTGCGATGCCGCTGTACTCCCATTCAACCTCGGTCCAAGTTGTGCCGATAGAGACTGAACAGCTGGCCTGTTCGCCTCCACCCCAACCCCAACCCATGTTGACGTTGATGTCGCAAGCTTCTGAAGCCTTAACCATAGCAACTACTTTGTAAGAGCCATCAATCTGTGTGGGAATACCATCAGCAATGAAATACTGACGCCACTGATTTTCTCCCAACTCCTGTACATAGAAAGTGGTTCCATTAACTGTAACCGTTCCTGTGCATTCTGCTTCACCAGGGAAATCCTGTTCATTTCCTCTCCACAGTTTCTGCGTAGTTGGAGCATCAACCATGGCGGTACCATTACAGGTTGGAGCATAACCCATCACATAGAACGGGAATTCACTTAGCTGTGAGTAGTCGATGGTATAAACCTCTACCCAGTTTGCAGCTTTTGCTCCCATAACGCATGCCAGGAGAGCAACGATTGTAAATAATTTCTTCATAATAGAAATAATTTAGATTAATAATTAAATGAATTAAAAAATAAAAATAAATAAAATTAGATAATTAGTTCAGAGAGATAATTGCCAGGAAGGTCAGAAGACCTCCCTGACAACTATAAGAGATCTTTACTGTCCACTAAGTGCTTTGCAGAATGCCTCGTAGGTGGCGGTGCGCACCCAGTCCTGGGTCTCTTTGTCAGTTGTCCAGAGACCTACAGGTTCGCTGGTGTCCAACATATTACCCTTGCACATACCTGCCTGCTTGTCATTTGGAATCTTTTCCATATACAGCTTGATGACATCGGCATAATAGTTGGCCAGCAACTGGCGCTGAGCTTCAGTGATTTTACTTGTTGCAACAGTTGCACCATCAGCATCCAGATACTTGATGTCGAAGTTAGAGAGACGGATCAGCTTGCCACTTTGAGCCAGTTTGTCAAGCATTGCTTTCAGTGAGGCTACGTTAGCAGCCTGTGTTGCAGGATCCTCGCTGTAGCTGAGGTCCAGCTTGGCATTGATACCATCAATCTTTGCACCCTTGTTGTCCCAGATGCCTATCCAGTATAGCAGACTTTCCAGTTTCTTGGTGTCCTCCAGACCGGTTTCGCTGATGAAGAACTTCAGCTCACCCAGGTCACCTTCGTTCTCCTGGTATGCCTTGCGGGCTGCCTCAGCTACTACAGGAGCATAGTTTTCACTGCCAACGATGTCTTGCCAGAAAATCTTCTCGGTAGAGTGCTTGATGTCGAACATACCGTTCGAGAGTTCTGCATTCACATCGATGGGCTCGTCAATGAGGTCGAATGACTTGATGCGGCCTTTCACAATATCCATCAGACCTTCACACCACGCATTGATGGCATAGTTGATGGTGTCTTTCTTCTCTTGTTCTGTCTGTGGGCGGTGGTTGTCGGGATAGTAACCTACATCCACCTTCTGAATATTGATGGCACCGTTTTTACCATTCTCAATTCTTAAATAACCCTCTGTAGCATCGGGTGCACCCTGGCTCTCAATCACAAACTTTGTCCATTTGTCTTTTTTAAGGGTCCACTTTCCATCACTGGTGGTTCCGTCAACCCGTTGGCCAGAGAAAGTGATGAAGAATGAAATGTCCTTGTCAGACCTGGCCCAGAATGTGGTGGTATATTTGGCCAGTGGGTCATACTCGAAATCTTCAATGATACGGACATTAGATGCTGTACCGATTTGAAGAACGTTTTGGCCGTCATAACTGACGATAGAGGCTTTTCCTTTGGGTGCATTGTCTATCGTACCGTTAAATGAAGTTGAGTCGTTGTAGTTCACAGTTTTGCCTTCGACATACTCCACAATGATTTCGATGGGTGACGTCAATGTATTCAACCAGTCGTCAGCCTGATTAGCGTTGGCAAAGATAGGACTGCCAAACACCGTACCTTCGATTTCGTCCATGTGCTCAAGAAGATCATTCATGTCAAGGAAGTTCATCACACCACGGGCATTGACAATCGCACCAGACATCAGGGTGGTTCCGAAATAGACATCGTCAAAGTTGGTAATAGCCGCAGCATGAGCCAGTTCCTGCTTGTTGAAATCAGCCACCTTGAGCTGGGCACCCAGCGACAGATTCGGATACTTTGACCTGTCAATATACGACTTAACAGGCTTCAGGTCCTTGTAAGGT
>JAILHP010000090.1 GCA_024695705.1 Prevotella sp. | reverse complement strand
GGGGCGTACCTTAATCGAATAGGTTGTTTCTGGTTCAAGTCCTTCCAATACGAAATCTTCATTGGTGTCAGCTGTGATGGTCTGGTCACCGTAAGCAACTGTCCATTCTTCGGCTTTTCCGTTCTCCGTCCAGCTCAGCTTAACGTAGTCTGAGCCAATCTCTGAGCAAGCAAGCTCAGTCGGAATCTGACAGACTTCTTTTGTGAAGATGATCTGGTTCTTCTGCGATAATAGAGCGTAGTTGCTTCCCGATGTCGGGGGTGACGACGGATTGAAATCGGTGTTGTCATTATAGATATAAATAGCCTGACTTGCAGCGCTGAACACGCGGCACGACATGTGCGGAGAATTAGTATAGCTACCCGAGTTGTCATCTGTCACAAGAACGACATTGGAGGTTCCGTCATACTCAAACGGAGTGTCGAAAGTGATGAAGGTCCATTCGTTGGCCACCATCGTAATCTGACCGCTGAACACCTTGTCGCTGGCATTTACTTTCTCCCAGTCGGTCTTGCTCGAGAATTTGGTCTTCGTCGTGTTCTTCAAATAAAGGTCGAGGGTACGCGTCTTCTCTGCACCGGCATTGTAGAAGGCAATACTGGTGATGGTTCCTGCCGCACCCAACTCTTCAGCAGTATAGATCTGCTCGGTAAGAGAGTACTTGTAATAGCTGTATGTCGGCAGATAATCGTTTGTTGCTGTTCCACCGTCACCAATCATAGTACCCACCGCAAAGTGAGCCACCAAGTCCATGTCGCTATAGACAGTGAAGGTATAGGAAGCAGCTGAAGAAACTATCTCGCCGTTCACAGTCCAGCCTGTGAACAAATAGCCCTCAGCAGGTGTGGCCGTTACGGTACAGGATTGTCCAAAGGTATATTCGCCGCCGCCACTCACCGTGCCTTGTTGGGTGTTGCTTGATGTGGCAGTAACGGTAAATATCTGGGTAGCTGCAGCGCAGTTGCAGTCGAACTCATAGAGAACGCCGGCACTTGGTGTACCGCTTGTTTGATAAATGATGAGGTTACCGTCACCGTCGTAGCACACAGTGAATGAACACTCGCTGTCGTAATTTCCTTTGGTCCATGTCAGTTTGACATGGGTACCATTTCCTATTTCAAGTCCATAGGTTGCCGTACTGCCAGAATTCATAGTGAGCACCTGACTAGGAGTGCCGTCATCAAAGCTGACAGTCAGCTTGGCGTTATTCCATCCATCACCATAGGAATCGGCCAGGTTGAAATAGACATTACAAGTGTTCTTCAACGACTCCTCACCTTGGGCAGTGAGACCGCCGTCAGCCGTCATCTCAAAGGAAATTGGAATAAGTTCACTTTCTGGGCAATTGTCAGAAATGGTGATGGAGAACTCGGCAGTAACCACTCCATCCACATCAACGGTTCCTACGTTAACAATTGGTTCTGCAATGGAAATATATCCGCTGGTAGAAGAAGCCGTAACCTTAGCATTGGTAGCCTGGTAGTGACCAACGTTCTTGAACTTGGCAGTGACAGTAAGGGTCTCGCCCGGCTCGAAGCCGCCGCCCCAAGTCATCCCCTTGTATTCCAATATGGCTTTCACAGCTGTGACGTTGAAGTCACCCTCCCATTTCTTTTCACCATTGACGACGGAATAGTGAAGACTCACAGGAGTCTCATCGGCTACACCTTCTGCAATGTGAATCTTGAAACCGCTTACTGTGGTAGTGGCATCAGCATCAAGAACGTCGAAGGTATTTATTTCGGTTTCGTCAATAACAATGACATGATCGGTATTATTGGAAGTCAGGGTGACAGTCGTGGTGCTTTCAGTAGCTTCAACACCCATATTCTTGAAAGTAAGATTCAAGTCGATGTCTTCTCCAACATGTACAGCTTCAGGATCATAGCTGTCAAGGACGATGTACGGACCCTCGGGAACAATGACGGTAATGGGGTCGATTCTAGTGACCTTGTTGTAACCGAAGACACAGAGAGTGAGTTCAGAGTTGGGGGTCAGTTCGCCGTTTATACTGATTACGGCAGTGCCGTTGTTAACAGTAGCCTTACCCAAGATATTGTGGTTGGCATCTGTGATGGTAGCCAGTGTGCCTTCTCCGCCACTAACATTTACGGTGTAGGAAGTGGCAGATGAGATGATAGTGCCGGGATGAGTGACCGTCATCATCTGCGGCGTCTTGGTGCGGAGCATCATCGACGGGTCACCGTAGAGAATCCATGCCTGATAGGTGCCCACAGCCTCTTGTTCCGAGGTACTGTAATGGTCGAAGATTCCCATGAGGCCATTAATAGCAGTACCACCCAGGGTGCGCTTATTGTGGTGGTTGGGCTGTTCTGTTAGGATATCAATAAACTCATCCTGGGCCCACATCGGCGGAATCCAGGGCTGTGAGATATAAGAGAACATGCCACCGACGGCACCAGTAGGCGTTAAATCGGCACTGCTTTTGGTAGCGTGCATCCAGGCCTCAGCAAAGCAGTCGTTGCTTTGACCTATGGTGTAGCCACTGCCGTATGATGTTTCAGTGTTGTCGTACTTACCGACGAGGCAGGCCACAGAGAAGACGAAGGGTAACTTGTTACTATTAGTGAGGGCGTTGACTTGAGTGTTGCTATAAGATGCAACTCCCCACAACTGAACGTTGCCGTGATTACAGTAGTTGACAATACCCGTACCACTGTTGATGTGGCTGCTGATGGAGGAGGCCGTTCCTGTATATCCACTTAAATTCTCATAGTCTTGATACACGGTATTATAGCCAAAACTCAACAGTTTGGTGCGAATGTTGTCTATGTGCTGATAGTCATCCTCGTTGTTGTGACCACTTCCACCTTCCTTTTTGGAGATGCCTTCTGCCTTCTCGAGCCACTCGGCAGAAGTAGTCAGGTCGCGCTCGTAGGTGATGACTCTGTTCACCTGAGTGGCTACCTGAGAGGCACTTTGGGCAGAGAAACGACCAATGAAAACGTCGTTGTAGATATCGTTACCGACAATCTGGCCGTAGGCGTTATCACCTAATCCACTATAGCTGCTGCCTCCACCCGAATAGGAATACCCGGGAATCTGGGCCACGTCACCTACAAGGAGTACGTGGGTCAGGTTGTTGTTGGCGTTGTACTGACTCTGGATATAGTTCTTGATGGCACTATAGCTGGTGCCCGCTGTTGAGGTGCCTACAATGGTGGTATTCACACCACGCGTCCTCTTCCAGTTGACGAAGTCGGTCATCGAATTGATGAATTGGTCGTAGCAGATGATGAGCAGGTCACCCTCCTCATCTACGGGGGTGTATTTACTCTGCGCAGCCTCGTAG
>JAILHP010000087.1 GCA_024695705.1 Prevotella sp. | reverse complement strand
ATGAAGAAGGCTCGCTATGCAAGCTTCGACAGCGGCATCGGTAAGGACTTCGAGGATGGCAAACTGACCTTCGAGCAGGCTTACGAGTATGGTAAGAAGGTGGGTGAGCCCAAGCAGACCAGCGGCAAGCAGGAGAAGTACGAGACCATCGTCGCCCTCTATGCCAAATAATCCCCTTCCTTATATATAATAAGGTATAGTCAAAAGCGGCAGACCTCAGGTCCGCCGCTTTTCTCTTTCTTTTCTCCGCGGAGAGAACTGAAATAAGCTATTGATACACCTTGGCTTCACGCTTGCCTCGGAGGACGGCGAGGGCGTTGAGGGCAAGGGCTTCCTGCTCATTCTCGCCAGGGAAGACATAGACGGGGGCAAGGAAACCGACGCGACGGCGGATTTCTGCTGTGACATACTCAGAGTGAGCCAGTCCGCCGGTGAGCAGGATGGCATCGACGTTGCCGCAGAGTACGGCACTTTCGGCTGCAATGTTCTTGGAGACATGGTAGAGCATGGCATCGACAATGAGTTTTGCATGCTCGTCGCCATTCTGTATGCGGTTCATAATCTCGCGCATGTCAGTAGTTCCCAAGTGGGCGGCCAGTCCTGCCTTACCAGCTATACGCTTCAGAAGTTGTTTCTCGTTGTACTTACCGCTATAGCTCAGTCGGATGAGCTCTACGGCGGGCAGACTGCCGGCACGCTCAGGCGAGAAGGGTCCTTCACCGTCGAGGGCATTGTTGGCATCGATGGCTTTTCCTTTCTCGTGGGCTGCTACGCTGATGCCGCCACCGAGGTGACAGATGATGAGGTTAAGGTCTTCATACTCCTTGCCGAGGCTACGGGCGTAACGGCGGGCAATGGCACGCTGGTTCAGGGCGTGCCAGATGGCAATACGAGGCATGAGGGGCGAACCGCTGATGCGGGCGTAGGGTGATAGCTCGTCAACAACGCCAGGGTCAGCAATAAACGACCGGCATCCGGGAATCTTGACGGCTATCTCATGGGCTATGAGGCAGCCGAGGTTGCAGGCGTGATTGTGCATGGCACAGCCGTTGAGGGTGTCCTGTAGCATGAGGTCGTTAATTTCATAGACACCGCCGCTGATAGGCTTGACCAGTCCGCCGCGTCCGATGACGGCATCGAAGTCAAGGGGAATACCTGCACGTTCCAGCTCGTCAAGTACGAGCTGCCGGCGAAGGTCTTGCTGCTCAAGTACATCACCGAAATGAGCCAGGTCTGCTGCTGAGTGGCTGATGCTGTGCATAAGCACAGGGCGCTCGTCTTCATAGACGGCCATCTTTGTAGATGTACTTCCGGGGTTGACGACTAATATCTTCATTAATGCTTATTACTTAATGCAGAATGCTTCATGCATCATGCATAATGGTTTAATTGTTTAATTTTCAATTATCAGTTATCTTGCGCTGAGGGCGAAGAGGATACTGTTGAACTTCACTTCAGTCGAGTCACCACGTGAAGGCAGTATGACAGGTGCCGTAGTACCGCAGAGCATGCCGGCCGTCTTGGCGTTGGCGAAGAACGTGAGTGCTTTGTAGAGCACGTTGCCAGCTTCAATGTCAGGCATGATGAGGCCGTCGGTTTCGCCTTCTAATGGCGATGACAGTCCTTTCGTGCGCAGGGCTTCTAAGGAGCAGGCTGTCTTCAGGTCGAGCGGTCCGTCAACGATGCATCGTCCGAAGGCTCCGTCGGCTGCCATTTGTATGATGTCGGCATAGCCGTCAACGAATGGGAATGCCTTGCCTCCGTGTTCGGCACAGTGGAGAAGGGCAATGCGGGGTTCTTCAATGCCCAGCGCATGACAGGTTTCTGCCATGTAGCGTACTTGTTCAATGCGCTGTTCCTGCGTGGGGTAGGGAATGACGGCTGCATCGGTGAAGAGCAGCATCTTGTGGTATGCCGGAATCTCAGTCAATGTCAGATGAGTAAGCACAGCACCCGCCTGTTCAGTCCGGCGCAGAATGCCCGTCTCCTTGTTGAGGATGGCACGGAGCAACTGGTCGGTGCCGATAAGGCCTTTCATCAATACGTCGGCCTCACCGCGACGAATCATGGCTACGGCACGGGCAGCAGCCTCTGTTGGTTCGTCATCATCCACATAAATAGCCTTGGCAATGCCCGCCTCTTCTGCTAACCGGAGTGCCTCACGGGTAGCCTCGTCCTTCACACATACTGCAGCAATGCGTCCTGTCTGTCCCTGCTGCTGTAGTCTTTCTTTCAGTTCGATAAAGTTTTTTATCATAGTAAGCTTGCTTTATACCAGTCAAACAATTTTTTCACGCCGTCCTCAATCTCTACCTTGTGCGTCCAGCCGAGGGAGTGGAGTTTCTCCACGTCAATGAGCTTACGCATGGTACCGTCAGGCTTTGAGGCATCGAACTCTATCGTGCCCTCAAAACCTACTGCTTTGACAACGAGTTCGGAGAGTTTGCGGATGGTCAGCTCTTTACCAGTACCTACGTTGATGTGGCAGTTGCGGATTTCGCCGAGGCTGGGTATGGCACCACCTCGTCCTGCAGAGTGGTTACGGTCAACAGCACCATCGGTCGTAGCACCATAGTGGACGCTCGAATACTTCTCAATACCAATGATATCAGAGAAGTTCACGTTGAGCAGCACATGGACAGAAGCATCGGCCATGTCTTCGCTCCAAAGGAACTCACGCAGCGGTTTGCCTGTTCCCCACAGCACCACCTTGTTGTCGGATATGCCGTACTTCGCCAGCACTCTTAGTATGTCGTCATGACATGACGATCCACTGAACCCTTCTACGGGACGGATATCAAGGTCACGGCAGATGGCATCCCAGTCACCATCGTGGATGAGCTTGGCCAGATATATCTTACGCATCATGGCAGGCATGACGTGCGAGTTCTCCAAGTGGAAGTTGTCGTTGGGGCCGTAGAGGTTCGTCGGCATCACGGCAATATAGTTGGTGCCATACTGCAAGTTATAGCTTTCGCACATCTTCAGACCGGCAATCTTGGCGATGGCATATTCCTCGTTGGTGTATTCCAATGGCGAGGTAAGCAGGCAGTCCTCTTTCATGGGCTGCGGTGCGTTCTTCGGGTAGATGCACGTAGAGCCAAGGAAGAGCAGTTTTTCCACACCGTGAGCATACGACTCGGAGATGACGTTGCATTGGATCTTCATGTTCATCATGATGAAGTCGGCACGGTAAAGAGAGTTCGCCATGATACCGCCCACAAAAGCAGCTGCCAGTATGACGGCATCGGGACGTTCCTCGTCGAAGAATCTTCTGACGGCCAACTGGTCGGTCAAGTCCAACTCCTTATGTGAACGGCCTATGAGGTTCGTATATCCTCTTTGCTTTAGATTGTTCCAGATGGCAGACCCCACCAGTCCGTTGTGTCCGGCAACGTATATCTTACTAGTCTTGTCCATTACTTCACAATTCCTTTTTCCAGGTATTCAGCCAGGTTTGTGCGTACCTTGGCAGCAGCACCTTCAGCAGCAACCTTCGCCATGTCGTGTTCCACCATTAGCTTTACCAGTTCTTCGAATGAAGTCTTGTTCGGATTCCAACCCAGCTTGGCCTTGGCCTTCGTCGGGTCACCCCACAGGTTCACTACGTCGGTGGGACGGTAGAAGTCGGGTGATACCTCTACAAGCACTTTACCCGTAGCCTTGTCAATGCCTTTCTCGTTCTCGCCCTCGCCCTTGAACTCCAGCTCGATGCCCACATGTTTGAAGGCATAGTAGCAGAACTCGCGGACGCTGTGCTGTACGCCGGTTGCAATGACGAAGTCCTCAGGTTTGTCCTGCTGCAGGATGAGCCACATGCACTCCACGTAGTCCTTGGCGTAGCCCCAGTCGCGCAGCGAACCGAGATTGCCTAAGTACAACTTGTCCTGATGACCCTGCTTGATGCGGGCCGCAGCCAGTGTTATCTTACGGGTGACGAAAGTCTCTCCGCGACGCTCACTCTCGTGGTTGAACAGGATGCCTGAACAGCAATACATACCGTAGGCCTCACGGTACTCCCTGACAATCCAGTAGCCATACTGTTTGGCAACAGCATAGGGAGAGTAGGGATGGAACGGCGTGTTCTCGTTCTGCGGCACTTCCTCCACCTTGCCGTACAGCTCTGAGGTGGAGGCCTGATAGATGCGACAGCTGTCAGTCAGTCCTAACTGACGTACAGCCTCCAGCACACGGAGCACGCCCACGGCATCGACATCAGCCGTGAACTCCGGGGAATCGAAACTGACCTGTACGTGGCTTTGGGCTGCAAGGTTGTATATCTCTGTGGGCTTCACATTGCCGATGACACCCAGGATGCTCATGGAGTCTCCCAGGTCGGCATAATGAAGATGAAAATGCGGCTTACCTTCCAAGTGGGCAATGCGTTCGCGGAAATCTACTGACGAGCGGCGGATAGTGCCGTGTACCTCGTAGCCTTTTTCCAGAAGCAACTCTGCAAGGTATGAACCGTCCTGTCCCGTAATACCGGTGATAAGGGCAACTTTCCTTTCCATATCAATTATTTGTCTTCACCCGAGAACTGCTTGATGCGCTGTTCCTCAGACAGTTTGCAGATTAGTAATGTGTCATTGTTTTCAGCCACGATGTATCCGTCCAGTCCCTGTATCACCACTTTCTTCTCCTGTGTGGTATGGATAATGCAGTTATGGCTCTCGAAGAGGCTGATGTCCTGACCGATGGTGGCGTTGCCGGAGAAGTCTTTCTTCGACTGTTCGAGCAGAGAGCCCCATGTTCCGAGGTCGCTCCATCCGAAGCTGGCAGGGCAGACGAATATCTCTTCAGCCTTCTCCATAATGGCATAGTCAACGCTGATGTTCTCGCATTCGGGGAACAGTCGGTCAATCTCAGTCTGTTCTTTCTCCGTGCCGTAGATGGGAAGCAGGGATTCGAAAATCTTTGCCATCTGGGGCTGGTAGATGCGGAAAGCATTGACGATGGTCGATACGTTCCAAATGAAGATACCGGCATTCCAGAAATAGTTGTTCTTGGCAATGTACTGTTTGGCAGTATCCAGATCGGGCTTCTCGCGGAACGAATCAACACGGAAAATGGCCTTGTTGCGCAAGGAGTTGGCAGAGAGGTCAGCCTGTATGTAGCCATAGCCCGTCTCTGGGCGGGTTGGCTTCATGCCGAGTGTCACAATGGTGTCACTGTCGGCCGTGAACTTCAGACAGTCGGTAATGACACGACGAAACTCCTGTACATCCATCACCACGTGGTCACTGGGCGATACGACGATGTTGGCCTTGGGGTCTTTCGACTTGATGCGCCAGGAAACGTAGGCAATGCAGGGAGCGGTGTTGCGTCGGCAGGGCTCGCAGAGAATGTTGCTCTCCGGCATGTCGGGCAACTGCTCGTGGACGATGCCGGCGTACTTTTTGTTGGTAACAACCCATACATTCTCGGGGGCGCAGATGCTTTCAAAACGCTCGACGGTTAGCTGCAGCAGGCTTTTGCCTACGCCTAACACGTCGATGAACTGCTTGGGATGTTCGGCGGTGCTCATGGGCCAAAAGCGGCTGCCTACGCCGCCTGCCATGATAACGAGATGATTGTTGATTCTAGCCATAAGTGAGTTAATTGTTAATAATCGGCAAATTTACAAAGAAAAAATGAAACGGTCGAATATTTATTCGTCTTTTTTGTCTTTTCCGCGATTTATCCATGATTTTACCCCAAAGTAGAGGATTGCCAGTACCACCAAACCGATAATTGCTCCCACAATGTAGTGGTTGTATTGTTCGATGGTGGATTCAAGTTGGTCTTCCGGAACAAAGGTAGAGAGGTACCAGCCCATAGCCGCCAGGATGGCGTGCCATAGTCCCGCACCGATGGTCGTATAGAGCAGGAATTTCCAGTAGCTCATGCGTGCAAGACCTGCAGGTATACTGATGAGATGTCGGATGCCCGGGATAAGACGGCCGGTAAGAGTGGCTGCAATGCCGTGATTGTCGAAGTAACGCTCGCTCTTCTCCACCTTCTGCTGGTTGAGCAGGCAGAGCTTTCCCCATTTGCTGTTGGCAAACTTATAGATGACAGGCCTGCCGACGTAAAGGGCAACGAAATAGTTGATGCTGGCACCCAGGTCGGCACCGATGGTAGCAAATAGCACTACCAGCAAGACGTTCAGTTCCCCGCTGGCGGCATGATAGGCGGCGGGAGCGACGACGAGTTCTGAGGGTACGGGAATGACTGTGCTCTCGAGAAGCATCAGAAACAGGATGGTCGGGTAGTTGAGGTTACTCAACAGGGTAGATATGAAATTCATATTGACAGTTTATCATTCATGTAACGGTAATAGTCCTGAGGCTCAAGGTCTTCAGGAAACATGTGATGTAGCACCATGTGAGCCTCATTGGGGTTGCTCTCGACGGCCAGCTGGAGATAATGCAGGAACTCTTCCGTCTTTTTCAGGTCCCAGCAACAGAGTGCCATGTAGGCATAGCCGTCCTTGGTATCAGGACCGTAAATCTGGAAGTACTTCTTGAATAAGGTGTAGGCAGGTGATACAAACTTGTTGTCGTAGAGGGAAACGATGATGCGAAGCAATACGTTCTGGGCACCTTCCGAGTTCCTGACGGCCTGCTTGAAGCACTCCTCAGCCTGTGCCCACTGGCGGTTCTCCAGCAGGATATGGCCCCGCAACACCTCCATATCGTTGTGGTCGCACTCCAGTTCCTTGGTCTCATCGATGTTTGCCAGAGCTTCTTTCAGCATTCCCTTGCTGCTATAGGCAAAGGCCAGTTCCTGATATATCTGCACCTGATAGGAGGAACCGTCGTAAGTCAGTTGTTTGGCTAACTCCAGTTCCTGGATGGCCTCGTCCTGCTGATTGAGGTTCAGCAGGCAAATGCCTATTTGGAGCCTGACAAAGTCATAGTTGGGTGACAGCTCGTTATAGCGCTGGTAGTACTTCAGCGCTTCTTCATAGTTGCTGAGGCGGTAAAGTCCGTTGGCTTTGGTAAGGATGCTTTCCGAGTCGCTGGGATCGATGGCCATCGCATATTCACTGCTGGAAACGGAGTTGTCATAGTCCTCGCTCATGAACTGTGCATTGGCCAGCGCGTTCCAATAGCGGGTAGAGTAGGGGTTACGGTCCAGCAGCTCGTTGAAGATACGCTCGCTGTCCTTGAACTTGCCGAGCCCGAACATGATGTGTCCCATGAGTTCCTTGAAATCCTCGGAGTTGTTGCCAGCCGAACGCATCATCCATTCGTAGGACTTGTCGTTGACACCATAGTCCAAATAGAGGTTGGCTACGTCCATCACATAGTCGTTGTGCTCGTCGGTCGGAGTATTGAGGAACTCCTGGCGTAGCAGTTCGTCAGCCTCGTCAATCTTGTTCTGGGCAATCAGCACTTCGGCCTGCATGTACGTGTACTCGGGGTCACTCTTGTCCAGCATCTGCTCTATCAGGTTTTGTGCTTCCTCGATGTCTTCATCGGCCAGCGCCTCATGAATCTTATAGACCAGCGGTGAAGTGGCCCCTGGGCTGAGTGCCAGGGCCTGGTTGATGGCTTCGTCAGCACGCTCGTCGTCAGCAATGTAGTGGTAATAGTCGGCAATGTCGGTCAGCTCATCGGCATCCATTAGGATGGGCTGCCCTGAGCTGACCGATTCTTCGTATGCTGCAAGCAGTTCGCGGAACTCCTTGCTGTCGAAATAGTCATCGCCGGTTTTCATCTTTTCCAAGTATCCTTCAACCCGACGGTGCGGTTGAACACCAGGTGGTCGGGTGTGGATTTGATGTCGGGGGTAAAGTAACCAATGCGCTGGAACTGCAGGAAGTCGCCAGGCTTCTTCTCCTGCAGGTATCGCTCCACGTAGCAGTTGGTCAGGACGGTGAGTGAATTCGGGTTCAGTAGGTCGCGGAAGTCACGGTCGTCAGCTGACGGATTCTCAACTGAGAAGAGTCTGTCGTACAACCGAACCTCAGCGGGCAGACAGTCGTTGCTGTTCAGCCAGTGTAGCGTCTTACCCTTAATCTTACGGTCGGCACCGGGCAGTCCGCTGCGTGTCTCGGGGGCGTAGGTGGCGTAGATTGTTGTCACGTTGCCCTCAGCATTCTTGTCGCAGGGGTGCTCCTCGTCGCACTTGATGATATAGGCGTTCTTCAGGCGCACCTCCTTGCCAGGAGCCAGTCGTTGGAACTTCTTTTCGGCCACCTCCATGAAGTCGTCGCGCTCAATCCACAGCTCGCGGCTGAAGGTGATGGTATGTGTACCGTCGGCCTCGTTCTCAGGGTTGTTGACGGCAGTCAGTTCTTCGGTCTTTCCCTCAGGATAGTTCGTGATGATGAGTTTCACGGGGTTCAGCACGGCACTCACACGGCAGGCACGCTTGTTCAGGTCGTCACGCACGGCAGCCTCCAGGAGGGCGTAGTCGTTCAGGGCATCGAACTTCGTGTAGCCGATGGAGTCGATGAAGTTACGGATGCTCTGTGCCGAATAGCCACGACGACGCATACCACAGACGGTCGGCATACGGGGGTCGTCCCAGCCGCTGACCAGCTTCTCGTCGACGAGAGCCTTCAGCTTACGCTTCGACATGACGGTATAGGTAAGGTTCAGACGGTTGAACTCAATCTGTCGCGGACGGTAGTCGTGCTGCTGGTCCTTCTCCTGCAGCAGGTCAACAAACTTGTCGTAGAGCGGACGGTGAGGCACAAACTCCAGTGTACAGATAGAGTGCGTCACACCCTCGAAGTAGTCGCTCTGCCCGTGTGCGAAGTCATACATGGGGTAGGCATGCCACTTCGTTCCCGTACGATGGTGCGGGGTGTGTATGATGCGGTAGATGACCGGGTCGCGGAAGTGCATGTTCGGGTTCGCCATGTCGAGCTTCGCGCGCAGCACCATGCTTCCCTCGACGGCCTCTGGGGTGTTCATCTGCTCAAACAGTCGCAGGTTCTCCTCTATCGGACGGTCACGGAACGGACTGGCGGTGCCAGGCTGTGTGGGCGTACCCTTCTGCTCGGCAATCTGCTCCGAGGTCTGCTCATCAACGTAGGCCAGTCCCTGCTTGATCATCCACATGGCCAGGTCCCACAGCTTATCGAAGTAGTCGGAGGCGTAGTAGAGATTACCCCACTTGAAACCAAGCCATTGTATGTCGTGCAGGATGCTATCAACATATTCCGTGTCTTCCTTCGACGGGTTGGTATCGTCAAATCGCAGGTTACACACACCGCCGAACTTCTCGGCCACGCCGAAGTCCATGCAGATGGCCTTGGCATGTCCGATGTGGATGTATCCGTTGGGTTCCGGTGGGAAGCGTGTCTGCAGACGTCCTCCATTCTTCCCTGCCTCCAGGTCTTCCTTCACAAACTGTTCCACGAAGCTCAGGCTTCGCTTCTCCTCATTCTCGTTCAAAATTTTCTCTTCCATATTTATTATCTTAACTTCTTTAATTTTCTTAACTTTACTTTATCCCCCGTTCGTTCAGCGCCTGCTGGTACCGTCTGGCATTCTCCATGTGCTCCTGGCCAGTAGCGGCAAAGGCGTGATGACCTGAGAAGTCATCCTTAGCACACATGAAGAGATAGTCCGACGGTGTGTAGTTCAACACGGCATCAATGCCCTTGATGCTGGCCACCTTGATGGGGCCTGGAGGCAGTCCCTTGTTGCGGTACGTGTTATAGGGACTATCAATCGATAACAGTCTGTCGTACAGACGCTTCAGATCAAAACGCCTCCATGCGAACTTGATGGTTGGGCAGGCCTGCAGCGGCATGTCCTTCTTCAGACGGTTCAGGTAGAGGCCGGCTATGATGTGCTTCTCCTCCACGTCGTTCGTCTCCTCATCCACGATGCTGGCCAGCGTCTGCACCTCGTCAGGTGTCAGACCGATGGCTTCAGCCTTTTGACGGCGGTCGGGAGTCCAGAAGTCGTTACGCTCACGTTGCATGCGCTGCATCAGGTCGTCCAGCGTCGTGTCCCAATATATATTATAGGTATTAGGGATGAAGAGGCAGGCAATAGTTGCGGTGTCAGCCTCATACTTGGCGCAGAAGATGGAGTCGGTGAGCGACTGGGCGATGGTCGTGGAGTCGAGCATGAGCTTCTTCGACAGTAGGGCGGCCAGACGTGGCATGGTACGTGCCTCGGGTACAGTGAGGTCGATGGGCTCCTGTTGTCCGCCGCTCAGCCTCCGATAAACGGTGATGGCTCCGTCGCCAGGCTCAATCTTGTAACGGCCGGTATGTATGTTGTTGGCATATCCGGCATGACGGGAAATGATGTGAAACGTCTTCAGGGCAGGCTTCGCGCTGAAGGGTTCCAGCTTGGCCATTACGGAGTCCATCGTGTCGTCGGTATCGATGCAGACGTATTGTACCTCCTCGCACTTTGACAGCGATGCGAACAGGAAGTAGCATACCTGTGCCACGATGGCCAGTAGGCCGATGGCAGCAGCATACAGATAGACTTTGGGATATTTGAATGTCTTTTTCTTCATCACTTTCGCAATTTGGATGCAAAGGTACGATTAAGTGAGCAGAAAACCAAATATTATTTGGATTTTCTCGAACGGAAGTACCTTCGACGAAGTCAAAGGTACGAAATAAATATGAAGAAAGCTGTATTTTTGAAAGAAATTAGCAGAAATTAATCAGAAATTATCTTCTGGGAAACTGATTCCCAGGACACATCGTGACTATATGCCGACTTTCGTTCCATTCCCACGGTGGGAACCCATAGAAAGAACGAAGCAAACTATGCGTTCCCTCCGTGGGAATTCATTGTTTGTTCCGTTCCGATGACTCACCTGCTCCGTCCTGAATGTGAAAGAAGCGTTAAATTCAGAAAATAATATCACAATGTCACACCGTAAGTCGTTGACTATCAGCGTGTGTGATATTGTGATATTAAAAATAGAAAAAAACAATTAGTAGTTCAGAGACTATTCCTTCAGTTCCTTATACATCTTTTTCGAAATCTTAATCCAGAAGCAGCCGGTGGTGGCTGACGAGAGTTGGATCAGGTCGCCGTGCAGGCCTACTTTCTTGTGGGCTAACTGAATCTCAGCCCTTGTAGGCAGCGAGAAGATTGGGCGTTTGGCCTCCTGGTTCAGTGCGAGCACAAACGACTCCTTCTCTGCTTGCGTCACTTTGGCGGCGTTTGACACGCTGGTGCGGGCGTCGTGCTTCTTCTTGCCCGTCACCACCCAGTATTCGTAGTACGAGATGGGCTCTGTCGTGATGAGCCATGAGCAGCCATCCACGGGTCTCATCCTTCCAATGAGGTTCTCAATCACTTGGTTACGCTGCTCTTTCGTAATCTTCTGTGCACTTGCTGTCATCGTCATGGCGAAGACGGCTACCATTAGTACTAAAATCTTCTTCATCATGCTTTTTGCTTTTAAAAGGTTTATAATATAATCCGTTTAATCCATGTCATCTGTGGTCGTTTACTTCTTCTTTCGGTCACGGTAGTGTGTGAGTCTCAGAATCACTCCGTGGTCGTTGATGTTTAGATGCTCGGCAGTCCGGTCCGGAGCCGCGAAGCACCAGCGCGAGTAGGTATTGACTGTATCTTTTCGTATAAACCCTTATTTCTGCCTGCTGGCCTTTGTAATATTCCACTCCATTTTTCTATCCGATTTGGCCTTCGTCAGCTCAAGAGGCACGTTGTCGCTGACCTTGCCGTTCTTCGGGCGGATGCAGAAGCTCTTGTCCTGCGCCACCATGATGAGGTAGGCGCCGTTGCTCTGCTTCTCAATCTTCCAGTTCTCGTTGGCATATCCCGTCCAGTTCCACGTGATGATTTCCGCACCGTTCTGCATCAGGGCCTCGCAGACGTTGATGCCGTAGGCGGGGTTGGCTAACGAGAGGATGGCGTACGTGCCGTCCGCGTTCTTCTTGATTTGCCACAGCTGGTTGTCTTTTCTCGCCCATTTCGTCAGAACGACGGCTTCACGGTTACCAGGCTTGGCGTTCTTCGTCGTCAGCACGTGGGCGGGGTAATCGGCATGACTTATCATGTAGGTCCCCTCTGCGATTTGTGCACTCGCCGTCAGCGCCATGGCGAAGATGGCTACCATTAATACAAAAATCTTCTTCATCATCGTTTTTGTTTTTAGTTTTAGTTTTCTAATTTGTGATAAAAATCCGTGGTTTTAAAACTACTCCGTCAGTTCCTTGAACATCTTTTTCGAGATTTTAATCCAGAAGCATCCGGCGGTGGCAGTCGAGAGCTGGCTCAGGTCGCCGTGTAGGCCTACTTTCTTGTGAGCCAACTGAATCTCAGCCCTTGTGGGCAGTGAGAAGTACGGTCTCCCGGCCTCGCGGTTCAGCGCATCTACGAACGTCTCCTTCTCGGCTTGAGTCACTTTGGCGGCGTTTGACACGCTGGTGTGGGCGTCGTGCTTCTTCTTGCCCGTCACCACCCAGTATTCGTAGTACGAGATGGGCTCTGGCGTGATGAGCCATGAGCCATCCACGGGCTTCATCCTTCCGATGAGGTTTTCAATCACTTGGTTACGCTGCTCTTCCGTAATCTTCTTCTGTGCACTTGCCGTCATCGTCATGACGAAAACGGCTACCATTAATACTAAAATCTTCTTCATTGTAATACTTGTTTTAAGTTAATAACTCGATTTGCTTTCATGTACCATCATCAGCCCACGCCACCACCGCCGCCTGATCGTCCGTACTTCTTGACGAGAGCCTTCATGCGCTGGTACCCCGTGTAGTCTGTCGCAAGGTAGAATCCCTTTGTGGCAATGCTGTACGGACCGTTCTCGCTCTGAATGTTGTAATGCATGTTCAGCGCCTTGTAGAGCTCAGATGTGCTGGCGATGTGGAACTTCATCTTCTTGTCGAACGCGTTGAGCTTCTTGAGAAACTTCTTCTTGTCCGTGTCCGACATCATCATCACGTCGGTGATGCTCGCGTTGCGCGGGCGTTTGTTCACGCCCGTCACGCCGTA
>JAILHP010000154.1 GCA_024695705.1 Prevotella sp. | reverse complement strand
AACAAAAGGCTTCCCACGATGGTGAGAAGCCTTTTTACTTTTTTACCTGTTTACCTTTTTTACCTTTCAATCACCGTGAGCACCGTGTCTCCAGGTTTGAAGAGCAGGCCCGTACACTTCGTGGCGGCAGCCTTGTAGGTCTTCATCTCCAGCTTGTCCCACTGAATCTGATCGGTGCGCTGGGCGAGCGGAGCATGGGGAATGACGGAGCCGTCGCGGACAAGGATAACGGCAGGAATGGGGCCAGCCTGGATGGTCTGCCAACCGCTGTCATACACCTTACCCGTCTGGTAGTCTATCCATTTGGAGCCTACCCCCGACCCCTCCCCAAGGGAGGGGAGATAAACCGTGCGGCTGTTGCCGCTCTCCATGAGGGGAGCCACGAGTATCTGGGAACCGAACATGTATTCATCCTCAATAAGCCATGCACCTGGGTCTTCGGGGAATTCCACCAACAGGGCACGTACCATCGGCAGACCGCGCAGCGTGCAGTCCTTGGCCTGGGCATAGACGTAAGGCATCAGCTTATATTTCATCTCGGCAGCCTGACGGAACGCCTTGATGAAGCTCTCGCTGATGAGCCAAGGCTCTGTCGGCGGTGCGCCATGGGCACGGGTGTGACTCGACAGGAAACCGAAGGGCAGCCAACGGCGGTAAATGTCCTCTGGTGAAGCGGTCACAAAACCGCCCATGTCATGACTCCAGAAGGAGAAGCCACTCAAGCCGAACGACAAACCACCACGCAGGTCACCCAGCATGCCGATGTTATTAGTGGCCGCATCGCCGCCCCAGTGGAGGGCGTAACGCTGGGAACCCGCCCAAGCCGAGCGGGCCCAAATAATACCAGCCCCGGTCTCACCACCAACCCCTCCCCAAGGGGAGAGGGGAGATTTGGCAAAGCTGTCGATAACCTCGAAGAGGGCTTTGTTGTAACGCAACGGATAGAGGTTATGCTCGTAGAGGCCACCGCGTCCGTTGTGGTAGAAGCCGTTGTAGGGTGCAGCCTCGCCGAAGTCGCACTTGATGGTGCTGACACCCTGCTTCAGCAGACCGAGAATCTTGCCCTGATACCAACGGACGGTCTCAGGATTGGTGAAGTCAAGTACCGCATCCTCGTAAGGCATGCCGCCGTCGGCATTGCGCACATGCATGTTCTTCTCAATAATCTCGGGGAAGAAACGGTTTTTGGGCGTAAAGTAAGGCAACTGCCACAAGCAGGTGTGGAAGCCTTCGTTCTTCAACTGCTTCAGCATTCCCACAGGGTCAGGGAAGCGGTCACGGGCAAACTCATAGTCACACTGCCAGTCAACACCGAACCAGCCGGTATCGAAATGGATGACGTCAGAAGGTATCTTGTGTTTACGCAGCTGACGGGCAATGTCGAGGCCCTCCTCCTGCGAGAAATAGGTGATGCGGCTCATCCACGTGCCAAACGACCACAACGGCAGCATGGGGCTCTTGCCGGTGATGTTGGTGTATTCGTTGAGGATTTCTTTGGGAGAACCAAAGAACACAAATAGGTCTATCTGCTCGTCGGCCATGAAGAGGCGCTGGGCACCGATGTAGCTCTGACCGAAGTCGGCTGTAACGGGTGCCGAGGTGTGCATGAAGATGCCATAGCCACGGTTGGAGAAGTAGAAGGGCACAGGCTTATACATTCCGTCAGTCTCAGGACCTTGCGGGTCGGTGACGCTGAGGTGCACTTTCTGTCCTACCTTGTTGAGCGAGGTAAACGACTCACCACAGCCATAGATGCGCTCACCAGGCGATAGCAGGAACACGGGGTTCACGCTACGTGAGTTGTCGCTGCCACGCTTGATGAAGTTAAACGGCAGCAGCTTCACCTGCGTAGAGTCGTTGTCAATGATATGGCGCGACTGGGTGAGTATGCGGCCGTTCCGGTCCTTCAGCACGAGGCGGAAGGGGTAGCGCTGGAGCTCAAGGATGGCATTAGGGGAGCGGAACACAACGGCAGAACCGTTGTGCACACTCTTCCAAGGGGAGAGGGGAGTATTTAGGCGTTCCTTGAAGGCATCGCAGAACATGGGGTCTTCTTGCTCTTTGCTTCTTGACCCTTGTCTCTGAACGGGTGTCGTTGCCAGGCGGATGCGGACGCAGCGGTCGCTGATGAAGTCAATCTTCAGCTGGAGGTTAGGGTCGTTGTCGTAGGCGGCATCAGGGAAGTCGAGCATCTGCATGCGCACGGGCCAGTAGCCGTTGAGGTTAAAAGCCTGACGGGGCGACAGCCGGTAACGCTTCCAGTTTACCTCACCGCTGGCTGTTGCCACATCAAACGAGGCCAGCGAGTCGGCCAGGAAATAGGTATTACTGAGGTCGCTGAAGTCCGTTGAGACATCCTTCGGCATACACTGCAGGTACTGCACGCCTGCGTTGGTCTGAATCTGCGCATGAGTTGCGGCAAAACCGCAACCTACGAGACAAAAGATAAGAAAGAACTTTTTCATAATTGTAGGGTTGCTTGTTTGAGTCCTATTGATTTTGCCGTCAGCGTGCCGTGGCCTTGTACCACCACCAGGCAGCGCCCGAAGAAGGCCTTGCGCTTGTTGTCCTTGAAACGCTCCATGGAGAACTGGCTGCCGTTATCCACACCAACGATTTCAGCTCCAGGAACATCAAAGAACACCTGGTTCTCCGCCCAGGGACAGAGGTTACCGTCACGATCGACCACTTCAACCTTGACGAAGGTAAGGTGGGTGTTAGGTGATGGGTGTTGGGTGTTATTATAGCCGTTGTAATCGATGGTGAGGCGCAGATGATCAGGCTGTCCAGCCGTGCGGATGGTCTTCATGCCAACTGTCTGTCCACCCTTGCGAGCCACTACCTTCACTTCGCCTGGCTCGAACTTCACCCGCCACATGACATGATAGGGAGAGCCTCCCCTAACCCCTCCCAAGGAGGGGGATTTTGTGCGTACGCCTTGGCTCTTGCCGTTAATGAACAGCTCCACCTCGTCGGCATTGTTGTAATAGCACCACATGTCAATCTCCTGACCTTCGAACCAGTTCCAGTGGGGGAAGAGATGCAGCACGGGCTTGTCCGTCCACTCGCTCTGGTACATGTAATACACATCCTTCGGCTGACCACTGAGGTCGATGATGCCAAAGTAGCTGCTGCGGGCTGGGAAGCCATAGGGTGTGGGTTCACCGATGTAGTCGAAGCCCGTCCAGATAAACTGTCCACCGCAATAAGGCGTATGCTTCACCACGTCCCAGTTCTGTTCGTGCGTCGTACTCCACGAGGCATGCATGTTGTCGTAGGCCGAACACATGAAACTGGGGTCTGTATAGGGCAGCCACCACTGCTTCGGCGCCTTGCGGATGGAGTCGCTGGGCATCATGTAGTTGCCTGTCGTCTGCAGGGCGGAGACACTTTCCGTCATGATGAACGGACGGCCGGGGAAGTTCTTGGGCACGTCTTTGATCCACTCATGGTGGTAGTTGAAGCCGATGATGTCGATGCCTTTTCCTTTGAACAGGTGATTGTTGGGCGACGGTTCGTTACAGCCTGAAGTGATGGGGCGTGTAGTATCATAGCGGCGCACGATGTCGGCCAAGTGGTCACAAAGCAGCGTGTTGACACTCGTTGTATGGTCGTTGGCCAATGTCGAAGCATCGTGACCGGCATTCAGGATAAGGTTCGCCTGTTCCAGGGTCAGCGTATCGGCAGCCGCATCACTCCACTGTTCCAGCACCTCGTTGCCTATCGACCACATCAGGATACAGGGATGGTTACGGTCGCGCAGCACCAGGTCGGTGAGGTCACGCTCGTGCCACTCGTCAAAGAAGCGGGCATAGTCGTTCTGCGTCTTACGGCGACGCCACATGTCGAAACTCTCGTCCATGACGATGAAGCCCATGGTGTCGCACATGTTGAGCAGCTCGGGAGCCGGCGGGTTATGGCTGGAACGAATGGCATTGCAGCCCATGGCTTTCAGCTTCGTTAACTTTCGGTGCAGGGCGTCTTCGTTAAGAGCAGCCCCCAGACAGCCGAAGTCATGGTGCTCGCAGACTCCGTTCAGCTTCATGTTCTTGCCGTTGAGCCAGAAACCCGTCTGGGCATCGAAACGGAAGTCGCGGAAAGCCGTCGTCGTCCACACCTCATCCATCACCCTGCCGCCTACCAGCAGTTGCGTGCGTATCTTATATATATAGGGGTCGACAGGCGACCAGAGCCGCAGGGCCGACTTCGACACCTTGAGATTGGCTTTCTGTCCTGACGAGCTGTCCAACTGCCGTCCGTCGCGGTCGTACAGCACATGTTTAATCTGGGGCTTGAGCTTGGAGCCATGCGGCTTGTCTATCTCGACGGTCACCGTAGCCCTGCGTTTCTTGACATCGGTCACCACGCCGATGCCCCAGTGCTTGATACGGGTAGATGACGTTTCGGTCAGCCATACGTGACGGTAGATGCCACAACCCGAGTACCAGCGGGAGTTCGGCTGGTCGCTGTTATCCACACGCACGGCAATGACGTTGTCACCCGTACGCAGATAACGCGTAATCTCATACTCAAACGAGCTGTAGCCATAGGGACGTGTACCCACCAGTTCACCATTGACATAGACGGTGGAGTTCATATATACGCCATCGAATTCCAGGAAGTAACGGCGTACCTCGCTGATACGGAAATGCTTACGGTACCACCCTACCCCGCCAGGCAGCGCGCCGCCTCCGGCCCCGCTGGGGTTTCCGGCAGAGAAGTCACCCTCAATGGCCCAGTCATGCGGTAGGTTCAGCAACCTCCAATGGCCATCGTTATACTCCGGCTTCGCCATCTTTGCCGAGTCAGCCAAGATAAAGCGCCAGTTCTGGTCAAAACACCTGCGGTCACGGGAGAGAGCGTTTTGCGCCGCTACGCTGCTAAATGATAAATGACAAATGATAAATGATAAACCTATCACCATCATCATCCATTTACCTTTATTCATTCCTGTTGCCATATTCTTTATCATTTATCATTTCTCATTTATCATTTAGGCCGCAGGCCGTTTATCATTTCTCATTTATCATTTATCATTTAGGCCGCAGGCCGCTACCGAAGCCCCGCTTTCCCTTCATACCACTTTTTCATGACGTAAAAAGCCTTCTTGCGCTGACCTTGGTCAGAGAAGAGACCCTTGCGGTTGAAGTAGTCCTGAATATGCGGAAGCGGACGGCGCGGTGAGCGGAAATCCTTGAGCACCCACGGGCAAGTGCCTGCCAGGCCCTCTATCTTATCCAGCATTTCCAGGTTCTCACGGTAGAGGTTCTCCTGAAACTCCTCCGTCCAGCGCTGCTCCACAGAACCATGCAGGCCAGCCTTTGCTCCACCGCCAAACTCACTGACAATGACAGGCTTTTCGTAAGGTATCTCCCAGGTCATGCGACGGGCATCATTCACGTCACGATACCAGCCAATGTACTGGTTGAAGCTCACCACATCCACATACTCGTGCATATTGTCGTGCAGTCGGTTAACGTAGTTAGAAGCCCCAGTGACCTCCATCGCCATGCTGATGAGACGTGTGGAGTCCATCGAACGGGCATACTGTGCCAGGCGTCCAAGGAAACGGTCGCGGGCGGCACTATGGGGCGTCTCGTTGGCAATGCTCCAGATGATGATGTTCGCACGGTTATGGTCACGGGATATCATGTCATGCAACTGCTGCTCGGCATTGGCATACGTACGGTCGTTGCCCCAGGAAATGGTCCAATAGACGGGAATCTCCGACCACAGGAGCATTCCCTGCCGTTCAGCTTCTCGGATGGCATGCTCGTTATGCGGATAGTGAGCCAGACGCATGAAGTTACACCCCAGCTCCTTGGCCCAGCCCAGCAGCGTGTCGGCATCGGCGGCAGAGTTGGCCCTACAGTTGGAATAGGCCGTCTCCTCATGGGCACAGACGCCACGCAGGAAGATAGGCTTACCATTCAGCAGGAGCTCACGTCCCCGCGTCTCAATGGTTCGGAAACCTATCTCATCGCTAATCTGCTCGTCATCATGGGTGATGTTGACCGCATAGAGCTTCGGCTGCTCAGGCGACCACAGCTGTAGGTTCTTCGCTTTCAGACTCAGCGAGGCACACCCTGTGGTGTCGGTCACCAGGGTCTTCTTGACTTTCAGTTCGGGAATGGAGAGCATCACCTGCTCGCCGGCCTGTCTGCTGTTCAGACGGACACTTACCTGAATGGTTCTTCGGTCGTCACGTGACAATGTCAGCGCGTAATCCTCGACATACGTCTCAGGTACCGTCACCAACAGCACGTCACGGGTGATGCCGCCATAGTTCCACCAGTCGAAGTTACGGGTGGGCACATTGTCCTGATGGCGTTTGTTATCCACCTTCAGGATGACATAGTTCTTGCCCTCCTGCACCAGTTCGGTAATGTCATAGCAGAACGGCGTGAAGCCTCCCACATGCTTGCCCAGTTCCTTACCGTTGACGAAGACAATGGCCTCGTAGTTCACGGC
>JAILHP010000133.1 GCA_024695705.1 Prevotella sp. | reverse complement strand
GGCGGCAAATCAACGCTGCTGCGTAGCGTGCTGCCCGACGATTGTCTGCTCGTGTCGAACGAACCCATACGCAACCGCTATCAGGTGCTGGAGGAGAACGTACAGAAGTGGGGCTACCCCAACCACGAGGTGACCAACCTCTACCCACGCGACTTCGTCAAGCGTGGAATGCGGTTTTCCCTCATTCTCTGCGACGTGCCCTGCTCGGGCGAAGGCATGTTCCGCAAGGACCCTGCCACCATCAGCGAGTGGAGCCCCAAGAACGTGGAACGCTGCTGGCAACTCCAGCGTGAGATTGTCAGCGATGCATGGCAGTGCCTTGACGACGGCGGCATACTTATATATAGTACCTGTACCTTTAATACTAAGGAGAACGAGGAGAACATCCGTTGGTTCATGGAGGAGCTGGGAGCTAAAGTGCTGCCCGTTGCCACGAAACCCGAATGGAACATCACGGGCTCGCTACTCAAGGGCTTCGATGCCCCCGTCTATCGGTTCATTCCCGGCATCACACGAGGGGAAGGGCTGTTTATGGCGATCATGAAGAAGGGGACCCTCCCCCAACCCCTCCCTGAATGGAGGGGAGAAAATACCCGAAAGACAAAAGACTCACGCTTGCATAGTAATTTCTCCCCTCCCTCACAGGGAGGGGCTGGGGGTGAGTCTGTTCCCCTCTCCTACCCCCAAGCCATTGCCTACCTCCGCGGCGAAGCACTGGTGCTGCCTGAAGACACGCCACGCGGCATAGTCGAAGTGACGTTCATGGGCTATCCGCTCGGACAAATGAAAAACATCGGCAGCCGCGCCAATAACCTCTACCCCAAAGCATGGAGAATCAAAACAACGCATATACCCAACGAATATGAAGCAATACTTAGACATTCTTAACCGCATCCTGACCGAAGGAACGCAGAAAGGCGACCGCACCGGAACGGGTACCATCAGCATCTTCGGAACGCAGTCGCGCTACAACCTGGCCGACGGCTTTCCCCTGCTGACCACGAAAAAGCTGCATCTAAAGAGTATCATTTACGAGCTGCTGTGGTTCCTGCAGGGCGATACAAACGTGAAATACCTGCAGGAGCACGGTGTACGCATCTGGAACGAGTGGGCTGACGAGAACGGCGAGCTGGGTCCCGTCTATGGACACCAGTGGCGTTCATGGCCCGACTACAACGGGGGCACCATCGACCAGATACAGTACGTGGTGGATCAGCTGAAGAACAACCCCGACTCACGGCGTATGATGGTGTCTGCCTGGAACGTGGCAGAGGTCAACAAGATGGCGCTGCCGCCCTGTCACACCATCTTCCAGTTCTATACGGCACCCATCGAGGGCAGTGAGAAGCGTCGCCTCTCGCTGCAGCTCTACCAGCGTTCAGCCGACACCTTTCTCGGTGTGCCGTTCAACATTGCGTCGTATGCCCTGCTGCTGCAGATGATGGCACAGGTGACGGGCTGCGAGGCAGGCGACTTCATCCATACTACGGGTGATACCCACCTGTACCTGAACCACTTGGAGCAGGCCCGGCTGCAGCTCACCCGTGAGCCGCGTCCGCTGCCTATCATGAAGATTAACCCTGACGTCAAGAGCATCTTCGACTTCCACTTCGAGGACTTCGAGCTGGAAGGCTATGACCCTTGGCCACATATCAAAGCGGAGGTGTCGGTGTAATCGAGAATTGAAAATTGAAAATTGAAAATTATGATTACTATCATTGCTGCTGTAGCGAGAAACAGGGCCATTGGCTATAAGAACAAACTGATTTACTGGCTGCCGAACGACCTGAAGCGGTTTAAGCAGCTGACTACCGGACATACCATCATCATGGGCAGCAACACCTTCCGCTCACTGCCCAAGGGAGCCCTGCCCAACCGTCGGAACATCGTGCTCTCACGAAGAGTAATCCCCTCCCCTACAGGGGAGGCCGGGAGGGGTCTGCCTTTCCCCGGCTGCGACGTCTATACATCGTTGGAAAAAGCACTGCAAAGCTGCGGTCCTGACGAGGACATCTACATCATTGGCGGGGCATCGGTCTATGAGCAGGCCATCAAGGTGGCCGACCGTCTGTGTCTGACAGAGGTGGACGACGTGCCGGCACAGGCCGACACCTTCTTTCCTGACTACAGCGACTGGCGTGTGGAAACAAAAGAGGCGCATCCGAAGGACGAACGTCACGCCTTCGAATACGCCTTTGTGGATTACGTCAGATAACTATCTGGACTATTCGTCCTTCAGCTGGTCCAGCATTTCCATGACAGGAATCTGTCGGCTGATGACCGTATTGAACGAGATGAGCGTCTCGCTGCTTGACAGTCCCAGGGGCTGCAGCTGGTCGTGAATGACATCCAGCAGGTGGTGGTTGTTCTTCGCGTAGATCTTGATGAACATATCAAAGTTTCCCGTGGTATAGTGGCATTCAACTACCTCGGGAATCTTTTTCAGTCCTTCCACCGCCACATCGAAGTTTTCGGGGTCTTTCAGTTTGAGGCCCATGAAGGCACAAGTCTCAAAACCAATCTTCTCGGGTTCCATGATAAACTGCGAGCCCTTCAGTACACCGTTGTTGTAGAGTTTCTGAATACGCTGATGGATGGCGGCTCCGCTCACCTTACAGATGCGTGCAACCTCGAGGAAAGGGATACGTGCGTCCTCTGCAATCAGTCGCAGTATCTTCTTGTCTAATTTGTCAATTTTCTGAGAAGCCATAATTACTACTATTTAATGATGAAACAATTTGCTTTTATTTCCTCACCGGGGGCGTTTCCCCGTTCGAGGTATCGAGCGCCGAGTAGCTGACGCGCAGGGCATTGGCCTCGCGTAAGGCCCGCTTCACATCGGCAATAACACCCATGTCGGTGTTTCGGTCAGCACGTATGGAAACCACCATCCGGTCGCAATCTTCGTCACTCATCAGCTGTCGCTGACGTATCAACTCGTCGCGTAGCTCGTCAATCGTCACAATGCGGTTGTTCAGTTGGATGACGGGAGCACCGTTGTTCCCCATGCTACCTATATATATATATTGAGCTGTTGCCTTGTTGGCAAGACGGCTGAGTTCGGTACCCTCAGGCACACGGTACTGCACCTTCACGTCTGCCTGTCTCATGTGGGTCACAATCATGAAGAAAAACAGTACGGTGAAGATCAGGTCAGGCAGGGCTGCTGTGTTCAGCCCAGGCACCTCTCGCTCACGTCTTTTTACATTAAACATTAAACATTTAAGAATAAATTTCAGACCTTAACTCCTCGCTCGGCTTCGCCGCTTGGCTCAGCCAAGAACTCCAAACTACTCCTCCGGCTCTCCTTCGCTGATGCGCTGAGGGACATGCAGGATGACGGAATCCCTTTGTTCAGGGGTCAACTGCTCCAGCGGAAGACCGAAACGCTGCTTGGCATACTCGCTGCGCAGCGACTGATAGGCCGCCACGATGGCGTTCTGCATGGCGAAGTAGGCATCGTAGCTGGTCTGCCGTGACACCTGAATGCTCAGCACATGCTTTTCCATTTCCGTTGTCGAGACAAAGCTCCTGATGCGTTCCCGAAGCTCGTCCGGCGTCACCTGTTCGCCTTCACAGCGCAGGCTGTCTTTATCGTCAATCGTGATTCGCAGCACGTTACGCTCACTTACGTCAATGGCCTGTTCCGTCTCGTCCTGCGACAGGGGTGGCAGCGTCCGGTTGAGTCCCTTGTCCGAGTCTATCGACGTAGTGACAAGAAAGAACACCAGCAGCATGAACGAGATGTCGGCCGTTGCCGTGGTGTTGAGGGCTGGAACCCTGCGGCGCTTACGTCTGCGAAATGATATCACGTGTATATTTTACGATTTGACTATTTACTATTGTACTATTATGGCTTTTACCTCTTTACCTTTCTCATCATTCCCGACGCACCGATTACCACGCCAATAGCAGCTACTATCAGCATGACCAGCGCCGTATAGATGAACATATCCGTGAGTTTCAGCCATAGCACGTCCTTGAACCACTGACTGTTGATGAGCATGGGCTTGGAGGAACCCAAGAGGAAGGTAATCAGCATGACGACAGCCAACAGTCCGGCAACGCCGTAGGCAATGGCACGGGCGGGAACTCCACGTGTCGGTTCCTTCGTCTTCTGATGACTCCGCACACCATGCAGTCCCGACCATACAGCCAGTCCCGTCACTACTCCCAGCAACAGATAAACCACATACAGCAGTGCATCAATCATCCACGAATCACCCATAACTCCTGACTTTCAACTCTCAACTTTCAACTTCTTATACCTCGTAATAGAATCCATCAGCGTGATGGACGACTCCTCCATCTGCGATGTCAGATGCTCAATCTTCGAAAGGATAAAGTTATAGAACAGCTGCAGGATGACCGCCACGATGATACCGAAGATGGTGGTAATCAGCGCCACCTTCATACCCTCGGCCACAATGCTTGTTGAGATGTCACCCGCCTGCTGAATCTTGTCGAAAGCCATCACCATACCGATGACCGTACCCAGGAATCCCAACGACGGTGCCACAGCAATAAACAGCGTAATCCACGTACAGCCCTTCTCCAGGTTGGCTATCTGCACGGAGCCATAGCTCACGATGCTGCGCTCAATATTGTCGAGCGACTCATGGATGCGCAACAGTCCCTGATAGCAGATGCTGGCCACAGGGCCACGCGTCTCTCGACACAACTGCTTGGCGCCCTCAATGTCGCCCGCCTGTATCTTCTCATCCACGTCGCCCATGAACTTCTTGGCATTGATTTCCGACAAGGTGAGGTAGATAATACGCTCAATGCAGAACGCCAGTCCCAGCACCAGTGCCAGTGCCACCAAGGCCATAAAGCTGGTGGAACCCTCAATAAACTTCGTCTTCAGGACCTTGTGCAGTCCCCCACCCTCTTCAGTTAAGGCTTCATCGTCCAGCATGGCATCATCCACCACCATGGTCTCAGCCATTGCCGAGTCAGTAGATATGGAATCCTGTGCGGCCATAGGCTGGCAAAACATCAGCAAGCCCGTGAAGGCTAAAAACGCTATCAATTGTTTCATCTCTTGGTCTAACTATATCATTTGGGCAGCAAAGGTAATAAAAAGTTAGGAGTTAGGAGTTAGAAGTTAGGAGTTTTTAATCATTAATCTTGATTTTTTAATAATTTCTTTACTTTTCCGCTCAACTCCACGCTCGGCTCTGCCGCTTGGCTAACCAAGAGTTCCTAACTCCTAACTCACTTCACCTTATATCCTGCGGGCATTTTGAAGTACTTGGCCTCGATGGACTTGGGCACCTCGATGCTGGTGAC
>JAILHP010000071.1 GCA_024695705.1 Prevotella sp. | reverse complement strand
CGTTATCCGTGCAGCCGTCATGATTACCACCTTGGCACTGGTCCGCGTGCTCAACCGAGGAGCCGCACCCCTCAACTCTTTGGCCTTGGCTGCCCTCATCATGCTCGTGGTTAATCCCTATTCGCTCTTCGACATCGGCTTCCAACTGTCGTTCTGCGCCGTACTCGCCATCCTGCTCTTTACACCCCTCATCCCATCACCACCCGCCACTCACCACTTACCACTTACCAAAAGCCTTCTGTCCCTTACTACCGTCAGCATCGCCGCCCAAATAGGTACCACTCCGCTCATCGCCTATTACTTCGGCCGTTTCTCCTTATGGTTTCTGTTGGCCAACTACGTCGCCATTCCCCTTGCCACGCTCATCCTCTACTCTATGGTCGTCGCCCTGCTGCTTGGTTTCTGGCCTGCCCTCCAGTCCATGATCATCGTCATCCCCGCCACCTTAGCCTCATGGCTGAACGCCTGGACAGCGTGGATTGCCTCCCTACCCTTCGCCAGCATTGATGGCCTCCATCCCTCCATTCTCCAAGTCGTCATGATTTACGTCATCATCCTCTGCCTTTGGCTCCTCCTCCACTATTACGTCAAACATCGCCCAGACGCTATGGGCATCGCAAAAAACCTTTCGCTTTAACATTCATTAATACGGTCTATTTTTCCTTAATGAAATGTTGAAAGGTGTAATGTTGCAAAGAAAACTGCCGTTCCTTCCGGAACAGCAGTTGACTGGTTATTTATGGGGGTTTCGGAACTTAATCCGCTGTACAGCAGTATGATAGAGCCGCGTTTTGTCCGCTTGGTGCTGAAATGCCGAAAACACGATTTTCTTTTCAATTTTTCCCATAGCACTCTGTTCTTCAATTAGTTACACAAATCTTTCAACATTGCACCTTGCAACATTGCATTAAGGTCAAATCCGACCTTTAAATTACGAATATATATTATAATATATATTCTATTTAAAACTTTTACCGTCATTTTTCATGCCGAAAAATAGCTTAATGCAATGTTGCAAGGTGCAATGTTGTCATGTTCATCTAGACTACCAGCAGGGCTTTACACTCGTAATGGTAGAGACCGCTCTCGTTGATGTAGACCGCTTTTTGCTCTCTGCCGATGGAGTCACGTTTCGTTACCCCCTTATCTTCATTGTCCACATGGTCTTGTAGAGCTTGCCTCTGCATTTGCCTTGAACCATACTTGCAACGGCAAGTCGGACGAAGATGCAGCGTTCATTGGTTTTACCACGTCACAAACCACATGTTTGCCCCGACCTATTGAGACATTAGGGCACGGGTATTGAGACATTAGGGCACGGGTATTGCAACGACAAAGCTGCTATCGGGTATAACGAAAGCCGCCTTAAACTATTCGTAAGACCGTTATAAATATGGCAACTGTTAATTCTATTGAACTGCGCGTAAACCTTCGCGCCAATAATAATGAGAAGTCCGACCAGTTCGGACGTTTGTACGCCGAGCTTGACCGCAACCGCACCCTGTCGCTGCGTGGTCTTGCCAAGCATATCAGCGAGCACGGCTCTATCTACACCCGCGACATCGTGGAGGGTGTGCTGACCAAGCTGTGCCAGTGTATCCCCGAGCTGCTGGCTCAGGGTCAGCCCGTCAAGCTGGACGGACTGGGAACCTTCTACCCCACGGCCCTCAACGTCAAGGGCGGACTGGAGAACGTCGCAGCCGCCAAGGACATGGCGCCTTCTGCCGCCATCGAGGGTATCCGCGTGCGCTACCTGCCTGACGGCACCAAGCTGGACGACCTGACCAGCAAGGCCTTCAAGGAGAAGTGCTCGCTCATCTGGGGTAACCTCATCGAGATTACGGGTTACAAGACTTCGGATTCTGGAAAGACGAAGACTCCGCTGTATAAGCTCACGCCTATCAGCAACCCGCTGAGTGCAGACCCGGAGCCGGAGCCCTAATTCTCTCTGACAACGGATTACGCGGATTACACGGATTGAATTTAAAAACAACCTATGTTGAAAAATCCGTGAAATCCGTTGTTAAAAAATAAGTGGTATGAAGATTAGAAGTTATACTGCAGTGGCGATGTTGGCCTCTGGTGTGGGGCTGAGCATAGCGGGGTTTGGTATTATGGTTATGGTTTTCGTTATGGTTAAGGTGAAAATATGTTAAAGCGTGTGTGTCACAAAGTCGTTTCCTATGAGTACTGGCACAATATTTGCATTTTTTCTTCACAGACGGCCGATTTTTTTTGGTTGTTTCAATTAGAATTAGTACTTTTGCAAGGTAAACAGATTTTTACAACAGACATGACAAGCCAATTTTCACCCAAGGTATCCGCAATACTGGCTTTCTCACGCGAGGAGGCCGCACGGCTGGCCAGCCGTTCCGTAGGGCCTGAACACCTGCTGCTGGGTCTGCTACGCCTGAATGAGGGACCCGTCACTGACGTGTTTCGCAGGCTCGACATCAACACCCAGTCGGTGAAGGCAGAACTCGAGAACAGGGTTCGCGAGGACGAACTGACCATGCCCATCAACACCACAGAGCTGGTGCTGAACGAGAAGGCCAGCAACATTCTGAAACTGGCAGTGCTCGAGGCACGCATACAGCATACCGAACGTATTGAGGAACAGCACTTGCTGTTGGCCATCCTGCATGACCAGGTGGACAACGGTGCGAAAAACATACTGGAATTCAACAACATGAATTACGAAGACGTATTCACCATGCTGCAGGTTAAGCAGAACGAAGTGAAAGACGGAATCCACCTGCCTGACGAAGACTTCGAAGAAGAGGAAGAGCAGGGCGGCGACGGACAGCGTACCGCCGACACCGCTCAGCCGACCACTACGACGGCAAAGACGAAGACCAAGTCGAAGACGCCCGTGCTCGACAACTTCTCGACCGACCTGACGCAGGCAGCCCGTGAAGGAAAGCTCGACCCCGTAGTGGGCCGTGAGCGTGAAATCATGCGACTCATCGAGATACTGGGCCGCCGCAAGAAGAACAACCCCATCCTGATAGGCGAGCCCGGCGTGGGCAAGAGCGCCATTGTGGAAGGGCTGGCGCAGATGATAGCCGACAAGCACACCTCGCCCGTGCTCTTCAACAAGCGCATTGTCAACCTTGACATGACCGGCATCGTGGCAGGCACAAAGTATCGCGGACAGTTTGAGGAGCGCATCCGTGCCCTCATCAAGGAAATAGAACAGAACGACGACATCATCGTCTTCATTGACGAGATACACACCATCATCGGCGCAGGCTCAGCTGCCGGCACCATGGATGCTGCCAACATTCTGAAACCCGCTCTGGCACGCGGTTCCATGCAGTGTATCGGTGCCACCACGCTTGACGAGTACCGCAACAGCATTGAGAAGGACGGTGCCCTGGAGCGCCGCTTCCAGAAGATCCTGGTGGAGCCGACGACTGCCGACGAGACGATGCAGATTCTCCACAACATCAAGGACCGCTACGAATACCACCACCACGTGAGCTACACGGATGACGCACTGACAGCATGTGTCAAACTGACACAACGCTACATTGCCGACCGTGCCTTCCCTGACAAGGCCATTGATGCGATGGACGAGGTGGGCTCACGCGTTCATCTGGCTCATGCGCAGGTGCCGCCTGAGATTAAGGATAAGGAAAGCGAGATAGCCCTTGTGAAGGAGCAGAAGCAGGACGCCGTGCAGCAGCAGAACTACGAGCTGGCAGCCAGCTACCGCGACCGTCAGACCGTGCTGGAACGCGAGCTGGAAGAGCTCAACCACAAGTGGAGCAGAGGCGAGACTGAGGAGCGCCACACCGTCACCGACAAAGAGGTGGCTGACGTGGTGTCGATGATGACGGGCGTACCTGTACAGCGAATGGCCGAACAGGAGGGCATCCGCCTGAAGGGTATGGCCCAGGAGCTGAAGCAGGCCGTCATTGCCCAGGACACCGCCATTGAGAAGATGGTTCGTGCCATTCAGCGCAACCGCGTGGGGCTGAAAGACCCCAACCACCCCATCGGAGCCTTCATGTTCTTAGGCCCCACGGGCGTGGGCAAGACCTATCTGGCCAAGAAGCTGGCCGAGTTTATGTTCGGCTCGAGCGAGGCTCTGATACGTGTTGATATGAGTGAATATACAGAGTCGTTCAACGTCTCGAGACTCATCGGTGCCCCTCCGGGCTACGTGGGTTACGAGGAGGGCGGACAGCTGACCGAACGGGTACGCCGTCACCCCTACTCCATCGTACTGCTCGACGAGATAGAGAAGGCTCATGGCAACGTGTTCAACTTGCTGCTGCAGGTGCTGGACGAGGGCCGGCTGACGGACGGCAACGGACGGTTCGTGGATTTCCGCAACACCGTCATCATCATGACCTCGAATGCCGGTACGCGCCAGCTCAAGGACTTCGGACGCGGCGTGGGCTTCAACGCCAGCGGACTGGGACTGGCCATGGACGAGAAGGACAAGGAGCATGCGCGCAGCATTGTGCAGAAGGCGCTGTCCAAGCAGTTCTCGCCTGAGTTCCTCAACCGCTTGGATGAAATCATCACCTTCGATCAGCTGGACCTCACGGCCATCAAGCAGATTATTGACATTGAGCTGAGCTCCCTGTGGAAGCGCGTTGACCAGCTTGGCTACAAGGTGGAACTGAGCGACGAGGCGAAGGAGCTGGTGGCCTCAAAGGGCTACGACGTGCAGTTTGGCGCCCGTCCGTTGAAACGTGCCATCCAGACCTACATTGAGGACGGCATTTCGGAAATGATAGTCAACGATGCTCTTCCCCTGGGTGCCACCATCCACATTGGCAAGCATCCGGAAAAGGACGAACTGACGTTTGGAGTTGATTAAACATTAAACATTAAACATTAAAGATTAAAGATTAAACATTAAACATTAAACATTAAACATTAAACATTAAACATTAAGGATTGGGGCTTCTGAGTAAGGTATTCGGTAAAAAGCTTTCAGTAAGGCTGAGCCTGATGATAGTGATTCCCATTACGCTGCTATTAATGGTTTCGCTCATCGTCATGCTGTTTTTCTCGAGAAGGGCCATCAAGGAGGAGGCCATCCAGAAGGCATCCCAGACGCTGGAGGGCACCATACAGCACATTGACAACATTCTGCTGAGCGTGGAGCAGACGGCAGGCAACTTCTACTTCAGCATGATGCCCCACATGGACAACCCAGACATGATGGTCACCTTCGCCCGTCAGCTGGTGGACTCAAGCCCCTACGTCACCGGCTGTGCCATTGCCTTCAGAGACGACTACTACAAGGACCGTAAGTACTTCATGGCCTACGTCCACCACCTGCCCGAAGGAGGCATTGAGGAAAAAGCCTTGCAAGACGGCGAATACAAGGAGCAGCCCTGGTTTGCCAAGCCCATGTCGGGAGGCAAGCCAGGATGGCAGAGCCCCATGACCGGCGACGAGCCTGACGAGGTGCCCGTCATCACGTTCTGCCTGCCTTTCCCTGATGAAGAAGGGCGTCCCTACGCCATCATGGGCCTGGGCGTGTCCATCAGCCAGCTCTCGTACATCATCAGTCTGGCCAAGCCCTCGCCCAACTCCTTCTGCATGCTGCTCGACGAAGACGGATCGTTCATCATCCATCCTGACAGTATCAAGGTAAAGACAGGGTCGGCCCTCATCTACGCTGACGGTCAGGCAGACCGGAATGCCAGAAAGGGCATCGAGGCGATGCTGTCAGGCGAGACGGGCTACCGTCAATTCCGCCTCAACAGCACCGACTACCACCTCTTCTTCCAGCCCTACAAACGTACCGCCGTGGCCGGACGTACCATGGAGAAGCTGAACTGGAGCACAGGCATACTGTATCCTGACAAAGACATCTTCGGTGACTACAACGACCTGCTCTACTACGTGCTGGCCATTGCCATCGTCGGCATGCTGCTGCTCTTCCTGCTCAGCCGTACCATTTTCCACCGTCAGCTCAAGCCGCTGGACATACTGACCGAGTCGGCACAGCGCATTGCCAAGGGCAACTACGACGAGCCCATCCCTGACAGCCATCAGGAGGACGAGATAGGACGACTGCAGGACAACTTCCAGCAGATGCAGCAGGCGCTGGCCTCCCAGACAGGCGAACTGGAACAGCTGAAGGACACCCTGCAGCAGCGCGGAGAGAGCCTGCGCAATGCCTATAAGGAAGCCCAGAAGGCCGACCGCATGAAGCTGGCCTTCATGCACAACATGTCCAACCAGATGGTAGCGCCCGCCAAAGCCATCATGAAGGATGTCGACTCCATGTGCGACACCAGCTGCAGCGACCCTGCTGCCGACAATGTGCAGACCGTCTGTCTGGCCGCTGACATCCAGAAGAACGGCGACACCATTGCCAAGCTGCTCGACGAGCTTATCAACATCTCCAACGAGGACATCAGAAAGGAGGTGCACGATGCTTAACATCCGCAAGCGCCTCTCCACCAAGCTCACCCTCGGCATCATGCTGCTGGCTGCGCCCATCTTCATCCTGGCACTGGGTGTGCTCTACACGCAGTCGCGCCACATCATCCGTGAAGAGGCTGTAGGCCATGCCAACAGCATGCTCAACAAGACCATGCTGCGCGTATGCCGTAGGCTCTCGGCCGTAGAGAACGCCACCAACGCCAACAGTTGGCTCATCATGCAGAATCTGCAGCCTGACTCGCTGCTGTCACTCACCCGCCGCATCGTCTCGACCAACCCCCACATTGACGGTTGCTCCATCAGCATGGAGCCCGACTTCTTCCCCCAGTACGGGAGGTACTTCTCCGCCTACTCCATCAGGGAGAACGACACCGTCACCACCGTTGTGGAAGAGCAATACGAATACTTTGTCAAGCCGTGGTACAAACTGCCACACGACATGAGAAAACCCGTCTGGGTGGATTTCTTCGACGACACCGACTCGCTGGAAGTGGCCCTTAACGGCATGATAGCCTCTTTCAGTAAACCTATATATAATAAGGAGGGAAAGATGATCTCCGTCATCTCCTCCGACGTGTCGCTGTCGAAGCTCTCCAAGATCATCTCCCAGGAGAAGCCCTACCCTAACTCCTATTTCATCATGGTGGACCGTGAGGGGCGCTACCACATACACCCCGACTCCACCCGGCTCTTCGTGCACGGCATCTTCGAAGACGTTGACCCCAGACGACACTCGGACATCATCGCCTTGGGCCACGAGATGACCGCTGGCAATCAGGGCAGCATGGCAGTCGCCATCGACGGAGTACCCTGCCTGGTATGCTACCAGCCTGTGCCTGGCACCTCGTGGAGTCTGGCACTCGTCAGCCCTGACAGCGACATACTCTACCAGTACAACAAGCTGACCTACATTCTGGTGCCCCTGCTCGTCATCGGCGTCATTTTCATCATTGTGCTTTGTCATAGAACCGTCACCCAGTCCATCAGTCCCCTGAACTCGCTGCTGGAAAAGGCGCAGAGCATCGCCGCAGGCAACACGGATATACACATACCCCGCAGCCAGCGTGAGGATGCCGTCGGCATGCTACAGAACAGCTTTGCCAGCATGTTGAAGTCGCTCAACTTCCACATGGGTATCGTGCGCTACACCACCGAAAAGGCCCAGCAGCGCAACGAGGAACTGGCAGAGGCCACCCGACTGGCCATGGAGGCCGACAAGAAAAAGACCGCCTTCCTGCAGAACGTCACCCACCAGATACGCACTCCGCTCAACATCATCATGGGCTTCTCGCAGGTGCTGGCTGCCACTCCAGGTTCGGCCGTCTCCCTGAACGAGGGGCTGTCAGACGAAGAGCGAAAAGGCATCAGCAGCACACTGAAGTATAACTCCAATCTGCTCAACCGCGTGATTATGATGCTTTTCGACAGCTCCGACTCTGGACTCTCCGAGGAACTGATGAGCCACAAGCTCGACCAGGTGCCCTGCAACGACGTGGCACGCGAGGCCATCGGCTACATCTATCTGCACTATCCCCACCTGAACATCAACTTTGAGTCGGAAGTGGATGACGCTTTCTGCATACAGAGCAACCGTAAATACCTGATGCTCGGTCTGCGCGAGCTGCTCTACAACTCAGCCAAATACTCTGACGGCAAACACATCACCATGCGCATCACCCTGACGGAAACAACCATCCGCTTCATTGTCGAAGACACGGGCAAGGGCATTGCAGAAGCCGACCGCGAACTGACGTTTGAGTTCTTCACCAAGGTTGACGACCTCTCGGAAGGCCTGGGTCTCGGACTGCCCCTGTCCAAGCGTCATGCACAGAACCTGGGCGGCGACCTCACCCTGGATGAAGACTACCGCGACGGTTGCCGCTTCATCGTTGAACTGCCGCTCAAGCTCTGAAACTCCAGCTTACTTCATGTTATAGAGGATGAACGAGTAGATATCTGCCTGTTCCTCTAACACCTTTGCCAGGGGTTTGCCGCCACCGTGACCGGCCTTCGTGTCAATGCGGATCAGCACGGGAGCCGTACCGGCATGACATTCCTGCAGGGTTGCCGCAAACTTGAATGAGTGGGCGGGCACCACACGGTCGTCGTGGTCGGCTGTGGTAACGAGCGTAGCGGGATAGGCCACGCCAGGCTTCAGGTTGTGCAGCGGCGAGTAGCCTTTCAAGTACTCAAACATCTCCTTTGAATCCTCGCTGGTGCCGTAGTCCGACGCCCAGTTCCAGCCAATGGTAAACTTATGGTAGCGCAGCATGTCCATGACGCCCACTTCAGGTACGGCCACACGGAACAGGTCAGGACGCTGCGTCATGCAGGCTCCTACAAGCAGTCCGCCGTTCGAGCCGCCTACAATGGCCAGCTTCTCCTTGGAGGTGTAACCCTCGCTGATGAGGTATTCGGCTGCTGCGATGAAGTCGTCAAACACGTTCTGCTTCTGCATCTTAGTGCCAGCCAGGTGCCACTCCTCACCATATTCACTGCCGCCTCTTAGATTCACTTGGGCATAGATGCCGCCCTGCTCGAGGAAGGGGATGCGTGTGGCTGAGAAGCTGGGGCCCAGCGAGATGTTGAAGCCGCCGTAGCCATAGAGATAGACGGGGTTCTTGCCGTTGCGCTTCATGCCCTTCTTATACGTAATAAACATAGGTACGCGCGTACCGTCCTTACTCTGGAAGAAGAGCTGCTGGCTCTCGTAGTCCTGCTGACGGAACTTGACGTTGGCCTGTTTGTAGAGTGTGCTCTCATTCTTGGCCATGTCGTAGCGGTAGATAGTGCCAGGCACGGTGAACGACGTGAAGGTGTAGAAGCACTCCTCGCCCTTCGCATCGCCTGTAAAGCCCACGCTGCCCACCGACGGCAGCTTCACCTCGTGGCGCATCTTGCCGTCCAGTCCATAGACAAAGGCGTGGTCACAGGCATCCTTGGCATAGTTCAGAATCAGCTGGCGGTTGATGACATCCACACCGTTGAGCACGTTCTGTTGCTCAGGGATGAGCTCCTGCCAGTCGTTGACGCCTGGCTTGCGGATGTCGGCAGTCATGATGCGGCCCTTGGGGGCGCCATAGTTGGTATAGAGATAAATCTTGTCACCCTCGTCATGGATGGGGCTGTACTGATAGTCCATGTTGTCGGTCATCTGGATGAACTGCGAACCAGGCTGACGCAGGTCCCTCACAAAGAGGTTGTTGCCTGCACCTGCACCTGCCTCGATGAGGTACATCAGCGTCTCCTCCTCGTTGGTGACCACCTCATAGAAACGCCTGGGCTGCATGGGGTTCTGGTAGAACAGCACATCGTCCGACTGCGGCGTACCCATCTTGTGGTAGTAGATCTTCATGCCCTCGTTGACGTTGGAATACTCCAAGCCCTCCGTAGGACGGTCGTAGGAACTGTAGTAGAACCCGTCGCCCTGCCAGGCAGCCCCAGAGAACTTCGCCCACTCAATGTGGTCGTTGGTCAGTTGTCCCGTCTTCAGGTCGATGACGAAAAACTCCTGCCAGTCGGAGCCCGAGCGTGAGACAGCATAGGCCGCCCAGCGTCCGTTGTTCGAGAAATAGACACCCTTCAGGGCTACCGTGCCGTCGATGCTCAGCGCGTTGGGGTCAAGGAACACACGGGGCTCGCTGCCCAACTCGTCCATCACGTAGAGCACGTACTGGTTCTGCAGTCCGTTGTTCTTGTAGAAGTACCACTTGCCGTGACGCTTACGCGGGGCACCTATCTTCTCGTAGTTCACCAACTCGGTCATGCGCTTCAGCATCTTTCCACGCATGGGTATCTTCTGCAGGTAGGCGTTAGTCACCTTGTTTTCTGCCGCCACCCATTCGGCCGTCTGTGCCGAAGTGTCGTTCTCCAGCCAGCGGTACGGGTCGGCCACCTTCACACCGAAATATTCATCTACTGTGCCGTCCTTCACGGCCTTGGGGTATTGCAGGCGCTGAGCCTGCGTCATGCTTGCGGCTATCATTGCCAGACTAATCAAAAAAGTTCTTTTCATTACCGTATTATGATGATTGTTTCTTGGGTATCCGTTTTGTCATACCGATGGCGCCTGCCGGACAGACTATGCGACAGAGGTGACAGCCTACGCACTTGGTGCCTACCAGACGAGGCTGGCGGCTCTCGTGGTCGAATACGATGGCCTGATGGCCGCCGTCGCTGCACGACACCTCGCAGCGTCCGCAACCGATGCACAGCTCCTTATTGAACTTCGGATAGACAATGGTGTCACGGTCCAGGTTGTCGGGTTTCATGAACGATGCCAGTTGCTCGCCCACCAGTTCCTGCAGCTGTGTGACACCACGCTTCACCATGTAGCGCTGCAGACCGAGGATGAGGTCGTCGATGATGCGGTAGCCGTATTGCATGACAGCAGTACACACCTGAACGTTGTTGCAGCCCAGCTGAATGAACTCCAGGGCGTCGCGCCACGTCTCAATGCCACCGATGCCGCTCAGTTCCGTCTTCACAGGCATCTGCGCCAAGTCCAGAACATGACGCAGGGCAATAGGACGGACGGCACGGCCTGAGTAGCCGGAGATGGTACGCTGGCCGGTTACCTCGGAGTCAACGCTCATCGTCACCGACTTGATGGTGTTGATGGCTGAGATGGCATCGGCACCAGCTTCGAGACATGCCAGGGCAGGCTCGGCAATATGGGTGATATTGGGCGTCATCTTCGGTATGACGGGTATCCGTACGCTCTGCTTCACACAGTGCGTAAACTCCCTGACCAGATCAGGGTTCTGGCCCACGTCGCTGCCCATGCCCGTGTGTTTCATCTGCGGACATGAGAAGTTCAGCTCCACAGCGTCACAGCCTGCTTCCTCAGCCATCTTCGCTAGCTTGACCCACTCCTCTTCGGTCTGTCCCATGATGGAGGCAATGACCACCTTTGTGGGGTAGTTCTGCTTCAGGCGGTGCAGAATGTCGAAGTCCATCTCCACAGGATTCTCGCTCAGCTGTTCCATGTTGCGGAAGCCGTAGAAATCGCCGTGTGTGGCATTGTCGTGCATGGCGTCGAAGCGTGGCGACACCTCCTTGATTTCCTGCAGGCAGATGGTCTTGTAGTACACACCGGCCCAGCCGGCATCAAAGGAACGTGCCACCATCTCGTAGTTGGTGCAGACGGCCGACGAGGCCAGGAAGAACGGGTTTTCACACTTGATGCCACAGAACGTGATGCCAAGCTCAGGATAGTTGCTGTCATCCACGTCATCCGGATGAATACTGCGCAGCATCTCCTTGATGCGAATCGGCCAGTTGTAGTGGATGCATGCCTGTTCAGCACGCTCCAAGTCGCCGTCGGTACAGTCCTTCACCCAGCGCAGGGCGGGCTTGTGGTTGTCGAAGCGGATGGCACGAATGGCACGTGCAGGGTCTCCGCGTTTGCAGGCTTTGGTGCAGGGTGCATCCTGACACAGCAGACAGCGGTTGGCCTCTTCGTAGATGTTGACCTTCCTTATCTTGACATCCTTCAGCTTGATCAGGTTGTTATCCAATGACTCAATAATGGCCAGCGACTCAATGTGCTTCACGCCAGCGTCGGTCAGCACCTTGCGGCCTCCCTGGAACTCCTTCTCAATGATGAATCCCATGCCCACCAGTTCGGCTCCTGACTGTCGGCACACGTCGATGACACCCATAGCTGCATTGCCGAACGCCAGAAAGTCATCGATGAACAGCACGCGGTCGTTGGGTGACAGATACTCCTTGCTGATAATCAGCGTATAGTCATTCTGCTTGGTAAATGAGCGTACCTTCGAAACGTAGAAATCACTCATTGTTAACGGTTGTTTCTTCTTGGCGAACACTACCGGCAGTTCCATCAAGAAGCCCAGCATCACCGCAGGAGCAATGCCCGACGCCTCGATGGTCAGGATCTTCGTGGGCCGTGCGTCAGCAAAGCGGTTCATAAACTCCACCGCCACCTGCTTCATCAGGTAGGGGTCCATCTGATGATTGATAAAACGGTCCACCTTCAGAATGCCGCCGTCCAGACAGTGGCCATCCTGCAAAATACGATTAATAAGAGACTTCATCATTATATTAAAAGTTAAAGATTAAACATTAAAGATTAAAATGAGACGCTCCGCCCGGCATTGCCGCTTTGCACCTTTAGATTAAAGAACGCTCAGCCAATTTCCTGCAAAGGTAATCAAAAAAGTAAAAAGGTAAAAAAGTAAAAAGGTAAAAAAGGTTAAGCACAGCAAAAGTCTCTCAACGCTCCACGCTCAACTCTCAAGTTTTTGCTAACTTTGTGCCATAAACAAAATAATTTTTTCAGATTTCCTGTAATTTTCTGATGCCTTCGTGCATCTAACGGATAAAACATCAAAAAAACGATGAAGAAACAAAACGAAGAACAATTTGCCCGGTTAGTGCGGGAGCATAAGAGCACCATCTACACGGTGTGCTACATGTTCTCCCATGACGAAGAAGAGGTGAACGACCTCTTTCAGGAGACGCTGATCAACATGTGGAAAGGCATTGATAGTTTTCGCGACGAAAGTAAGATCAGCACGTGGATCTATCGCGTTGCCCTCAACACATGTCTCCTGCAGGAGCGTAAGAAAAAGAAGGAGGTAAAACGAGTGCCTCTGACCATGAACGTGAACTTCTTTCAGGACGCCGACTCCAACAGCACGCAGGTCCGACAGTTACATCAGCGCATCGGACGCCTTGGACTCGTTGACAGGGCTCTGGTCATGATGTGGCTCGAAGGCATGAGCTACGACGAGATCGGCGCCGTCATGGGTATCACTCCCAAGAACGTGGGCGTAAAGCTCTTCAGAATCAAGGAACAAATGAAAAAAATGTAAAAAAACAGGAATATGGAAGAAATGAACTTCGAGGAGATGCGCAACCAGTATGCCATCCTCAAACAACAGCTGAAGAACCAGGAGATCATCAACGACCACCTGCTCCGCAAAACCATGAAGGACAGGAAGAATGCCATCAACAGCACGAAGATTGTGGAGTATATTGGCGTGGCCATCTGCATCCTCCTGTATCCACTGCTCTATTTCACCGGCATGTTCAGTCTGGCGTTTCTCATTGCCACCGTCCTCATGGTGCTGTTCTGTGCCATTGCCACGTGGTACATGCACAGGCCTGTTGATGAGCTCAACTTCATGAGGGACGACCTCTCAACGGTAGCCCGAGTCATGGCCCGTTTCAAGAAACAGTACAACCAGTGGCTCTACTATGTCAGCCCGCTGCTCATCATTCCCTGGGGTGCCTGGGCTTGCTACGAGTTCGCATGGAAGAATGCCCCTGAGGGAACCTACCCCTGGGTGATGACCATCGCCTTAATCACAGGCGCACTCATAGGTCTCGCCATCGGTCTCTACTACCATTTCAAAGCCGTGAATGCCGCTCAGGACATCATCGACGAGATTGAGGATGTTTAGTCCATCCCAACACCATCATCGCCGCACTACTCACCCTCGGTACCCAGTTTTCGGGTTTGCCGAGGGTTTTTCGTATGGCTTTTTGTATTTTTGCTGGCAATTAAAAAGAATTAACGTCTGTGATTATCAACATCTACGTTATTTTTGCGTTATATTATATCAATAATTAGAAAAAAATGAGAACGATAAAAGACTTTACAAGAAGAAACGCCCTTCAGCTTAAGCTGTGGAGGGGAGTGATAAACCCTTTGTTATTGGTGTGGCTGGCGTGGATGCCGGTCATGGATATCGTAGCACAGAACCCCATTATCTGCGACCGCTATACACCAGACCCGGCACCATACGTTCATGGTGACACACTTTACCTCTTCGTGGATCACGATGAGGACGTTACCCTGAACGGCTATTTCACCATGAAGGACTGGCTGCTCTACAACACCGTGGATATGGTGAACTGGACCTACAGAGGAACACCGCTGACATCGGCTACCTTCTCAGCGTGGGCTAAGCAGGATAACGACTGCTGGGCCAGCCAGTGCATTGAACGTAACGGAAAATGGTATTGGTATGTCACGGCCACCATCAAGAACCAGGCATATCCTGGCATCGGCGTGGCCGTAGCCGACAGTCCTGCAGGCCCCTACATAGATCCCATCAAGAAGCCATTGGTAAAGGGTTGGTTCAAGATTGACCCGTCAGTGATTATCGACGACAACGGACAGGTATATCTGTTCTACGGCAACAATATGCTGTGGTATGCCAAACTGTCGAATAGCATGACCTCACTCACCAGTGGCGAGATAGAGGTGAACACCAAGGATGAGAATGCGTTTGGTCCCTTCAAGGGTTACAATTCCGACGGCACACCCAAGACCAACTTCGAGGAGGCATCGTGGATATACAAGCGCGGCAACAAGTACTACCTGGAATATGCCGCTGGCGGCGTGCCGGAACACTGGGCATACACCACTTCCGACCATGTTACCGGCCCGTGGACCTATCAGGGCAAAGTGATGGGAGAGGCCGAAAACAGTTTTACCATTCATGGGGGCAGTGTGGAGTATAAGGGACATCACTACCTGTTCTACCATAACGGGAAACTGCCTGATGGAGGCGGTTATAAGCGTGCCACCTGCATAGAGGAATATACGCCCAACGCCGACGGAACGATACCTTTCATCACGGCTACCACAACGGGTGTCGAACAACTGCAGTATGTCAACCCGTACATTCTTCAGGAGGCTGAGACCATCAACCAGAGTCAGGGCGTGAGAAGCGAGGGCGATTACAATGGCTGCTATGTGACGAACCTAAAGTCGAGCAATTACATCAAGGTGCGTGGCGTGGATTTCGGCGAGTCGGGTGCCCAGTCGTTCACAGCCAGGTTACGCGTCTATAAGAAAGGTACGCTGGTTGTGCGTATAGGCTCGCCGACGAGTACGGCTATCGGACGCATCCCCGTGGAACCGACCGATGGTGAGTGGCAAGAATATACTTGCAACCTGACTACTCCCATCACAGGTGTGTGCGACTTGTTCTTCTCGCTCTCGGGCAGAGGTCCCTTGGCCATGGACTTTGACTACTGGCAGTTCAGCACAGCACCCACAGCGATAAGAGATGTGAAGAATGATGACAATGACAATAGGATTCATGGCACCTACGACCTTTCCGGACGACGTGTCAACGAGAACTCACACGTGAATGGCATCAGGATTGTCGATGGCAAAAAGATGATTTACAACAGGAAATAAAAGATACTTACGAGCTTCTAAAAAAAAGTTTGATGGATATTTGGTGGTTTGAAATAATTTGATTAATTTTGCAGCCGCAAACGGACTACTAGGTCTGTAGGCATCTCAACAAAACTGGTAGCATCCCGCGTCGGGAAGCACCATCATCACAATAAAAATCAAACAAAACAAAACGAGCCACCGTTTCATCAGAGTGGTAATACTATGTACAAGAAAGAAGAATTAGAAGCTATGGAGATTCCCCAGTTGATGGGAATCGCCGCCGATCTGGGTGTGAAGGTCACACCGAAAGATGAGCTGCAGGACGTGATTTACGCCATTCTCGACAAGGCTGCCGAGAACTCGGCTGCCGGCATCAGCGAGCAGCCAAAGCGTAAACGCACACGTATCAGCAAGAAAGATACGGACCGTGTATATACCGTCAACGGTCAGGAAGGTGAGAACTTCGACGTTAAGAACGGCGTAGGAATGCCAAAGAATCAGCCCATGCCGCTGTTTAATGATGAAGCCCCCCTCTCATCACCCACATTGGGGGGAAGTCCGGATGCGTCAGAAGCCTCCCCTAATGGGGGGAAGTTGGAGGGGGCACCCGAGCCCGAGAAGCCCGCTCCCAAGAAGCGCGGCCGTAAGTCGAAGGCTGAGAAAGAGGCCATCGAGGCTGCCAAGCGTGCTGCCGAGGAAGCCCAGAAGCAGGCTGAGAGCAAGGAGGAAGCGACTGATACAGAGACGGTTCCTGCCGTACCTGAAGCAGAGGCTGCCCCAGCCGTCAATGCTGACGAGGCTGCCGACCAGCAGATGCTGGAACAGTTGCAGGAAAAGATGTCGCAGCACAACCAACAGGCTGAGACAGCAGCCGAGGGCAAAGAGGCACCCGAATGGACAGAGAATAATGCTCGTCAAGGGCTGCCTGGTCCCATGGAAGCCGACGGCGTGTGGGAAGGTGATCCGGGCGACGGTACCGACTTCATCACTGTGGTAGATATTCCCATTGAAGACCAGGGTGCCATGCCGACACTCGACATTTTCGACCGTCCTGTAGGACAAAGGACAGGAGCCAATACCCAGCAGCCGACAGTCAACCCCACCCCAGCCGACAGTTTCGACTTTAACGACCTGATTACCGGTAACGGCGTGCTTGAGGTGTTGCAGGACGGCTACGGATTCCTCCGCTCATCCGACTACAACTACCTGTCGTCGCCAGATGACATCTACGTCAGCCCACAGCAGATCAAGAGATACGGACTGAAGACGGGTGACGTGGTGGATTGCACCGTGCGTCCTCCGCATGACAATGAGAAGTATTTCGCACTCAGCGAAGTCAACATGATTAACGGACGCCAGCCCGCCGAAGTACGTGACCGCATCTCGTTCGAACACCTGACACCGCTGTTCCCCGACGAGAAGTTTACGCTCTGCGGCGATGCTGCAACGACGAATCCGTCAGTCCGCATTGTGGATTTGTTCTCGCCCATCGGTAAAGGTCAGCGTGCGCTCATCGTGGCACAGCCCAAGACCGGTAAGACCATCCTGATGAAGGATATTGCCAATGCCATTGCCGCCAACCATCCCGAGGCATACATCATGATGCTGCTCATTGACGAGCGTCCGGAGGAGGTGACCGACATGGCCCGCACCGTGAATGCCGAGGTGATTGCCTCGACCTTCGACGAGCCTGCCGACCGCCACGTGAAGATTGCCGGCATCGTGCTGGAGAAGGCCAAACGTATGGTAGAGTGCGGACACGACGTGGTCATCTTCCTTGACTCCATCACGCGTCTGGCACGTGCATACAATACCGTAGCCCCTGCCAGCGGAAAGGTGCTCACGGGTGGTGTGGATGCCAACGCTCTGCAGAAGCCCAAGCGCTTCTTCGGTGCAGCCCGAAACATTGAGGGTGGCGGTTCGCTGACCATCATTGCTACGGCTCTGGTTGATACGGGCAGTAAGATGGATGAGGTAATCTTCGAGGAGTTCAAGGGAACGGGTAACTCGGAAATCCAGCTCAGCCGTCAGCTGTCGAACAAGCGTATCTTCCCAGCTATCGACCTGGTACAGAGCTCTACACGTCGTGACGACCTGCTGCAGGATCAGACTACGCTGAACCGTATGTGGATCTGCCGTAAGTTCATTGCTGAAATGAATGCCATGGAGGCTATGGACACCGTTCGTGACCGTCTGCTTAGGACTCAGAACAACGAGGAGTTCCTGCTGTCGATGAACGGATAATTGAGTTAGGAGTTCTTGGATGAGCCAAGCGGCAAAGCCGAGCAAGGAATTAGGAGTTGAGAGACAATTCTAAAACAGCTTTCGTCTCTTCACTAATGCGGAAACGGTTATCCGTACGATAACCTACCAGCCAAAGAACAGCGTTCGTCGCATCACAAACGACGAGCGCTTTTCTTTTGTCCAACAGGTTCACCTTGCGGTCGGTCAGGAAGTCACTGACCAGCTTGCGACCCGTCATGCCAAAGGGCACAAACCAGTCGCCCTCACGGACAGGGCGCAGTGTCAAGGGAAATTGTACTTTGTCGGCATCCAGATGAACCAGATTCGGTTCCTTTGAAGGTACAAAGCCTGACGGTTTAATTGACAAGTGACAAGTGATACGTGACAAGTACCTGCCTTCCAACTTATTACTTGCCACTTGTGACTTATCACTTATCACATAGTTGCCTGGCTCGGGAATCCTAAGCGGCTTCAGTTGCTCCTCACGGCGCTCAACAATCAGCCGACCGCGATCCACCACCAGGTCATAGTCAGGAGCGGAAAAGAGCTTGCCTGTTGTGGTACGGACAGCTGCAGCCTGCGCGGCATTGAAACCATATTCCCTCAAAATCTCGAAGAGAACCGTGTCGTTGGTCAGCTTGCTCATGTCGAGCACCAGTCGGCTGTCACTCTCTTCGACAACGGCCTCACGACGCTGAGTCTGGATAGCATCGTCATATACACTCAAGGCGTCAGCCACATGCTCAGCCGTCAGCTGAATGTTGGAAGAGGCAGCGGGATTGATGTCAAGCAGTTGGGGAAGGATGTTCAACCGAATCTTGTTGCGTACGACATCCGCCTCCAGGTTGGAGCTGTCGGTGACGAAGGACTGTTGGCGCTCGGCCAGGAAATGCTCGATGTCCTGACGACTGACGCAAAGCAACGGACGCAGAATGTAGCCGTTCTTAGGACGAATGCCCTGTAGCCCGCGCAAGCCAGTACCTCGCACCAGGTTCATCAGTACCGTCTCTACGGAATCGTCGCGATGATGAGCCACGCAAATACCATCCAGCTGCAGATCCTGACGCAGCTGTTCAAAATAGCGGTAGCGCAGTTCACGCGCAGCCATCTCAATGCTGACATGATGCAGGGCGGCATATTCGCGGGTGTCGAAGTGAGCACGGTGTAAGGCAATTCCCCTACCCTCGCAAAGCGTGACCACAAACTGCTCGTCGCGGTCTGACTCCTCGCCACGAAGGTGGAAATTGCAGTGTGCAGTCTCTACGGCATAGCCCAGTTCCTGCAGCACCAGCAAGAGCGCCACGCTATCGGCTCCACCACTCAGTGCAACCAGATAACGGCCATCACGCTGTAACAGCCGATGCTCTTCAATATAGGACTCAACACGCTTCAACATCACACTCATCACTCAACACTCAACCCTCAACGCTCAACATTCAACTACTCTACGTAGAGCACAAGCCCCTTCAGGTATTCACCCTCTGGATGATAGATATTGACTGGATGGTCAGCTGGCTGGTGCAGCTGATGCAGGATGCGTACCTTGCGGTGAGCCTGGGCAGCAGCCGTGAACACGGCATTGCGGAAATGGTCTTTCGTCACTACTTGCGAGCAGGAGAAAGTAAAGAGAATACCGCCTTTCTCTATCTTCTCGAACGCCTTTTGGTTCAGTCGGGTGTAGCCCTTCAACGCATTGTGCAGGGCCCCACGGTGCTTGGCAAATGCCGGCGGGTCGAGAATGATAAGGTTGTAGGAAGCCCCCCCTACTGCCTCCGAGGGGGCTTCATTACTTTTCAGGATATTAGTGTCCCCCTCGGGGGACGAAAGGGGGGCTACTCTTTCAAGAAACTTAAAGGCATCATCGCAGAAAGCCTCATGGCGCGGATCGTTGGGGAAATTCATCTCCACATTCTGACGCGTCAGTTCAATGGCTTTGGCCGAACTGTCAACAGAATGGACAAGCGATGCCCCGCCACGCATGGCATAGACCGAGAAACCGCCTGTGTAACAGAACATATTCAGGACGCGACGGCCTTTGGCGTAACGCTCCAGGAGTGAACGGTTCTCACGCTGGTCAACAAAGAAACCCGTCTTCTGGCCTTTCAGCCAATCGACACAGAACTTCAGACCGTTCTCCACCGCTACATTGTCTTTGCTGCCCCCGATGAGGAAACCGTTTTCTGGATCCATGAACGAGAGCGTGGTCTCACTCTTATAATAGACATGCTGCAGACGGTCACCCATGACTTCCATGAGTTGACGGGCAATGGCCTTGCGGTTCAGGTGCATACCAATGCTGTGAGCCTGCATGACAGCCGTCTGTCCATAGACATCAATAATGAGTCCTGGCAGCAGGTCACCCTCACCATGAACCAGTCGGTAGGTGTTGTTGTCTGCGCTGTCGGCAATGCCGATGGCCTGACGCATGCGGAGGGCCGATGAGAGGCGTGAATACCAGAACTGGTCGTCAATCTCCACATCGCTGAAAGTCAGCACACGTACCGTGATACTACCCTGCTGGTAATGACCGGTAGCAATATAGTCGCCGCTGCTGGTCAACACGCGTACCACTTCCCCTTCTTCCAGCCCGTCGTCCATACGCTGTATGGCACCTGAGAATATCCACGGATGGTATCTCAGCAGGCTCTCTTCCTTACCTTTCCTTAAGTAAATTGTCTTGTACATCTTCTACTATAACAAGTTCATAATCACCAGTTTCCTTCAATCGCTGCAACTCTTCATAGAGGCGTATGCAGCTCCATGCATCAGTAGCAGCATAGGCCTTCTGCTTATCGCTGAGTATGTCGGCCTCCCAGTTGCTCAGCCGCTGGCGCTTGCTGATCTTACGACCGAACAGATTGGCATACAGTTTCTGAAGACTCAAGTCCTGGATACCTATCTCACGCACATGGTCCTGAAGGTCGATAAACAATCCCGTCTCAAACTCTCCCAGACGGTGCAGCTGCAACAGGTCATCATGCCACGAGAGCCCAATCTTCGGCACGGTGGTATCTTCCAACAGACGTCGGACGGAAGAGGATATTCCCGTATGGTTCAGCCGGAAGAGAAAACAAATATCGTGCGAAGAAACCTGCAGCAAGGACACCTTGTTCATTGGTCCTTTTCGAAACGATGGGCGGGTTTCAGTATCGACACCCAGGATGGACTGAGTCAGCAGATAACTGACAGCGCGTCGTGCCTCCGACTCGCTGACAACCACTACGATACGTCCGCCAAACACCTCTGGCTCCAGTTCCGCAATCTGCTTTTTGTCGTACTTACTAAATATTGTTTTTTTCATTGAAACAATAATGGACGGCATTTGTGTGCCGTCCATCGTGTACACCCGCAGGGGTTCGAACCCTGGACACCCTGATTAAGAGTCAGGTGCTCTACCAACTGAGCTACGGGTGCATTGCTTTTTCGTTTTGCGGGTGCAAAGGTAA
>JAILHP010000068.1 GCA_024695705.1 Prevotella sp. | reverse complement strand
AAGGAGGGACCAGTGTTTGATACGAAAAGACTGTTGTGGAATTAGGAGTTTGGAGTGAAATGAGTAATCTGCAAGTAAATATAGGTAATCTGAAGCTGAAGAATCCTGTGATGACGGCATCTGGTACGTTTGGTTACGGGCTTGAGTTTCAGGACTTTGTGCCGCTTCATGAGTTGGGCGGTATTATTGTGAAGGGAACAACGCTGCATCCGCGTGAGGGCAACGACTATCCGCGTATGGCTGAGACGCCTGGCGGCATGCTGAACTGCGTGGGACTTCAGAACAAGGGTGTGGCGTATTTCTGCGAGCACATCTATCCGCAAATATGCGATATTGATACGAACATGATTGTCAATGTCAGCGGTTCGTCGCCTGAGGACTATGCCGAGTGCGCAGCCCGCATCGATGCGTTGGAGAAGATTCCTGCCATCGAGCTGAACATCTCGTGTCCTAACGTCAAGGACGGCGGAATGGCGTTTGGTGTCACCTGTGCTGGAGCTGAGAGTGTGGTGAAGGCTGTGCGTAAGGCTTATCACAAGACGCTTATCGTGAAGCTGTCGCCTAACGTGACGAATATCAGCGACATTGCCCGTACCTGTGAGGCTGAGGGTGCCGATGCCGTCTCGTTGATTAACACGCTCATGGGAATGGCCATTGATATTGAGAAGCGCCAACCCGTGCTGAGTATCAAGACGGGCGGACTCTCTGGTCCTGCTGTGAAGCCGGTTGCCCTGCGTATGGTGTGGCAGGTGGCTAATGCCGTACGTATTCCTGTGGTGGGTTTAGGCGGTATTATGAATGCCCGCGATGCCATAGAGTTCTTCATGGCGGGTGCTACGGCCATTGAGATTGGTACAGCCAACTTCATTGACCCCGCCGTTACCCTGAAGGTGCGCGACGGTATCAACGAGTGGCTCGACCAGCACGGTTGCCGCTCAGTACAGGAAATAATCGGAGCTATTCATTAAAAGGCTACGACGCTGACACCTACCAGGAAGTTTGCCTTTCGCAGATAGGGGTTGGTGTGCAGCTCAGCGTAGATGGGGAACTGCATGTTCTTGTAGTAGAACGTTTTGGTGACGCGTGCCGACACCAGGTTACAGGCAAATCCTCCTGCATACAGATAGACGGCTTCCTTGACGGGGTCGCCCAGGTCGTCTTTCTTGCCGGTATAGAGCATATCGCCAGCACTCTCCATCGGGGTGACGCCCACCTTTCCCTCAATGTCTATGTCGCCGATGTGGAAAGGAACGGCTAGTTCCACGTAGGTAGAGTAGGCGCGTTTGCCGTTAATCTTGTAGTCGTGTCCCCATAAACGCGTATAGCCCTGCAGGCTGAAGTACTCGTGGGTGTATCCGATGTTGCCCTCCAGCGTGTGAGCCGTTTCTTTGTTCTTGAAGTGGAAGTAGCGGTTTTCAGGGTCTATGCCTGTCTGCCAGTAGTCAATCACACCAATGTTGAAACCAAACTTCTCGAAGCCCAGCGTCAGGTTGAGCTCCTCCTCGTCCTCTTTGTCAAAGCCTACGTTTCCCGTAGCAAGAAACGAGAAGTCCCACAGCGAGATACCCACTGCAGGCTGAATGCTGATGCCGCCCTTGTCCAATCCGCGCCACATGTAACGGCTGACAAGATCAGCCTCGACGTAAGCGCTGAAGGGTGAGTCATCTTCAGTATCGTTAAACCATTGAGCATTAGCCGGTAAGGAGGAAAAAGTGCACAAGGCAACAATGCCTAACACCATTTTCCAGACCTTGAATCTTATCTTACTTTCCATTCACTTATCACTTGTTACTTATCACTTGTCTTTTAATCCACATATCTCTTAGTGAGTTCGCCGTATTCGTCTATGCGACGGTCACGCAGGAAAGGCCACCAGCGACGCACCTGTTCGCTGCGTCCCAGATCTACCTCTACAACAGCCTGCTCCTCCTTGTCGGCTGGGGCCTCATAGAGCAGTTCGCCCTGCGGGCCGGCTACGAACGACGTTCCCCAGAAAAGAGCTTCTTCCCAACCAACTCTATTCACCGTTACCACAGGCAGACCGTTGGCTACCGCATGTCCGCGTTGAACCGTCTGCCAGGCCATACGCTGGCGCTGTTGCTCGTCAGGCGTGTCGTTGGGATCGAAGCCTATGGCAGTAGGGTAGATGAGCAGTTCGGCACCCTGCAGCGCCATCAGTCGTGCTGCCTCAGGATACCACTGGTCCCAACATACCAGCACGCCCAGTCGGCCTACGCTGGTGTCTATGGGCTTGAACCCCAGGTCGCCAGGCGTGAAGTAGAACTTCTCGTAGTAGCCTGGGTCGTCAGGAATATGCATCTTACGGTACTTGCCCGCTATGGTTCCGTCTTTCTCCAGCACTACGGCTGTGTTGTGGTAGAGACCTGGAGCCCTGCGTTCAAAGAGCGAGGTCACCAGCACCACTCCGCATTCCTTGGCCAACTGGCCGAAGAACGTGGTCGATGGACCAGGTATCGGCTCTGCCAGTTCAAAGCTGTTGACGTCTTCCTCCAGACAGAAGTAGAGCGAGTTGTGCAGCTCCTGCAACACCACGAGTTCTGCCCCTTGCTGGGCCAGGTTCTTGATGCCCTCGGCCAGCCTCTGTCGATTGTCGTCGCGGTCAGCGGTATTGTGCTGTTGTATGATGCCTATTTTCATGCCTTTTCTCGCAATTTCGCTGCAAAATTACTATATTTTTTTCGTTTCCCAAACTTTTTTGTGGAAAAGTTGAATTAGTAGTATTGCATGGTACAGCAATGCAGTGACCCATGCTGACGTATAACGGCCTGACAGTCAATGCCCACCATCTCTCTGTCGGGGTATGCCTGGCCGATAATGCGCATGGCTTCCTGGTCCAGGTCGGGCTGTCCGTAGGTAGGGCAGAGTACGGCACCGTTGATGACCAGGTAGTTGGCGTAAGTGGCGGGCAGTCGGTCACCGTCGTCATAGATGGGGCGGGGTAGGGGCAGCCTGAGCAGCCGGTAGGGTCGTCCGTCGGTTGTGCGCAGCGCCTGCAGTTCCTGTTCCATGAGCAGCAGGTCAGGATGGTCGTCGTCAGCCCCTGTATATAGTATGGTGTCGTCAGGACAGATGCGCACCAGCGTGTCGATGTGTCCGTCGGTATCGTCGCCGATGATGCTTCCGTGCTGCAGCCACACCACGCGTTCAGCTCCCAGCCATTCCTTCAGCCGGTCTTCTATCTCCTGCTTGGTCAGCGGCTGGTTGCGATGGGGAGCCATGAGGCAGCACTCCGTCGTGAAGATGGTGCCCCGTCCGTCGCTCTCAATGCTTCCGCCCTCCAGTACGAAGTCCAAGTGAGGTTCGTAAATGGTGGATGGTGAGTGGTGAGTGGTGAGTTGTGGAAACAGCTGGCGGTTGATTTGGTTGTCCAGTTCGGCAGGGAACTTCTCGCCCCAGCCGTTGAACTTGAAGTCCAGGAGCTTTATTTGCTTTGAGCTTTCTTCCTCGAAGACAGTAATAAAGCCGTGGTCACGTGCCCAGGTGTCGTTGGTGGGGATGTTGATGGATGATGGGTGATGGGTGATGGTTGATGGGCCAACGATAATCAGTCCTTCACGTTTGCTGATTTCACGGGCCATCTGCTCATAGACGGCGGTGATTTCCGTCAGCATGGGAGCCCAGTCGGTGTCCTTGTGAGGCCACGTCAGCTGCACGGCCTGCTGTTGTTCCCACTCAGCCGGCATGCGTCTTTTTACTGCTGCTTTTGCTGTCTTCATAAAAATTTTGGTACAAAGGTACAAATAATTCTTAATTCATAATTCATAATTCATAATTAATTCGTACTTTTGTACGAAAATTATGTTAGAACTACACGATGTTATCCTCAAACCGCTGAAGCAGACGGTATCACTCACGGTGAGCGACGGTCAGCTGGCGTGTATTTCCGGACCGAAAGGAGCTGGAAAAACCACCCTGCTGCGTGCCATTCTGGGTCTGCTTCCCATTGAAGGCGGACACATCAGCTACGACGGGGAACTGCTCTCCCCCTTGTCGGCTTCCTATTTCCGCCGTTTCATGTCGTATGTCCCTAGCCGTCTGATGCCCCTGCCCGGACAAGACAGGATCTGCGATGTCCTCGCTCCCCTCCAACCTTCCTCAGGGAAGTCTCCCCTGCGGTTCCTGTGGGAGGTGCCTCAGGTTGACGAAAAGGAGACTGCGCCCTGGTTTTCCCTCACCCTCCAGCAACAGTACCTGGAGCTACTGAGAATGGTTGTAGTACGGCAGCGCAGACTGGTGCTGATTGACGAACCTGCCGCTGAGCTCGACTGGGACTCCCACGCAGAGTTCATGAACCTGTTGCGTCAGCTCACCGACGGCGGGTCGGCCGTCCTTGTGGTCAGCAACTTACCGTCAGTCCTTGGCATGACCGATAATGTCGTCAACTTGGAAGATTAAAGATTAAACAATAAGCATAATATGAAGTTTTCCGCATCCAACCGCCGTGTGCTGCTGCCCCTGTTCATCTGCGCAGTACCAATGATTTTATTGACAGGAATCGTTGATTACCTCCTTCTCAACTGGCGTATGGACGTATTCCAGCCGTTGCTGCTCATGCCCCTGCTCTTTCTTCTGGCCGACGAGACGTTCGTCGTGGGCAGGACGGGGTTGCTGGTTCATCACCATTCACGTCATACGCAGGAGGGGCTGCGCGAGTTTCTTGTAGGTAACGGTGCCAAGCAGTTTGAGGCCTTGCTCCCCTATTACCGCAGGGTAATCACGCGGACGCTCGCCTTGTCCTTCTGGCGCTGGCTTCTCGTATCGCTGCTCATGCTCATACCCTTTGTTGCGCTGTTTTTCATTGGTGGAATGAAGCTCATGTCTGCCGTCGGGCTCTACCTCCTCATACTGTTTTCCATCATCCTCTGTGCCGTCCTCACGTTGTTGTTCTCTGCTTTCCTATATGACAGGCTCAACCGCTGACGACATAAAAATTTGAGAGCGGCTTTTCAGCCGCCCTCAACCAACACAAAAACTAAACTAGACTTAACTAAAGCATATTAGGATTTTCCCAAACCCTGAATTGCAGGGGCAAAGTTACAAACAATATTTGAAACTTCCAATACTTTTACGGATTTTTTTTGAATTTAAAACCAAAATAGTCGTTTATTGACAAAAAAAGAGGTCCACCTTCGTCAGATGACCCCTTTAGATTCATATCCTCACCGTTTTACTGAGCAGCAGGTGGTCCAGTATGACCATTGCCGCCATTGCTTCTACTACGGGTACGGCACGGGGCAGCACGCAGGGGTCGTGACGTCCGCTGGCCGTAAACGTCGTCTCGTTGCCGTCAACGTTTATGGTCTGCTGTTCGCGGAGCAGCGTAGCCACAGGCTTGAAGGCCACGCGGAAGTAGATGTCCTGTCCGTTGGAGATGCCGCCCTGTATGCCTCCGCTATGGTTGCTTTGTGTGGCAAATCCTTCCTGCCAGATGTCATTCTGCTCACTGCCGCGCTGGGTCACTCCGGCAAAGCCCTCGCCGTACTCAAAGCCCTTCACGGCATTGATGCTCAGCATGGCGGCTCCTAAGTCGGCGTGCAGTTTGCTGAACTCAGGCTCGCCAACGCCGGCTGGACAGCCCTTGACCACGCAGCTGATAATGCCCCCGATGGTGTCGCCCTCGCCCTTTACCTCGCGGATGAGCCGTTCCATTGCCGCTGCCTTCTCGGGGTCGGGACAGCGTACGGCATTCGTCTCGGTCAGCGTGAGGTCGTAGTGTTGGTAGCTGTGTTCCAGTGCAATGTCGCCCACCTGTTGCGTATAGGCCTGAATGCTGATGCCTGACTGTCGGAGGGCCAGTTTGGCCAAAGCCCCCGCTACGCAGCGGCTGATGGTGATGCGGGCCGAGGAACGTCCACCGCCACGATGGTCGCGCGTACCATATTTATATTGATAGGTATAGTCGGCATGTGACGGACGGAAGAGGCTGCGCAGGTTCTCGTAGTCTTGGGAATGCTGGTTGGTGTTGCGGACCAGGAAACCGATGGGCGTTCCTGTGGAGTATCCTTCAAACACGCCGCTGAGCAGCTCCACCTGGTCAGCTTCCTGACGGCTGGTGGTAAGGGCACTCTGCCCTGGGCGCCTGCGGTTCAGCTCCTGCTGAATAAAGTCCAAGTCAATGGCTATGCCGGCAGGCATGCCGTCAACCACACCGCCAATGGCTTCCCCGTGGCTCTCGCCAAACGTGGTCAGCGTAAAGATATGTCCAAACGTATTCCGCATACTCTCAACAAATATTTTTCAAATCTCCGCTCGGCTCTGCCGCTTCGCTTTGCGAAGAACTATTAATGGCAATGTCCGCAACCGCAGCCGCAGCCCTCGCCATGCTCATGGTCGTGGTCGCAGCCTCCCTCGCATTCGTCACATCCACAGCCGCAGCCCTCGCCGCTCATGTGATTGAGCAGGTGCTGGATTTCCTCCTTGGAAGCATCGCGGTTCTCAATGACGAGTCCTGTGAAAAGCAGCGTCTCGCCGGCCAGCGGATGGTTCAGGTCCATCTTCACCTTGTCCTCTGTCACTTCCAGCACGCGGCCGAAGAAGTGGTTGCCGTCGGCGTTCTGCAGGGGGACGATAGCACCCTCGTAGATGTGCTCCTTGTCGAAGTGGCCGTTAATCATGAAGTCCTCGCGTTTCAGGTCCAGCACGCGTTCTTCCACATACTCGCCGTAGGCTTCATCTTTGCTCAGCTGGAAGGTGAAGGTCTGTCCCTTCTCCAGGTCCTTGATTTTTTCCTCAAACGCCTCAAGGGTATATCCGAAGCCGCTGATGAAGTCGAACGGACGCTCGGAAGTGGTTTGTTCTACAAGGTGTTCACCTTTCTCATCTACCGTGAACAGTTTGTACTGCACGGCGATATACCTGTTGTTCATTTCTGCCATTTTTCTCTTCTTGTTGGTTATTGTGGGGCCAAAGGTACTGAAAATCGAGAGAATACCAAAAGAAATTAGGATTTCTTCACTTTTATGACAACTCCTCGCTCGGCTTTGCCGCTTGGCTTGCCAAGAACTCCTCGCTCGGCTTTGCCGCTTGGCTTGCCAAGAACTCCTATTTCCTAACTCCTAACTCTCTTTACCTGATCTCGCTTTCCTGCTCCAGTGGCAGACTGTCTGACGAACCGCCCACCATAACGGTCATGCTGCCAGGCTCCAGCATCCAGGTCTGGGCGGCCTCGTCCCAATGGCAGAGGTCAGCACGTCGAACGGGAATGGTGACCATCTTGCTTTCGCCGGCCTTCAGTGCCACGCGCTGGAAACCCTTGAGCTCTTTCACTGCTCGCTCCAGTCTTGACGTGGGACGCGCCACATAGACCTGCGCCACCTCTTCTGCATCCACGCTGGAAGTGTTGCTGAGTTTGAACCTTACGTCGAAACCCTCGGCCGTAGGCTGCACCTCCAGATTGCTGTAGGCAAACCGGGCGTATGACAGACCGAAGCCAAAGGGGTAGGCCACAGCCGCCTGCTTGCTGTCGTACCAGCGGTAACCCACCAGACCTTCCTCTGCGTAGTTGGCAATGAGCTGCTGTCGGCGGTCGTTGCTGCGGTTGCGGGTAATATCCACGAAAATGTCGCCCTGCTCGTTGTTCTGCAGCTGCTGCGGATAGCTGCCAGTAGCGTAGGCCGGCACATCCTCCAGACGCTTCGGCCACGTCATCGGCAGCTTGCCAGAGGGCGACACCTTGCCGCAGAGGATTTCTGCCAGCGCCTGACCGCCCATCGAGCCGTTGAACCAGGAAACTACCAGTGCTTCTGACACTTCATTCACCGTACTGATATCCACAGGTCCGCCTGCTACAATGACGGTTACCAGCTGCTTGTTGGCTTTGGCCAGCGCTATGGCCAGATCGTCCTGTCCAGAGGGTAGGGTAATGCTCTTGCGGTCGGAACCCTCCGTTTCCACCTCACGGTTGTCACCCGCAAAGTAGATGACCAGATTGGCCTTCTTGGCAGCCTTCACGGCCTCGGCCATGAGCGTGGGGTCTGCCTTCTGCTGCGGGCTCAGCCGTTTGTTGCGGTCCTCACGGGTATAGCTTCTGTAGCCTGGCACATAGGTGATTTTCACGCTGTTGCCAAGCAACGCCTTCAGTCCTTCCAACGGCGTTATCTCGCACCGCGTCTTCACGCCGGCGCCCACTCCGCCAAGAGCCATCTTGGTAACAGCATTCTCGCCAACCACAAGGATACTGCGCACCTGACTGGGGTCTATAGGCAGTAGATTATCGGAATTTTTCAGCAGCACGATAGAGCGGCGGGCTACCTCAAGGGCAGTAGCCATCTCCTCAGCATTGCCCACGGGCATGCTGTTGGCCAGAGCCTTGTTAATGGGGTTTACGGTGAATCTTACTCGGAGTATCTCACGGACGCGCTGGTTGATCACGTCCTCGCTTACCTTACCTGCCCTCACCGAGTCAAGCAACGCCTGACCCATGAAGCGGCTGCCAGGCATCTCCACGTTCATGCCTGCAGTCACCGCATCCACGGTGGAGTGTACGCCGCCCCAGTCGCTGATGACCATTCCCTGGAATCCCCATTGCTGTCGAAGAATGGTGGTCAGCAGCTGCTCGTTCTCTGAGCACCAGCGGCCGTTTACCTTATTATATGCAGCCATCAGGCCCCAGGCATCCGCCTCGCGTACTGCCATCTCGAAGGGGCGCAGGTAGATTTCGTGCATCGCACGGTCAGAAATCCTCACATCCACAAATCCGCGATAGTCCTCCTGGTTGTTCAGGGCATAGTGCTTCAGGCATACCGCTGTACCGTCGTCCTGCGAGCCTCGCGTGTAGGCCACCGCCAGCATGCCGCTCAGCAGCGGGTCTTCACTCAGATACTCATAGGTACGTCCGCCTGTGGGGAAGCGCTGTATGTTGATGGCCGGTCCCAGTATCATGTCCTTTCCGCGCAGACGGGCCTCACGGCTCATGCCGCGTCCGTAGACATACGCCCACTCGGTGCTCCACGTGGCAGCCAGCGCAGAGCCGGTGGGGAAAAAGGTCGCTGAGTCGGTGGTCAGGTTGGCCGAGTTCCAGGAGTGAGGCTCCATCTCCTCGCGAATGCCGAAGGGTCCGTCGGCATACTCCACGTCGGCAATCCCCAGACGGGGAATGCCCTCTGACGAGAACATGTTCTTACCATGCAGCATGGCGATTTTCTCCTCGAGCGTCATATCCTGGATGATGGATTCAATCTGCGGCTCGTGCTGCAGAAGACGCGTTGTGTACTGCTG
>JAILHP010000009.1 GCA_024695705.1 Prevotella sp. | reverse complement strand
AAGAAGAAGCCCTAATACAGGATTGAAAAAGAGCATGACAACAGCTACTACGACCAATATGCATTGTACTGGATATCTACTAAAAACATATGCTATTCCTCCAGCTCCATACATTAGGCCCATACCTATATACTTTATAACCTGTGTACTTACGAAGACCTGGTGTTGACACGCGCTTCAGGCACTTGATGGCATTTGCCTTTGTTGCAGGGTCATACTTCAAGGCAACCTTGATAGTACCCTGAGGACCATCCTCAATGAACTTGAAGAAGGAAATCACAAAGATCCTCTTCGAGAAGGGTTACATCCTGAACTACAAGTTCGTTGAGGATGGCCCACAGGGTACTATCAAGGTTGCCTTGAAGTACGATCCGGCCACGAAGGCTAACGCCATCAAGTGCCTGAAGCGTGTGTCTACACCAGGTCTTCGTAAGTACACTGGTTATAAAGACATGCCGAGAGTAATTAATGGATTAGGTATTGCAATCTTATCTACATCCCAAGGTGTAATGACAGACAAAGAGGCTTCACAGTTGAAAATTGGCGGTGAGGTGCTTTGCTACGTTTATTAATTGGAGGACCTGATTATGTCAAGAATAGGAAAATTGCCAATTAGTATCCCTGCAGGTGTTACAGTTGCTCAGGGACAGGACGGAGTCGTTACTGTAAAGGGTCCGAAGGGCGAGCTCTCACAGAAGGTTGATGCTTCTATCAAGGTGAAAATCGAAGATGGGCACGTAACCTTTGAGATTGACGAGAACAGCCCCGTAAATATCAAGCAGAAGCAGGCCTTTCATGGTCTATATCGCGCACTTATCAACAACATGGTTGTAGGTGTGAGCGAAGGATATAAAAAGGAAATGGAGCTTATAGGTGTAGGTTACCGTGTTTCAAATCAAGGTAATGTCATTGAGTTTGCTCTTGGTTATACACACCCCATCTTCATCCAGCTTCCAAAAGAGGTTAAGGTGGAAACGAAGATGGAACGTAACCAGAACCCCCAGATTATTCTGGAGTCTTGCGACAAGCAGCTGCTCGGAATGATTTGTGCAAAAATTCGTTCTTTCCGTATGCCGGAGCCTTACAAGGGTAAGGGTATCTTGTTCAAGGGTGAGGTTATCCGTCGCAAGTCGGGTAAGTCAGCCTCAGCTAAGTAATAATCATTTAAAGTTTTGAAGATTATGACAACAAAGAAAGTAGAAAGACGAATTAAGATCAAATATAGAATTCGCAAGAACGTTTTCGGTACTGCCGAGCGTCCTCGTATGAGCGTTTTCCGCTCTAACAAGCAGATTTACGTTCAGGTGATTAACGATTTGGAAGGTAAAACACTTGCATCTGCATCTTCTGTTGGTCTCGAGGCTATGCCTAAGATTGAACAGGCAGAGAAGGTTGGTGAAATGGTGGCCAAGAAGGCTCAGGAGGCTGGCATCACTGCAGTTGTCTTCGACCGTAATGGTTATCTGTATCATGGCCGTGTAAAGTCTTTGGCTGATGCAGCACGTAAAGGTGGACTTAAATTTTAAACGATTATGGCAATGAACAAAGTTAAGATAAATAGCGACGTAGAGTTGAAAGACAGACTGGTTGCCATCAACCGTGTTACTAAGGTAACAAAGGGTGGTCGCACCTTTACATTCGCAGCCATTGTGGTTGTCGGCGACGGCAACGGTGTCATTGGCTGGGGTCTTGGCAAGGCAGGTGAAGTCACCGCCGCTATCGCCAAGGGTGTTGAGTCAGCAAAGAAGAACCTTGTCAAGGTTCCCGTATTGAAGGGTACCATCCCTCATGAGATGGAAGCCCGCTTCGGTGGAGCACAGGTATTCCTCCGTCCCGCAGCAGCCGGTACCGGTCTCGTAGCCGGTGGTGCTATGCGTGCCGTTCTGGAGAGTGCCGGTGTGAAGGACATCCTCGCTAAGTCGAAGGGCTCGTCCAACCCTCACAACCTGGTGAAGGCCACCATCGCCGCTCTGACCCAGATGCGCGATGCCTATACCGTAGCCGGAACACGTGGAATCAGTATGGAAAAAGTATTTAGAGGATAAGGAGACAAGACTATGGCAACAATTAAGATCAAGCAGATAAAGAGTAAGATCGGTTATCCCGTTGACCAGAAGCGTACCCTCGAGGCACTCGGTCTTCACAAGATTTCTCAGGTTGTTGAGAAAGAAGACACTCCTGCAATCCGTGGTATGATTCGCAAGGTTCATCACTTGGTAGAAGTAATCGATTAATTATTCACACATTAAAACAGATTCAATCATGAAATTAAATAATTTGAAGCCAGCTGAAGGCTCAACCCATTCACATCGCAGGATAGGCCGCGGTCCCGGTTCAGGACTCGGCGGAACCTCTACCCGTGGTCACAAGGGTGCCAAGGCACGTTCTGGTTACAAGAAGAAGGTTGGTTTTGAAGGCGGTCAGATGCCTCTGCAGCGCCGCGTTCCTAAGTCAGGATTCAAGAACATCAACCACAAGGAGTATTTCGCTGTGAACCTCTCCACCCTTCAGAAGCTTGCTGAGGAAAAGGGTTACACGAAGATCGGCGTAGCCGAGCTCGTGGCAGCCGGACTGACCAACGGCAAGGAGCTTGTCAAGATTCTTGGCAACGGTGAGCTGAAGGCAAAGGTTGATGTTGAAGCAAATGCATTCTCAAAGACTGCTGAAGAAGCTATCAAGGCAGTTGGTGGTAACGCAACAATAATCTAAGAGAACAATGAAGAAGTTAATAGAGACACTGAAGAACATTTGGAAGATTGAGGACCTGCGCATGCGCATCCTTATCACGTTGCTGTTTGTAGCAATCTACCGTTTCGGTTCATTCGTGGTACTTCCCGGTATCAACCCTGCCAAGCTCGACTTGCTGCAGCAGCAGACCCAGGGCGGTCTGATGTCGCTCCTCGACATGTTCTCAGGTGGTGCATTCTCCAACGCCTCCATCTTTGCGCTTGGAATCATGCCTTACATCTCTGCTTCTATCGTAATGCAGCTGCTCGCTGTCGCTGTGCCTTACTTCCAGAAGATGCAGCGTGAAGGTGAGAGTGGTCGTAAGAAGATCAGCATGTACACCCGTTACCTGACAGTAGCCATTCTGCTGTTCCAGGCACCGGGTTACCTGATGAACCTTCGTGCACAGGCCAGCGAGGCCCTTGTGGGTATCGACTGGTCGGTGTTCATGGTTCCCGCCACCATCATCCTCGCAGCAGGCAGTATGTTCATCCTCTGGCTGGGTGAGCGCATTACCGATAAGGGAATCGGCAACGGTATCTCCATCATCATTATGATCGGTATCATCGCCCGCCTGCCCCAGGCATTCATCCAGGAGGTCGGCTCGCGCTTTACCGCTATCACCGGTGGTGGTCTCGTGATGTTCCTTGTTGAGATCCTGATTCTCTACGCAGTAGTTTGTGCATCCATCCTTTTGGTACAGGGTGTCCGCAAGGTGCCCGTACAGTATGCAAAGCGCCTTGTAGGCAACCAGCAGTACGGCGGTGCACGTCAGTACATCCCCCTGAAGCTGTTTGCTGCCAATGTGATGCCTATCATCTTTGCCCAGGCAATCATGTTCATCCCCCTGGCACTCATTCAGTATGGTGACCCGCAGAACTCCAGCTGGTTCGTCCGTAACCTCATGGACCACCACAGCTGGGTGTATAATGTGGTATTCGCAATCCTCATCATTGCCTTTACCTATTTCTATACCGCCATCACCCTCAATCCCACACAGATGGCTGAGGACATGAAGCGCAACAACGGTTTCATCCCCGGCATCAAGCCCGGTAAGGAGACCGCAGAGTACATTGACACCGTGATGTCACGCATCACGCTGCCCGGCTCACTGTTCATCGCTTTCATTGCCATCATGCCCGCCTTTGCAGGATTTCTGAATGTGCAAGACGCGTTCTCTCAGTTCTTTGGAGGAACATCCCTGCTGATTCTTGTAGGTGTAGTGCTCGACACACTGGCACAGATAGAGAGTCACCTGCTGATGCGCCATTACGACGGTCTGCTCAGCTCAGGCCGCATCCATGGCCGTGGCATGCAGGCCTACTAATATTCTTCGATGAAGGTATTTCTGAAGACTGAAGATGAAATAGAGCTGATGCGCCAGGCCAACAGGCTCGTTGGACAGACCCTTGGCGAATTGGCCCGACATATTAAACCCGGCGTAACGACCCTCCAGTTGGATAAGATAGCCGATGAGTTCATTCGTGACCACGGCGCTGTCCCCACTTTCAAGGGCTTTCCCAATCCATATGGAGGGCCGTTTCCAGCCAGCATCTGTACGTCAGTCAATGACGTCGTGGTGCACGGGGTGCCCCGCAGCGATACCGTTCTCCAGGAGGGCGACATCATCTCCATAGACTGCGGCACCCGTCTCAATGGCTTCTGCGGCGACTCCTGTTACACGTTCTGCGTGGGTGAGGTGGCCGACGATGTGAAGCAGCTCCTCCGGACCACCCGGGAAGCCCTTTACAAAGGCATTGAGCAAGCAGTGGCTGGACACCATCTCGGTGACATCAGCCATGCCGTCCAGCAGCATTGCGAGGCACAGCACTACGGCATTGTCCGTGAGCTGACCGGCCACGGCATCGGTCACGAGATGCATGAAGACCCGCAGGTACCCAACTACGGACGCCGGGGCAACGGCATCCTGCTCAAGGCAGGCATGTGCATCGCCATCGAGCCCATGGTCACACAGGGAGAGCGTCTCATTTACCTCGACGCCGACCGCTGGACCGTCCGCACCTGCGATGGCAAGCCCGCCGCCCATTTTGAGCATACCGTGGCAGTACGCCGTGGACAGGCCGAGATTTTATCATCGTTTGACGAAGTATTACAAATAGAAGGAAATTTATATTAAGTATGGCAAAACAGTCCGCTATAGAACAAGACGGAACCATCGTGGAGTCGCTGTCAAATGCGATGTTCCGCGTAGAGCTTGAGAACGGAGTACAGATCATTGCACACATCTCTGGTAAGATGCGTATGCACTACATCAAGATACTTCCGGGCGACAAGGTGAAGGTCGAGATGAGTCCCTACGACTTGACAAAAGGCCGCATCGTGTTCAGATACAAATAAATCGACAAAATATACAGAGCAGCATTATGAAGACAAGAGCATCATTGAAGAAACGTACCCCCGACTGCAAGATTGTACGTCGCAAGGGACGTCTGTTCGTCATCAACAAGAAGAACCCTAAGTATAAAATGCGTCAGGGCTAAAGTTAAATAAGCATAAAAAGGTAGGGGAATCTCAGAAATTTTTCTTACCTTTGCATGCTTTTTTAGCAAATTTCGAAATTTTATCAATTTTAATTATTTAGTTTTTCACATGGCAATAAGAATTGTTGGAGTAGATTTGCCCCAGGAGAAGCGTGGCGAAATCGCATTGACCTATATCTACGGTATAGGTCGAAGTAGTTCAGCAAAGATTTTGGACAAGGCCGGCGTGAGCCGCGACCTGAAGGTCAACGAGTGGAGTGACGATCAGGCAGCTAAGATCCGTGAAATTATCGGCGCTGAATTCAAAGTAGAAGGTGATCTCCGCAGTGAGATCCAGTTGAACATCAAGCGACTGATGGATATTGGTTGCTACCGTGGCGTCCGTCATCGTAACGGTCTTCCCGTACGTGGTCAGAGCACCAAGAACAACGCTCGTACCCGTAAAGGTAAGAAGAAGACTGTTGCTAACAAGAAGAAGGCTACGAAGTAATTCTATTAAACATTAAACATTAAAGATTAGACATTAAAGGTTTAAGAATTATGGCAAAGAAAACAGTCACTTCCAAGAAGCGTAACGTGAAGATCACCGCAATGGGTCAGCTTCATGTTCACAGTTCATTTAATAATATCATTGTAGCGCTGGCTAACGACGAGGGTCAGATCATTTCCTGGTCATCAGCCGGTAAGATGGGTTTCCGCGGTTCAAAGAAGAACACACCCTATGCAGCCCAGATGGCAGCAGAGGATTGTGCAAAGGTAGCTTTCGACCTCGGTCTGCGTAAGGTAAAGGCATACGTGAAAGGTCCCGGCAACGGACGTGAGTCCGCCATCCGTGCCGTGCATGGAGCCGGTATTGAGGTTATGGAGATTGTTGACGTTACGCCGCTGCCCCACAACGGCTGCCGTCCTCCGAAGCGCCGTCGCGTATAATGAAGATTAAAGATAAAAGATTAAACATTAAAAATTAAGATGTTAAGATGATGAAATGAACATTCATTTTACATTTACATCTTTCATTCATTTAGATTATGGCAAGATATATTGGACCGAAATCAAAGATTGCTCGTCGTTTTGGAGAACCCATTTTCGGCGCAGACAAAGTTTTGTCCCGCAGGAACTTCCCCCCGGGACAGCATGGCAACAACCGTCGCCGCAAGCAGTCGGAGTATGCTGTCATGTTGGCAGAGAAGCAGAAAGCCAAGTACACCTATGGAGTGCTTGAGCGCCAGTTCCGTAATATGTTTGAGAAGGCAGCCAAGGCCGATGGCATCACCGGTGAGGTACTGCTTCAGAACCTGGAGAGTCGCCTTGACAATGTAGTGTTCCGTATGGGTATAGCTCCCACACGTGCCGCTGCTCGTCAGCTCGTGGGTCACAAGCACATTACTGTTGACGGTCAGGTAGTCAATATTCCCTCTTTTGCTGTTAAGCCCGGCATGGTAGTCGCAGTTCGTGAGAAGTCAAAGTCTCTCGAGGTCATTGAGGCAGCCCTTGCAGGTTTCAACCACAGCAAGTATCCTTGGATCGAATGGGATGACCAGACCAAGAGCGGTAAGTTCCTGCACAAGCCCGAGCGTGCCGACATCCCTGAGAACATTAAGGAGCAGTTAATCGTTGAGTTGTACTCTAAGAACTAAAATCATTTAAATTAATGGCGATATTAGCATTTCAAAAACCTGATAAAGTCGTAATGTTGGAGGCTTCGGACAGATTCGGCATCTTCGAGTTTCGTCCCCTGGAGCCCGGCTTCGGTGTAACCATCGGTAACGCCCTGCGCCGCATTCTTCTTTCATCGCTCGAGGGCTATGCCATCAACACCATCCGTATCAGTGGCGTTGAGCATGAGTTCTCATCAGTACCTGGTGTAAAGGAAGACGTCACCAACATTATCTTGAACCTCAAGCAAGTGAGGCTCAAGCAAGTAGTGGAAGAATTCGAGAACGAGAAAGTCTCCATCACCATCGAGAATTCTACCGAGTTTAAAGCCGGTGATATAGGCAAGTATCTGACTGGATTTGAAGTGTTAAATCCCGATTTGGTGATTTGTCATTTAGATTCCAAAGCTTCGATGCAGATTGACCTCACTATCAACAAGGGCCGAGGCTATGTTCCCGCTGATGAGAATCGCGAGTTCTGCACCGATGTCAATGTGATAGCTATTGACTCAATCTACACCCCCATCCGTAACGTCAAGTACAGTGTCGAGCCTTATCGTGTCGAGCAGAAGACCGACTACGACAAGCTTGTGCTGGAGGTGACTACGGACGGTTCCATCCACCCGAAGGATGCCCTGAAGGAGGCCGCCAAGATCCTCATCTATCACTTCATGCTCTTCTCCGACGAGAAGATTACGCTGGAGAATACTGAGGTTGATGGCAATCAGGAGTTCGACGAGGAAATCCTGCACATGCGTCAGTTGCTGAAGACAAAATTGGTCGACATGAACCTCTCCGTTCGTGCGCTGAATTGTCTGAAGGCTGCCGATGTCGAGACGCTGGGTGACCTTGTGCAGTACAACAAGACCGACCTTCTCAAGTTCCGCAACTTTGGTAAGAAATCGCTCACTGAGCTTGATGATTTGCTCGAGAGTCTGAATCTGTCGTTTGGAACCGACATTTCAAAGTATAAACTGGACAAGGAGTGATTGTTCATTGAACATTGAATATTGAACATTGAAAATTGTCCGCTTAAAGAAAGAACAAAAAAATGAGACACGGAAAAAAATTCAATCATCTGGGCCGTACTGCTGACCACCGCCGTGCCATGCTTGCCAACATGGCCATTTCGCTGATCATGCACAAAAGAATCACTACGACCCTCGCCAAGGCAAAGGCACTCAAGAAATATGTCGAGCCGCTGATTACACGTTCGAAGGACGACAGCACCAATTCACGCCGCGTGGTGTTCAGCTATCTGCAGAACAAGGAAGCCCTGAAGGAGCTTTTCGGCCCTGTGGCACAGAAGGTCGGTGACCGTCCCGGTGGCTATACTCGCATCATCAAGCTTGGCTTCCGCCAGGGCGATGCTGCTGAGAAGGCTTTCATCGAGCTTGTCGACTTCGACGAGAACATGCTGAAGACTCCGAAGGCTGA
>JAILHP010000200.1 GCA_024695705.1 Prevotella sp. | reverse complement strand
ATGTTTGAGAATTTATCAGAGAGACTTGAACGGTCGTTCAAGATACTGAAAGGTGAAGGAAAAATCACTGAGATTAACGTTGCGGAAACGTTGAAGGACGTGCGCCGTGCCCTGCTGGATGCCGACGTTAACTACAAGGTAGCCAAGCAGTTTACGGACACTGTGAAGCAGAAGGCCATGGGCATGAACGTGCTGACGGCCATCAAGCCCAGCCAGCTGATGGTGAAGATTGTTCACGACGAGCTGACGGAGCTGATGGGCGGCAAGGCCGTTGAACTGACGCTGGAGAGCCGTCCTGCCATCATCCTGATGTCAGGTTTGCAGGGCTCAGGTAAGACGACGTTCAGCGGTAAGCTGGCCAACATGCTGAAGACCAAGCAGCACAAGAAGCCGCTGCTGGTGGCCTGTGACGTCTATCGTCCGGCTGCCATTGAGCAGCTGAAGGTGGTGGGCGAGAGCGTAGGTTGCGACGTCTATACCGAAGAGGGCAACAAGAACGTGGTGGAGATAGCTCAGAACGCCATCCGCAAGGCCAAGCAGGAAAGCTACACCGTGGTCATCATCGATACCGCCGGCCGACTGGCTGTCGATGAGGAGATGATGCAGGAGATAGAGACGCTGAAGAAGGCCGTACAGCCTGACGAGACGCTCTTCGTGGTGGATTCAATGACGGGTCAGGACGCTGTGAACACCGCCAAGGAGTTTAACGACCGCCTGGACTTCGACGGCGTGGTGCTGACGAAGCTCGACGGTGACACGCGTGGTGGTGCAGCCCTCAGTATCCGTACTGTAGTCACCAAGCCCATCAAGTTCGTGGGTACGGGCGAGAAGATGGAAGCCATCGACGTGTTCCACCCAGAGCGTATGGCCGACCGCATCCTCGGCATGGGCGACATTGTGAGCCTGGTGGAGCGCGCCCAGCAGCAGTTCGACGAGGAAGAGGCAAAGCGCCTGGAGAAGAAAATCCGCAAGAACAAGTTTGACTTCAACGACTTCATGGGTCAGATCCAGCAGATCAAGAAGATGGGTAACATCAAGGACCTGGCGGGCATGATTCCTGGAATGGGCAAGGCGCTGAAGGACGTTGACATTGACGATAATGCCTTCAAGGGCATCGAGGCCATCATCAACTCGATGACGCCCAAGGAGCGCGAGAATCCTGACATCATTAACCAGAGCCGTAAGCTGCGCATTGCCAAGGGCTCAGGAACGAAGATTGAGGAGGTGAACCGCCTGATGAAGCAGTTTGACCAGACGCGTAAGATGATGCGGATGGTGGCTGGTGCCGACCAGTCGAAAATGCGTCAGATGGCTGCCGCCATGAAGAATATGAAAGGAGGTCGCAGATGAAGCTTATTGACGGAAAGGCAACGGCTACGGCCATCAAGGCCGAGATAGCCGACGAGGTGAAGGCAATTTTAGCCGCTGGCGGCAAGAGACCCCATCTGGCGGCTGTGCTGGTGGGTCACGACGGAGGTTCAGAGACCTATGTGAAGAACAAGGTGCTGGCCTGCGAACAGTGTGGCTTCAAATCGACACTCATCCGCTACGAGGACGATGTGACGGAGGAGGAGCTGCTGCAGTGCGTGGCTCGGCTGAACAACGACGACGACGTGGACGGATTCATTGTGCAGCTGCCCCTGCCGAAGCACATTGACGAACAGAAAATCATTGAGGCCATCGACTACCGCAAGGATGTGGACGGCTTCCACCCCATCAACGTGGGACGCATGGCCATCGGCCTGCCCTGCTTCATTTCAGCTACGCCGCTGGGCATCCTGACGCTGCTGAAACGCTATGGCATAGAGACTTCGGGCAAGAAGTGCGTCATTCTGGGACGTTCCAACATTGTGGGCAAACCCATGGCCCAGCTGATGATGCAGAAGCAGCACGGCGACGCTACGGTGACCGTCTGCCACTCACGTTCGAAGACGCTGAAGCAGGAATGCCGTGAGGCCGACATCATCATTGCCGCCATCGGACAGCCCAACTTCGTGACAGCCGATATGGTGAAGGAAGGCGCTGTGGTCATCGACGTGGGCACCACCCGTGTGCCTGATGCCACGAAGAAGAGCGGCTTCCGCCTGAACGGCGACGTGAAGTTTGACGAGGTGGCTCCCAAGTGCTCCTTCATCACGCCTGTGCCTGGTGGAGTAGGGCCCATGACCATCTGCTCGCTGATGATCAATACGCTGGCCGCAGGCAAAAAGGAAAGATGATGACGGCTGAGGAGTGGTACCAGAAAGGCAACGCCTACAGGAAACAGAGCCTGTGGCACGAAGCCATCAACTGTTACATCAAGGCCATTGAACTGGACCCAGAGAGTCCTGCCGTGGAGGCCAAGCGGATGCTCGACGACATCCTGAGTTTTTATTGCAAGGACATGTATAACCCCTGAGAAAACATCCCCAAAAAACGTTTTTGGGGGTGTTTTTTTCTTGTTTTGGGGCATATTTTTGCATTTTTCTTACATTTCTTGCGTTAAGTAAAAAACTTTAACGTAGAAAATGTATCACGTATCAAATATTTTTTGTACTTTTGTACCATTACACAACAATAATACTAATCCTTAAATAAAAGAATATGGCAAAAATGAAAGGCGCTATCGTGATTGACACGGCCCGATGCAAGGGTTGCGTGCTGTGCGTAGCGGCCTGCCCCCAGAACGTCATTGAACTGGCGGGCAAGGTCAACGTACATGGCTACCCCTACGTGGAGGCTGTGCGTCAGGAGGCTTGCGTGGGCTGCTCATCGTGCGGCATCGTTTGTCCTGACGGATGTATAACGGTTTATCGTAAACGTGTGGAGGAATAGCTATGGCAGAAGAAAGAGAAGTTGTATTGATGAAAGGCAACGAGGCGATTGCCCGTGCTGCCATTCGTTGCGGCGTTGACGGATACTTCGGCTATCCCATTACTCCGCAGAGTGAAGTAATTGAGACGCTGGCCGAGCTGAAACCCTGGGAAACCACTGGTATGGTGGTGGTACAGGCTGAGAGTGAGGTGGCGTCGGTGTATATGCTCTATGGCGCTGCAGGTGCCGGCAAGCGGGCTATGACGTCATCGTCGAGTCCTGGTGTGGCACTGATGCAGGAGGGTATCACCTATCTGGCTGGTGCTGAGCTGCCTGCACTCATTGTGAACGTGCAGCGCGGAGGCCCTGGACTGGGTACCATCCAGCCCTCGCAGGGTGACTATTTCCAGGCTACGCGTGGTGGTGGTAACGGTGACTATAACGTCATTGTGCTGGCTCCCGCTTCCGTGCAGGAAATGGCTGACTTTGTGGACCTTGCCTTTGAGCTGGCCTTCAAGTACCGTAACCCCGCCATGATACTGAGTGACGGCGTTATCGGCCAGATGATGGAGAAGGTGGTGCTGCCGCCCTTCAAGCCCCGCAGGACGGATGAAGAGGTCATCAAGCAGTGTCCCTGGGCTTCGACAGGTAAGACGAAGGACCGTGAGCGTAACGTCATCACGTCGCTCGAGCTGAAGCCTGAGATTATGGAGCAGCGTAACCTGCACCTGCAGGCGAAATATGCTGAGATTCGCGAGAAGGAGGTACGCTACGAGATGCAGCAGTGCGACGATGCCGACTACGTCATCGTGGCCTTCGGCTCTGCAGCCCGCATCGCCGAGAAGTCGGTGGAGCTGGCTCGTCAGGAGGGCATCAAGGTAGGTCTGTTCCGTCCCATTACGGTATGGCCGTTCCCCACGAAGGAGATTGCCGCACTGGCAAAGACGAAGAAGGGCATCCTGGTGGCAGAGATCAATGCCGGCCAGATGGTTCAGGACGTACGCCTGGCCGTCAACGGTGTCATTCCTGTGGAGCACTTCGGCCGTCTTGGCGGCATCGTGCCCGATCCAGAAGAGATAGTAAGCGCTCTCCGCTCAAAACTCATTGACGCGTAAGTGTAATCATAATTCTTGCTTAGGCAAGCGAGCAAAGCTCGAGTCCTAATAACAAATTTCCAATTACTAATTAAAAGACTATGGAAGAGAACAAGATAATAGCTCCAGAGAACTTGGTTTATAAGAAACCGACGCTCCTGAACGACAATAACATGCACTACTGCCCAGGCTGCTCGCATGGTGTGGTGCACAAGCTCATCGCTGAAGTTATCGAGGAGATGGGACTGGAAGAGAAGGCCGTTGGCGTGAGCCCTGTAGGCTGTGCCGTGTTTGCCTATAACTACATTGATATTGACTGGCAGGAAGCTGCCCACGGACGTGCTCCCGCACTGGCTACAGGCATCAAGCGCATGTGGCCCGACCGACTCGTCTTCACCTATCAGGGCGACGGCGACCTGGCCTGTATCGGAACCTGTGAGACCATTCACGCCCTGAACCGAGGGGAGAATATTGTCATCATCTTCGTCAACAATGCCATCTACGGCATGACGGGCGGACAGATGGCGCCCACCACGCTCATCGGCCAGAAGACGGCTACGTGCCCCTACGGCCGCGATCCCAAGCTGCATGGCTTCCCCCTGAAGATGGCCGACATCGCTGCCCAGCTCGAAGGAACGTGCTACGTGACCCGCCAGTCGGTGGAGTCGGTAGGAAGCATCCTCAAGGCCAAGAAGGCACTGAAAAAGGCGTTCCAGGCCTCTATGGACGGCAAGGGCTCCAGTCTTGTTGAGTTCGTCTCTACGTGTAACAGCGGTTGGAAACTCTCACCCGCCAAGGCTAACGAGTGGATGAAGGAGAACATGTTCCCCTTCTATCCCAAAGGAGACCTCAAGGACACTACGGGCGAGAAGTAAGATGTATGAAGTAAGATGTAAGAAGTTATGAAGAAAGAAATAATTATTAGTGGTTTCGGAGGTCAGGGTGTGCTCTCAATGGGTAAGATACTGGCCTATTCAGGACTGATGGAAGACAAGGAAGTGACTTGGATGCCTGCATACGGTCCTGAGCAGCGAGGCGGAACGGCCAACGTGACGGTGATTGTGAGCGATGAGCGCATCTCGTCGCCCATCCTGAGCAAGTACGACATTGCCATTGTGCTCAACCAGCCCTCGCTCGAGAAGTTTGAGCCGAAAATCAAGCCTGGCGGCATCCTCATCTATGACGGCTTCGGCATCATCAATCCGCCGACGCGAAAAGACATCACCGTCTATCGCATTGACGCAATGGACAAGGCTGCAGAGCTGAAGAACAGCAAGGTGTTCAACATGATTGTGCTGGGCGGACTGCTGAAGGTGTCTCCCGTAGTAAGCACCAACGGTGTGGAGAAAGCCCTGAAGAAGACGCTTCCTGAGCGCCATCACAGCCTCATTCCGCTGAACATGCAAGCCATTGAGGAAGGCGGCAAAATCATCGAGGAAGTCAAATAAGTTTCTTGTCGCTTATTACTTGGTAATCAGGTATTTCCGGCAGGAATTCGTACTGACGACGCTCGTAGTCCATGCGGCAGCAGAAGTGCTGCAGGCCGTTGCTGACTATCAGATAATCCACGTGCAACAACAGGTTGTACGTGGATATTTGGTTAAATACCTTCTGGGTAACGGCTACGGAGGGCGCTTTGTACTCCAGAATCATCCTTGGCTCCAGCTCCTTATTATATAATATAGAGTCGCAGCGCAGCCGTTTCTCGCCCACGCGCAGCTCAATCTCGTTGCCCAACAGCGCCTGCGGATAGCCCTTGTGCTCCACCAGCCAGTGCGTGAAGTGCTGGCGAACCCATTCCTCAGGCGTCAGCGCCACAAACCGCTTGCGCAGGAAGTCGAATATTTCCGGCTTCTCGCGCGTTCCACGCAGTTTCACGTCGTATGCAGGTAAGTTCAGTGTCGTCATGCCTCTTGCCAAATATACATTGTACTCATGGCTTCATAATTTGCCAACAAAAATAAAGTAATTCCAGAATAATTCCAAACTTTGCGTCACATTTAACTGTCATCTTCGTCCAACAGATTGTTAACCAATAGCTTAGCATCGCTGTCTCCTTGACTCTTCGATGACACGTTATCGTTGCGCTCATGTATCTGCTCATAACGACTGTTGCTGTTTCCGCATGAAAACAACAAAAGGGCTGACACCATCCCAAAAAGCAACGTATATCTCATTCCTATCTATTTATGCTGCAAAGATACGAATAAAAACGATATAAACAAAAAAAGTGGGGAAAAA
>JAILHP010000062.1 GCA_024695705.1 Prevotella sp. | reverse complement strand
GAACCGAAAATATCCTTGCAAAAAGAAAAAACGCTTCATGTTTGGTGGTTTCATAAAAAAGGTGTAACTTTGCAGATTGAATGATTAAAAAAATTATAATTGTGGTATGAAAAAAATGTTTTTCCTTTGCCTGATGACGCTGCTGACATGGGGCGCACAGGCGCAAACGCTGGAGGGTTCATGGGCCACCCTACTGAGTAATGACGACGACGAAATGCAGGCGACACTTGTTCTCGCTTTCGTCAAACCGAACGATGCAGCCATGGTTATCTCGTTTGAAGGTAACGACAAGGACATGGGTAAGATGGAGTTCCAGCTCGCCATGGGCGGTACGTACGTTCAACATGGTAACAAGCTGACGCTGAACCTCGACAAGGATTCGAGCGAGGTGGAAATGAAGAACTGGGAGCCGACGGAAGAGGCTGCTGCTCTCTTTGAGCAGGACCCTGATACGAAGAAGGCTATGATCAACGCGATGACGGAACTTCTGAACACTCAGAAAGACTCGCTGGTATCAGCATTCGGCAGGGAGGAGATGACCATTGTCAGCCTGGAGGCAGACGAGATGGTCCTGCAGTCGGTTGATGAAAAGATTACTTTCAAAAGAGTTGAGTAATTTCGTTTGACGGGCGATTGATGTCGTATAATAATATAAGGTATAAGGGAAGATGGTGGCTGACGGCTTTGTCGCTTGCCATCTTCCTGTTTTCATTCACTACTGCCGAGGCGCAGAAGAAGGAGATGGCTCAGGCACGTTCTTACATTAAGAGCGGCAAGAACCTCGACAAGGCCGAGCAGATGCTAACCGCCCTGCTGGAGAAAGACTCTGCGAATAGGATGAATCCCAAGATTCATGCGCTGCTCTATCAGGCCGTACAGCGACAGTACGACATGGGCAACGAGAAGCTGTACCTGGGGCAGAAATACGACACTACCGCACTCTTCAACCTCACACGGCGCATGTTCTTCATCTGCCAGCGGCTGGACTCCCTTGACGCCCGCCCTGACCAGAAAGGAAGCGTCCGTCCGGAGTACCGCCAGAAACATGCTGAGGCCCTCCACGAGATACGCCGTAACCTGTACTTGGGAGGACGGTTCTTCCTGTCGCACAACCGCCCGGACGAGGCATTCCCGTTCTTCGACTGTTACTTGGACTGCGCCCGCCAGCCCTTGTTCACCGACTACCACTACAGCGAACGCGACACGCTGATGAAGGAAGCTGCCTACTGGGCCACCTACACCGGATTCCGCGAGAGCCTGCCCGAGCACACGCTCAAGTATGCCGACTGTGCCCTGCAGGATACCGCCAAGCTGTCGTTCACGCTGCAATACATGGCCGAGGCCTACAACCAGCTGCACGATGACAACGGCTACCGCAACACGCTCAGCGACGGTTTCCACCGCTTTCCGGAGCATGCTTATTTCTATCCCCGCCTGCTCGATTTCTACAACGCCCGTGGACAGTACGACGAGGCACTCCAGCTGACCGACAGCGCCCTGACGGTCAATCCCCACAGCGAGATCTTCCTCTTCGGCAAGTCAACCGTGCTGCTCAACATGGGGCGCAACGAGGAAAGCCTGGAGGTGAGCCGTCAGCTCATCGGCATCAACAACACGCTGGCCGAGCCTTACTTCAATGCCGGAACGGCCATCCTCAACCTCATTCAGACGCTGAGCCAGGACACTCCGCGTGCCACCCTCAACGCCAAGCGCAAGACCTACTACCAGCTGGCACGTCCCTACATGGAGCACTACCGCAAGCTGGCTCCGCAGCAGCAGCACAAGTGGGCACCGGCGCTCTATACCATTTATCTCAACCTGAATATGGGCCGTCAGTTTGAGGAGATTGACCGCCTTCTGAAAAACTGAAAACGTTAAAAAGTTAAAAAGTTAAGGAGTGAAAGGGTCAATATTGGCTCTTTTTTACTAATTTTGTAGGTCAGAGAATAACTCTCAAACTTAGAAACTCAATAACTTAGAAACTCAATAACTTAAAAACTCAATATCTTAAAAACTCAATAACTTAAAAACTCAATAACTTAAAAACTCAATAACTTAAAAACTCAATAACTTAAAAACTCAATAACTTAAATAACTTAAAGTAAAATTATGGAAAATAACGCTCAACTCATTGCTCAGTGCGAGGCACGGGCAAAGGAATGGCTCGCTCCGGCCTTTGACGAGGAGACACGCAAAGAAGTACAGGCCATGTTGGACAACCCTGACAAGACCGACCTTATCGATGCTTTCTATCGTGACCTGGAGTTTGGTACGGGCGGACTGCGCGGCATCATGGGCGCAGGAACCAACCGCATGAACAAGTACATTGTAGGCATGGCCACACAGGGCTTCGCCAACTACATTCTCAAGGCGTTCCCCGGCAAGCAGTGCTCGGTGGTGGTAGGTCACGACTGCCGCAACAACGGTCGCATGTTCGCCGAGTCGGTAGCCGACATCTTCTCGGCCAACGGCATCAAGGTGTATCTCTTTGAGAGCCTCCGTCCGACGCCCGAAATCTCGTTTGCCATCCGTCATCTGGGCTGTCAGGCAGGTGTCAACGTCACCGCCAGCCACAACCCCCGTGAGTACAACGGCTACAAGGCTTACTGGGACGACGGTGCTCAGGTGTTGGCTCCGCACGACATCGGCATCATCGACGAAGTGAACAAGGTGAAGATTGGCGACGTGAAGTTTGAGGGCAACAAAGACCTCATCATCCCCATCGGAGGCGAGATGGACTGGGACTACATCCAGGCTGTGAAGGAGGCCATGGTGGATCAGGAAGTCATCCTGCGCCAGAAAGACCTCAACATCGTCTATTCACCCATGCACGGCACAGGCCGCGTCATCATCCCGATGGCCCTGCGCTCATGGGGATTCCAGAACATCCACGTAGTGCCCGAGCAGATGGTTATTGACGGCAACTTCCCAACGGTTGTCAGCCCCAATCCCGAGAATGCCGAGGCTATGACGCTGGGCATGAAGCTCGGTACGAAGCTCAATGCCGACCTAGTGATTGCCTCTGACCCCGACGCTGACCGTCTGGCCATTGTCTGCCGCAACTCGAAGGGTGAGTGGGAGATACTCAACGGTAACCAGACCTGCATGATGTTCTGCTGGTACATCATTGCCAACAAGAAGAAACTCGGTCAGCTCAAGGGCAATGAGTTCCTCGTCAAGACCATTGTTACGACTGAGGTGATTGCCGAGATTGCCCGCAAGAACGGCGTGGAGTACAACGACTGCTACACCGGCTTCAAGTGGATTGCCAACGAGATTCGCGTCAACGAGGGCAAGAAGAAGTATATTGGCGGTGGTGAGGAAAGCTTCGGATTCCTGCCGTTCGACAAGGTTAGGGATAAGGACTCCCCCGCATCTATCTGTCTGATTTGCGAGATTGCCGCATGGGCACGCGACAACGGCATGACGCTCTACGACCTGCTCATGAACATCTACAAGGAGTACGGCTTCTCACGCGAGTTCACCATCAACGTGGTTCGTCCCGGCAAGACCGGTGCCGACGAGATCAAGCAGATGATGACCGACTTCCGTGCCAACCCGCCGAAGGACCTGGGCGGCTCTACCATCTGTCTGGCCAAGGACTTCCAGAGCCTCGAGGCCAAGAAGGCTGATGGCACCGTCGAGAAGATTGACATGCCCGCCACGTCGAACGTGCTGCAGTGGTTCTGCACCGACGGCACGAAGGTCAGCGTTCGTCCTTCAGGCACCGAGCCCAAGATCAAGTTCTATCTGGAGGTGAAAGACCCGAGCTTCAAGGGTGCTGCCGACTATGAGCGCTGCCTGAAGGCTGCTGACGAGAAAATTGAGGCCATCAAGAAGTCGCTGAACCTCTAAGCGCAAACTACGTCCGGCACAATCTTTGTTGCCCTGACAGCATGAAAATACGGCTTTGCACATCGTTGCAAGGCCGTATTCTTTGTTGAAACGGGGACTCCGTAGGTACTCCCCTCCCATGTAGGGAAGTGGCAGGGGTAGGGTCAGGTGTTTCTGGAAAATAATTAAACAATAAGCCCCGCAAATCATTGATTTGCAGGGCTTTGTGGTAGTCGGTAAGGGAATCGAACCCTTATGCCAAGATTGAGAATCTTGTATCCTAACCGTTAGATGAACCGACCGAGCAGCGAGAACAATCAAACTTGTTTGAATTGTCGAGTCGCGAGGGAGGAAGACCGTAAGGTCAACCGACCGTTTTTTGTAGTCAAGCGGAAGCTGGGGGATTCGAACCCCCGGTACGGTAACCCGTACGGCAGTTTAGCAAACTGCTGGTTTCAGCCACTCACCCAAACTTCCTTACCCGGTATGTTACCGTAGCATCTTCTCTCAAATGCGGTGCAAAGGTAATGCTTTTATTTCACACTGCCAAATTTTTTTGAAACTTTTTTTTATATCCCCCTAATAAACCCTCTTAATCCTTGTTCGTATCAAAAAAAATTCGTACTTTTGCATCGGAATGTTACAATAACTAATATGAAAAAGATTTATAAAGCTCATATCCTCTATACGAAGGAGAAAAACCATTTTGAAGTACTTGAAAACGGTTATCTGGCAGTCGATGCCGACGGCTGTGTGACTGGAGTGGCGGCTGATTTGGCTTCGCTGGACGGTGAGGATGCGGAGGTCACGGACTTCGGCAACCGTCTGCTGATTCCTGCCATGAACGATTTGCATGTGCATGCCCCGCAGTATCGCAACCAGGGCATCGCCATGGACCTGGAACTGCTGCCGTGGCTCCAGAACTACACCTTCCCCGAGGAGATGAAATATGCCGACACGGCCTATGCCGAGCCGATGTACCGCCGATTCATCCACGACCTGTGGCGATTCGGCACCATGCGGAGCAGCGTCTTTGCCACCATCCATACCGAGAGCACCCGCCTCTTGATGAATCTCTTCCAGGAGGCCGGCATGGGAGCGCTGGTAGGCAAGGTGGGCATGAACCGCAACTGCCCCGAAGGCCTCTCGGAGAGTGTGGACGACATGGTCCAGGGCTATGAGGAACTCATCCACTCAACGCTCAACGCTCCGCTTGGCTCTGCCGCTTCGCTCTGCGAAGAACCCTCCACCCTCGTAAGACCCATCATTACCCCTCGCTTCATCCCGTCGTGTACGTCGGAGATGCTCAGAGCCTGTGGTGAGCTGGCTGCCAAGTACCAGTTGCCCGTGCAGTCGCACCTTTCGGAGAACAAGGACGAGATAGCCTGGGTGCAGGAGCTGGAACCGGAGAGCCGCAACTACGGCGATGCCTACGACCGCTATGGACTCTTCGGACAGACACCTACCGTGATGGCTCACTGCGTATGGACCGACGGCGAAGAGCTGGAACTGATGAAACAGCGCGGGGTGATGGTGGCCCACTGTCCCACATCGAACATCAACCTGGCATCGGGTATCGCACCCATTCGCCGCTTCCTCACCGAGGGCATCCCTGTCGGACTGGGCAGCGACGTGAGTGGCGGTCACGACTTCAGCATCTTCCGCATGATGGTCTATGCCGTTCAGATGAGCAAGCTGCGCTATCAGCGTGACAAGTCGTCAGCCTTCCTCTCGTTGGCAGAAGCCTTCTGGATGGCCACGAAGTCAGGAGGCAGTTTCTTTGGTCGGGTGGGTAGCTTCGAGCCTGGCTATGAGTTTGATGCCCTCGTCATTGACGACAGCGACTTGAACCATTCCGACTACTCGCTGCTGGAGCGTCTGGAGCGTTATGTCTATCTGGGTGACGACCGTCAGATTGTGCACCGCTTCTGCCGTGGAAAGGAAATTGCAGAGCCCAGAATCTGAACAAAATAAAATAAATAGCTATTAATTTTGTTTTTTCCTCATTTTTTCGTACCTTCGCAGCCACAAAGTGTGAAAACATGACACGCGAACAGGATATAAAGAATGCTGTAGAGGTTTTGCGACGGGGTGGGGTGATACTCTACCCGACGGATACGGTATGGGGCATTGGCTGTGATGCAACGAATGCGGAGGCCGTGAAACGAGTGTATGAAATCAAGCAGCGTGAGGACTCCAAGGCACTTATCTGTCTGGTGGACAGCGATGCACGGCTGCAGCGCTATGTGAGGAACGTGCCCGATGTGGCGTGGCAGATTATTGACTGTTGCGATAAACCGACAACGCTGATTCTGGACGGAGCGGTCAATCTGGCACCCAACCTCATTGCCGAGGACGGGAGCATTGCCCTGCGCATTACGCAGGAACCGTTCTCGAAGGAGCTGTGCTACCGTTTCCAGAAAGCGCTGGTAAGCACGAGTGCCAACATCAGCGGAGAGCCGGCAGCGCAGAACTACAGCGACATTGACCCACGACTGTTGGAACGAGTGGATTACGTTTGCTGGAGTCGCCGGCAGGAGCATAAGCCGCACCAGCCGTCGAGCATTATCAGGCTGCGTCCGGACGGAGAGGTGAAGATTATCAGGTAATTAAATAGTTAAATAGTTAAATAGTAAAATAGTAAAATAGGTTAAATTGTAAATTGTTTTTTTATTATGAACGACAACAAAGTAATGAACCGTGCAGCGGACAACATCCGAATCCTGGCTGCTGCTATGGTGGAGAAAGCTAAGTCGGGACACCCCGGCGGTGCAATGGGTGGTGCTGACTTCATTAACACCCTGTACAGTGAGTTTTTAGTTTACGACCCCGAGAATCCCGCATGGGAGGGTCGCGACCGCTTCTTCCTCGATCCCGGCCACATGGCTCCGATGCTCTACAGCCAGCTCTGCCTCATTGGCAAGTACGAGCTGGAAGACCTGAAGAACCTGCGCCAGTGGGGCAGCGTGACCCCCGGTCACCCCGAGCGCGAGATTGAGCGCGGCATTGAGAATACCTCAGGCCCCCTCGGACAGGGACACACCTTCGCCGTGGGTGCTGCCATCGCTGCTAAGTTCCTGAAGGCTCGTCTGGGCAACGTCATGAACCAGACCATCTACGCCTACATCTCAGACGGTGGCGTGCAGGAGGAGATTTCTCAGGGTGCAGGACGTATTGCCGGTAACCTTGGACTGGACAACCTCATTATGTTCTACGATGCTAACGACATCCAGCTTTCCACAAAGACTGAAGTGGTGACCTGCGAGGATACTGCCAAGAAGTATGAGGCTTGGGGATGGTTCGTGCAGAAGATTGACGGCAACGACGTTGACCAGATTCGCGAGGCCATCAAGAAGGCTCAGGCAGAGAAGGAACGTCCAAGTCTCATCATTGGACATTGCATCATGGGTAAGGGTGCCCGCAAGGCTGACGGCAGCAGCTACGAAAGCAACTGCGCCACGCACGGTGCTCCCCTCGGCGGCGACAACTTCGTTCAGACCATGAAGAACCTGGGTGCCGACCCCGAGAACCCGTTTGTTATCTTCCCCGAGGTGCAGGAGCTGTACGCCAAGCGCCGCGAGGAACTGAAGAAGATTGTGGCTGAGCGCTACGCCGAGAAGGCTGAGTGGGCCAAGGGTCACCCCGTGCAGGCCAAGCAGCTGGAGGATTGGTTCAGCGGCAAAGCTCCCGTCATCGACTGGACGAAGGTAGAGCAGAAGGCTGGTGCTGCTACGCGTGGTGCAAGTGCCACCGTACTGAGTGTGCTGGCAGAGCAGGTGCCCAACATGATTTGCGCTTCTGCCGACCTTAGCAATTCAGATAAGACCGACGGCTTCCTGAAGAAGACCCACGACATTGTGAAGGGCGACTTCACAGGTGCCTTCTTCCAGGCTGGTGTGGCTGAGCTGACGATGGCTTGCTGCTGCATCGGTATGGCGCTGCATGGTGGTGTCATCCCCGCCTGCGGTACCTTCTTCGTATTCTCTGACTACATGAAGCCCGCCGTCCGCATGGCTGCCCTCATGGAGCTGCCCGTGAAGTTCATCTGGACGCACGACGCCTTCCGCGTTGGTGAGGACGGTCCTACGCATGAGCCCGTTGAGCAGGAGGCACAGATTCGTCTCATGGAGAAGCTGAAGAATCACCACGGTAAGAACAGCGTGCTCGTTGTCCGTCCTGCCGATGCCGAGGAGACCACCGTTTGCTGGCGCATGGCTATGGAGAATGTCGATACGCCTACCGCACTCATCTTCTCTCGTCAGAACATCGACATGCTGCCCGAGGGCAACGATTACACACAGGCTACGAAGGGTGCTTACATCGTTGCCGGCTCTGATGCTGACTACGACGTCATCCTGCTCGCCTCCGGTTCAGAGGTTTCTACACTCGAGGCTGGTGCCAAGCTGCTGGCTGCAGACGGCATTAAGACGCGCGTGGTTAGCGTTCCTTCCGAGGGACTGTTCCGCAGCCAGTCGAAGGAGTATCAGCAGAGCGTGCTGCCCGCAGGCAAGAAGAAGTTCGGTTTGACCGCTGGTCTGCCCGTTAACCTCGAAGGTCTGGTAGGTGCCGACGGTACTGTCTGGGGTCTTGAGAGCTTCGGCTTCTCTGCTCCCTACAAGGTGCTCGACGAGAAGCTCGGCTTCACCGGACAGAATGTCTATGAGCAGGTGAAGAAGCTCTTGGCTTAATGGATAATTGACAATTGATAATTAGTAATTGACAATTATGGAGGTGAAGACCATAGGCATAGCCAGCGACCACGCTGGCTTTGCTTTAAAACAGTTCGTAAAGAAGTACCTCGACGAGAAGGGCTATGAGTATAAGGACTACGGTACCTATACCGAGGATTCGTGCGACTACTCAGACTTCGGCCATGCGCTGGCAGAGGGCATTGAGAAAGGTGAGGTATTCCCTGGCATTGCCATCTGCGGCTCAGGCGAGGGCATTAACATGACGCTCAACAAGCACCAGAGCATCCGCGCCGGACTTTGTTGGATTCCTGAGATTGCCCACCTCATTCGTCAGCACAACAATGCCAACGTGCTGGTGATGCCCGGTCGCTTCATCGACGAGGATATGGCCCGCAAAATCATGGATGAATATTTCTCCACCGAGTTTGAGGGTGGCCGCCACCAGAAGCGAATCGACAAGATTGCGATTAAGTGAGAAAAGTGAAAATCTGCGTTTCACTTCCGAACGTGAGTAATCTCGACCGAAGGTCAAAATTCCCGTACAATAGTAAAAAGAAAAGGCTGCGATGAAGCAGCCTTTTCTTTTTTATCACTTATCACTTACTTCGCGTAAGCCACTGAGCGCGTTTCGCGGATAACGGTAATCTTTACCTGACCAGGATAGGTCATCTCCGTCTGGATCTTGTTGGCAATCTCGCCAGAGAGTGCCTCGGTCTCGGCATCGTCCATCTTGTCGGCACCGACGATGACACGCAGCTCACGACCTGCCTGGATGGCATAGGTCTTCGTGACACCAGGATAGGACATTGCGATGGCCTCAAGGTCGTTCAGACGCTTGATGTAAGCCTCTACAATCTCACGACGGGCGCCGGGACGGGCACCAGAGATGGCGTCACAAACCTGTACGATGGGGGCGAGCAGCGTCTGCATCTCCATCTCGTCGTGGTGGGCGCCGATGGCATTGCAAATGTCGGGTTTCTCCTTGAACTTCTCTGCCAGCTTGGCACCATAGATGGCGTGGGGCAGTTCAGACTCCTCATCGGGCACCTTGCCGATGTCGTGGAGCAATCCGGCACGCTTGGCTTTCTTGGGATTCAAACCGAGTTCAGCAGCCATGACTGAGCAGAGGTTGGCCGTTTCGCGGGCATGCTGCAACAGGTTCTGGCCGTAGGAAGAGCGGTACTTCATCTTACCAATCATGCGGATAAGCTCAGGATGAAGTCCGTGTACACCAAGGTCGATAGCCGTGCGCTTACCTATTTCAATCACCTCGTTCTCCAGCTGTTTCTTAACCTTAGCTACCACTTCCTCGATGCGTGCGGGATGGATACGACCGTCGGCAACGAGCTGATGGAGTGCCAGACGGCAAGTCTCACGGCGAATGGGGTCGAAGGCAGAGATAACGATGGCCTCGGGGGTATCGTCAACAACGATTTCCACACCGCAGGCAGCTTCCAGAGCACGAATGTTACGTCCTTCACGTCCGATGACGCGTCCCTTCACATCGTCGTTGTCAATGTGGAACACGCTGACGGAGTTCTCGACGGCCGTCTCAGTAGCTACGCGCTGAATGGTCTGAATGACAATCTTCTTGGCCTGAGCATTGGCGTTGAGCTTCGCCTCGTCCATGATTTCGTTGATGTAGCTCTGAGCATCGGTCTTCGCCTCGTCCTTCATGGCTTCCACCAGTCGGGTCTTGGCTTCCTCGGCACTGAGTCCAGAGAGCTCTTCGAGCTTGGCACGTTCCTGCAGCTGCATCTTTTCCAGTTCCTCGTGCTTGATGGCGAGCATTTTCTTCTCGTTGTCAATGCGGGTCTGCTGGTTGTCGAGGTCATTCTTGCGGCGTCCCAGCTCTTCCTGACGCTGATTGAGCGACATCTCACGCTGCTTCAGCCGGTTCTCGTTCTGCTGGATGTGCTGGTTGCGCTGCTGCACTTCCTTTTCTAACTCGCTCTTTTTGTTCAGGAATTTCTCCTTTACTTCGAGCAATTTCTTCTCTTTGATGACTTCCGCTTCCTTGTTGGCAGCATCGATCATCTGATTATATTTTCCCTTAACTACGTAACGGAAAACCAAGTAGCCTACGGCGACACCCAAAATGAGTGCCACAACAATGGCTATAATCGTAAGTAAATCCATAATACCTTATTAATATATATATGTTATGTTAATATTCTCCTTACTTCTCACCAAGTGCGCCTTCAATTTCAGCGGTGAGCCGTTTGAGAATATCATCATAAGGGGAAGTGTCGTTATGTGCACGTTCCTTCTGATATAACAGCGCCACATCGACCAGCGTCATCAGCGCTATTATATGCTCACTCTTACGTCCCCTGTATGCCTGAGAATAGGCGTTGTACCGGTCGGTAATGAGTTTTGCTGCTGCGCGGTAATACTCCTCGTCTTCGCGGTTAATGGTAACCTCGATTTCGGCGTCATAGACGTGCAGTCGGATATGTAGTTTCTCTTTGTTCGGTTCAGCCATCGCTTCTGAAGATTATTTAGCGTCACTCAAGATAGCAATGCATTTGTTTACATCTCTAATCAGCTTGGACAATCGGTTCTTGGCACCTTCCAGGTCACCATCCGAAATCTCAATCATCTTCGCCATCTTTAACGAATCGTAGTCACGGCCCTTCTGTTCCAGTTTCTCACGGAGCTCCTGAATGTCACGCTCGTTCTTCTCGACCATCGCAAAAAGGTCTTCGTTCTCCTTTTTCAACTGCTGGAAACGGAGAAGCATCTGACGGACGCGCGTCTCAAAATCCTTCAAAACTTTCTCATTAGAGTTCATAGCCTAACTCGTTAATTTGCACAAAGGTAATGCTTTAATATGAAAGATGAAAGGTGAAAGATGAAAAATTATGATTTTTTAGGGTTTGAATCGTCGTTTTTGGGCCTTGGCTCCTTTTTTGCCAGCATAATGACCTTAAAAATGAAGCTGGTGGTCCACTGGGGAGAGAAGCCCAGACGTTTGGCCAGTTCACGGATTCCGACTGCCGTTTTCAGCACGGCGGCATCCTTGAAGTCATTCTTGTTAAAGATGTCGTCAACGGTCTGCTCGGTAGCCGAGTAGAGGGTCTTCTTGAACATGCTGGGAATGCGCAGCTTATACTTCATGAGGTTTGTGATAAGCATCAGCAAATCGTTGGTATAAGCCTGAAACTGAATCATATAAGGCTGTACGTCCTGAATCTTTCGGCAACGCTTTTTGATGCTCTGGTCAATCTCCTTGAAGAAGTTGTCGTCCATCTCGTAGATGTCTTTCAGCATCTTCTTGCAGCGGCTCTTTTCGCCAACGCCTAACTTGTTGTTGACGGTAGGAACGTGCAGCGTTGTCTTGAAAACTCGCAGGTCGGGTAGGGCAGCCATGTTGGTAATACCCAGGTCGGCGGCCATAACAGCCTGGAAATATACACGAATAAGCGTCATGTAGTCTTCCATGCCGCCCGTCTTTTGTGTATCTTCGGAGTCTTTGCGTCCGAATAAATTAGATAAAAATCCCATTTCTTATTTGCTTTTTCTGTTTACTAATTCAAATTTCGGGTGCAAAGGTACGGATAAGTGAGCAAAATACAAAAGGAAAACTTGTTTTTCTTTTTATTTTCGAACAAAAGTACAAAAAAGATGAAGGATTAAAGTTGAAAGTTGAAAGATTATGAAAGCTAATCCGTAAAAAAAAGTTAATTCGGGTGTGACGACAGTAAATTCTTCATTCTTCATTCTTCATTCTTCACTAAAAATTACTACCTTTGCAGCCTGAATATAACGTTATATCATGAAAGGAATAGTTTTAGCGGGGGGAAGTGGCACGCGCCTCTATCCTATTACTAAAGGAATCAGCAAACAGCTGATCCCCATATTCGATAAGCCGATGATTTACTATCCCATCTCGGCTTTGATGCTTGCTGGTATCCGTGAGATACTGATTATCAGCACTCCTTATGACTTGCCGGGCTTCAAACGACTGCTGGGGACCGGTGAGGATATCGGCGTAAAGTTTGAATATGCCGAACAGCCTTCACCTGACGGATTGGCACAGGCTTTCATTATCGGTGAGAAATTCATTGGTGATGATTGCGCGTGTCTGGTTCTTGGTGATAATATCTTCTATGGAAGCGGCTTCACAGGTATGCTTCGTCAGAGCGTTGAGAATGCAGAAAAACGTGGTGAGGCTACGGTATTCGGCTATTATGTCAATGACCCTGAGCGCTATGGCGTGGCAGAGTTTGACAGCGAAGGCAACTGTCTCAGTATTGAGGAGAAACCCGAGCATCCGAAATCAAACTACGCTGTCGTAGGACTTTATTTCTACCCCAACAGCGTCGTGGAGATAGCCAAGAACATCAAGCCCAGTGCCCGTGGCGAACTGGAAATCACAACGGTCAATCAGGAATACCTGAAGCAGAAGAACCTGAAGGTGATGACGCTGCAACGCGGCTTTGCCTGGTTAGATACCGGCACTCATGATAGCCTCAGTGAAGCCAGCACGTTTATCGAAGTCATCGAGAAACGTCAGGGTTTGAAGGTGGCTTGTCTTGAGGAAATCGCCTTTAAGCGCGGATGGATTACGCGTGAGCAGCTGAAGGCAGTGGCCCAACCCATGATCAAGAACGGCTACGGTCAATATCTGATGCAGTTGGCTGAACAGAACCGGTAAATAGACAATAGATAATTAACCAGAAAATAACATACCAAATTATAAAAATGGAAGAAAACAAGAAGATTGAAACAGTGGACAATGTAGATGTCGTTGTTCAGAACGAAGAAGAGAATTCATTTGACATCAGGACCATTTTCACCATGGTGATCCTGAACTGGCAATGGTTCGTGCTGTCGCTTCTCATCTTTATTTTCGCAGCCTTTATCTACCTGCGTTACAAGACGCCTGTTTATTCAGTATCCTGCAAGATGCTGATCAAAGACGAAGACAACCGCAGGCGCTCCAACCAGATGCTGGCCAACATGAAGGACTTGGGCTTCATGTCGAACAGTGCCGGTATTGAGAACGAGGTGGAGATTCTGAAGAGTAAGATCTTGGCTGAGGAGGCTGTCAGGAACCTGAAAATCTATACGGATTATTATTCTGACGGTCGAGTCAAGAAGAATTTCATGTATCTGACGCAGCCGGTTAGTGTTGACATTGACCCGTTAAGCCTCAGCAAGATGAATGACACTCTCCGCACCGTCAAGATGACGATTACCAAGGAACCGAAGCGCTATCTGGTGCAAGGCGTTGTTCTTTCTCCTAACGGTGGTGAACGCGATTTCGAGACCTCGTTTACTTCCTTGCCGGCTGCCCGTAAGATTTCTGTCGGAACGCTGACCTTTACCGCCAATGAAGGCAAAAAGCCCCTCATGGACGGCGAACGCATTCACGTTGTCATCAACCCCGTTACTGTGGTTGCCAACCGTTTTGTCAACAACCTGACGGTAGAACCTACGTCAAAGTTGACGCAGATAGCACTGATTACCGTGAAGGATATCAACCCCAAGCGTGCAGAGGACTACGTGACGGAATTATGCATGTGCTATAACGGACAGGCCAATGCCGACAAGAACGAGATAGCACGTAAGACCGAGCAGTTCATCAACGACCGTATGGACAAGATCAACCACGAGCTGGGTATGACGGAGAGCCAGTTGGAAAGCTACAAGCGTAGCCACAATGTGACGAATATGAGCATTGATGCCGGAAATGCCGTTCAGCGTTCGGGTGAGTTCTCAGACCAGTTGTCACAGGTGAACGCCCAGATTCAGATGATTGACTACATGCGCGAATATGTAGATAATCCTTCAAACAAATATCAGATTATGCCTTCTGGTGTAGGTCTGAGCGATGCCTCTTCAGCTGCCCTTATCAACGACTACAACAAAGCCGTGCAGGACCGTAACCGCTTGTTGCGTTCAGCTTCTGAGAATGCTCCTCAGGTGATGACCCTTACCAGTACCCTTGACGAGTTGCAGCGCAGTATCCGTACTTCACTGACTCAGGCTCACCGTTCTGCCGACATCCGTCGTCAGAGCATCAGCAGCCAGTACAGCATGTACCAGGGACGTGTCAGCAGCACTCCTGCCCAGGAGCGTGTGCTCACAGAGATTGGTCGTCAGCAGGAAGTCAAGTCAGGTCTTTACCTCATGCTGCTGCAGAAACGTGAGGAGAACTCCATCGAGCTGGCAGCTACAGCCGACAAGGGTAAGGTTATTGACAAACCCAAGTTCGGAGGTAAGGTCAGCCCCAATTCCATCATGATTCTCCTGCTTGCCCTTATCCTCGGCGCAGGACTTCCCGCTCTTGTCCTCTACCTGTTGCAGTTCCTGAAGTACAAGATTGAAGGTCCCGATGATATTGCTAAGATTACCAAGCTGCCTCTGGTGGCCGAAGTTGCTGTTGCCAGCGAAAGCGCCAAGACGGCTGCCGGCATTGTGGTACATGAGAACCAGAACGACCAGATTGATGAGATATTCCGTTCGATGCGTACGAATATCCAGTTCATGATGACCGACAAGCAGAAAGTCATTCTCTTCTCTTCCACTACATCGGGTGAGGGTAAGACGTTCAACGCCGCCAACCTTGCTGTCAGCTTCGCACTATTAGGCAAGAAGGTCATCCTGTTAGGTCTTGATATCCGTAAGCCTGCCTTAGGACGCCTGTTCAATGTAGGTAGTCGCGAGGTGGGTATCACCAATCTGCTGAATAAGGAGGAAGTGACGAAAGCCGATGTCAATGCCCAGGTTATTCCCTCTGGCATCAACAAGAACCTCGACCTACTGCTGGCTGGTCCCGTGCCTCCCAACCCCGCTGAGTTGCTGGCCCGCGAGAATCTTGGTGTCATTTTCAACTATCTCAAAGAGGACTATGACTACCTTATCCTTGATACTGCACCTGTCGGACTCGTAACCGATACGTTCCAGATAGCCAAGTATGCTGACGTATCAGTCATGATCTGCCGTTCTGACTACACCCCGAAGGCCAACGTTGCCATGCTCAATACCCTCAGCAACGAGAAGAAGATGCCGAATATGTGTGTCGTTCTTAATGGTGTGGACATGTCGAAGAAGAAGTACCGCTACTACTACGGCTACGGTCGTTACGGTAAGTACGGACGCTATGGCTATGGCCGCATGGGTTATGGTAAGTATGGTTACGGCAACTATGGCTCGTATGGCAACTATGCCAGCAGCCACTATGGAAAGGCCGACGACAAGTCCATCAAGAAGTGATTAAGGATTACTGATTAAAGATTATAGAAATGACTATTGCAGTAGATTTCGACGGAACGATAGTTGAACACAAGTACCCTGCCATCGGCGAGGAGATACCCTTTGCCGTTGACACGCTGAAGATGCTCATCAGGGACCGCCACAAGCTCATCTTGTGGAGTGTCCGTGAGGGGCACCTCCTTGATGAGGCTGTAGCGTGGTGCAAGGAGCGTGGAATAGAGTTCTATGCCGTCAACAAAGACTATCCCGAAGAAACTACTGAGAATAATCAGCATTTCAGTCGTAAGCTCAATGTCGATATCTTCATCGACGACCGCAACCTGGGTGGATTGCCCGACTGGGGAACCATCTACCGCATGGTCAGCCGCCGCAAGACTTGGAACGATATCTTCGAAGAGGATAGCGCCCTTGATTTCCATTCCAGCTACGAGCGTCACCACAATCGTGAAAAGAAAAAGAAGAAGTGGTGGCAGCTTGGCTGATTTCCGAAACGAATGAATAAGCGCAAAAGATAACGCCGTCTGTTGTTGAAGCAGGCGGCGTTTTTGTGCTATCGGGAAGCTTGTTCCGGCTAATCAGGTTGGGAGAAGTGGAGTATGGCATTGCGGAGGGCATCAGGGTTGCCCATGTCGTACATTTCGCCTTTGAGCCGGACACCCATCATGCCGCTCTGCGCACGCACACGGTCGAGGGCTGTGGTCAGTTCTATTTCGCGATTCCTGTCAGTACGGCTGGCATCAGAAGATTCCTCATCGGCTTGTTTGATATCATGCCCTAACTGCTCGAAGACCTCTGGAGTGAGGATGTACTGTCCGAAGACAGAGTAGTAGCGGTGCTTGCCGTCTTGTCCGCGCACACCCAGGAACTCCTCGGCATACGAAGCCTTGGGTTTCTCGTTCATCATGCTCACGTTGAGGATACTTTCCTCCTTGTCTTCCCACACGCCGCTGAGAATGCCGTAATGGCTGACGTCTTTCAACGGAACGGAGTGAATGCTGACCAGCAGCTGGTTGTAGCGCTCGTACTCTTCAATGAGCTGCAGGGCACAGGGCTTGTTGCTGTTGCTGCGGTAGAGCGTGTCACCCAAAAGCAGCAGTACGGGCTCGTTGTGTGCGAAGTCAACAGCCTGATAGACGGCATGACCGAAGCCGCGCTTCTCTCTCTGATAGACGTAGTGGAGGCGTTTGCCGATGTCGAGGATGTGGTTCTCGTACTCCTGGTTCTCAGGGTTGAGTTTCTGCATGTGTTCCTCGGAAAGCGGCTTCTCGAAGAACTCGGCGTATTGCATGCGCTCCTCTTCAGAACCGAGCACCAGACAGATCTCCTCAATGCCGCTCTTGATGAGTTCTTCAAGCAGGATGAGGATAACGGGACGAACCTTTCCGTCAGGGCAGGGGATGGGGAAGAAATCCTTCTTCAGTGCCCGGGTAGCTGGATAGAGGCGGGTGCCGAAACCTGCCACGGGGATGATGGCACGACGCACGGTGTGTACGGGATGCAGGGTGAGCTTATAAGCCTTCATTCCCTGATTGTTCAGGTATTCCACCAACTGCAGCTGCGACTCTTCGTTGCGAGCCAGGAACTGCACAGAACCGTCACCGTGGGAGCCCACACCCTTACCACCATATATGAGCGACTGTATGGCTGGATCGTGCAGCGTAGCATGCAGCTTGGGTGCTTTCAGGGCGGGCGACATGGGAGCCACCTGCTTGTCGAACAGTTCTTCGGCTTCAGTCATCAGGCGTCCTAATGCCTCGGCATTACCGGTAGCCATGTGTTCCATTGCCTGCTTGACGATTTCCTGGTTACGCTCACCCAGTGCTTCGTGCAGTAGCTGTTCCTGTTCTGACGAGGCAAAGGGGTAGGCCTTGTTCAGGTCACTCAGAATCTTGATGGTATCCTTTTCTCCACACAGGTCGGCGAATACCCAGTAGAGCGGTTTCTTGACATTGAGCGAACGTACTTCAATCTCATCACCGTCGAAAGTCATCAGGTTGGGCTTCACGCCAAAGGCACAAGCCTGGTCAAGGCGTCCGCAGCGTGACGAGGTGCGGAGCTCACCCAGATAGGCAATGTTCATTTCGCCCAGCGTGTTGAGGTTGAGATTATATATTAAGTTGAACGCGCGCGCGACGAGAACACAAATGGCTGCCGACGATGACAGACCGCTCTTGATGGGCAGCGTCATGTTGGTGATGCGGATGCTGACTCCTCCCACCTTATACCATTCGAGCATGTAGCTGGCAACACCTGCACAGTAACAGAAGAAGCTTCCCGACTTGGCGATGCGCTTAAGCTCAGGTTCACTCATACGACAGGAGAAGTCACTCCATTGTCCCGAAATTTCGGGGGCATCGCTGCGCATTTCAAAGATAGGCGACTTTTCTACTTCGGCATAGATGCCTTGTTCAATACCTGTGACGATGGCTGCGCCAGGCTGAATGTCAGCATTCATGGTGCGGTAGTGACCAGCCCAGTCGGTATGCTCTCCAAACAGACACAGGCGTCCGGGAACAAATAGCTTAATCATACGGTTTCGATATTATAGATTTGCGATTTTGCGTTTGTCAATTTGTTAAATTTCGTACAAAGATACATGTTTTTGTCGAAATATTGCATTTTTTTCATGAATAATTTGGTTATTTCACTCATTTTGCATACTTTTGCACGCAATAAATAATAAATTATTCATCAAACTGTAATTAAAACGAACGCCTATCGACACAATTATACTCTGTTTTTAACGAGTAAGCAATGAGAAGATTCGAAGAAATGACTGACGAGGAATTGGCCTTGCAGTACGTCGATGGTAATAATATGGCATTTGATGAGTTGTTAGCACGCAATCAGCAAAAACTCTTCAACTATATTCTGTTTATGGTTCATGACCATGAACAGGCAAATGACATTTTCCAGGATACCTTCGTGAAAATCATCACCAAGCTCCAGGAGGGAAGCTATACGGATTCAGGCAAGTTTTCGTACTGGATGACACGTATTGCCCATAACATCATGATGGACCAGTTCCGCACGCAACGTTGTGAGCGTATCATTGAACCCAATGCCGATAACGACCTGAGCAACCTCAAGGGAGCGGAAATCATGGAACTGAACATGGAGACGCAGATGGTGAACAACCAGATTATGCGTGACGTGCGCCACATGATGGACAACCTGCCTGCCCCACAACGGGAGGTAGTCTATATGCGCATGTATCAGGATCTCTCCTTCAAGGAAATAGCTGAGATTACTGGCGTGAGCATCAATACGGCTTTGGGCCGTATGCGCTACGCCATCCTCAATCTTCGCCGCATGGCAAAGAAGCACAACATCATGCTAAGCGTGGAGTGCGCGTAAGTCGTGAATAATCTGTTCAGGAGCGGGATTCCTGAACACATAGCTGCCGCTTACCAGCACATCAACACCAGCCTTTACCAAACGTGGTGCCGTTTCACCTTGTACGCCGCCATCAACTTCTATCAGCGTCTTGCAGCCTTTCTCGTCAATGAGTCGGCGCAGGCGCTTCACTTTTTCTATGGTGTTCTCAATGAACGTCTGGCCGCCGAACCCGGGGTTGACACTCATGAGCAGCACCATCTCCACATCCTGAATGATGTCTTCAAGCACACTGACCGGCGTTGACGGATTGAGCGTCACGCCAGCCTTCATGCCTGCATCGTGAATCTCCTGTACCGTGCGGTGCAGGTGGGTGCTGGCTTCGTAGTGTACGTTCATCATCATGGCACCCAGCTTGGCCGTCTGCTTGATGTATCGTTCCGGTTGAACAATCATCAGGTGAACGTCGAGCGGTTTCGTGCAGGCTTTGGCAACAAACTCCAGAACGGGAAATCCGAACGAGATGTTCGGAACGAAGACACCGTCCATTACGTCCAAGTGGAGCCAGTCAGCCTCACTACGGTTAATCATTGCTATTTCGCTGTCAAGGTGCAGGAAGTCGGCAGCGAGAAGGGATGGGGAAACTTTAGTCATTGAGCTTTGAACTTTGAGCTTTGAGCTTTTTAATTCAGGCAGTACGACACGCAGGTGTTGTCGGCCATTCTTGCCACGCGATAAGTGTGGGCAAATTCCTTAATCAGTCTCAGGGTTTTCTCACTGGGTCTAAATACGTCGGGGGTAAAATAATTCATAGGCAAACCTTTTTTGTTAATTACTATATACCTAACGTATAAAGATGCGATTTATTATATTATCTGACCGAATATTTTTCAATATTTTTCATCCCATTCAGAAAATCGTTTGCGGGCATTCTTTTCTTTCCCGCCAGCTGCAGTTCGTCAATCGTCAGTTCCGTTCCTTCGCCAGCTGGAAAGGTGAGGGTGGAGGGTTCTTTGCTGTGCAAAGCGGCAGAGCCGAGCGGAGGGTGAAGAGTGGAGGGTGGAGTGACGTGTGCCTTGTAGATTTTCAGCATGGTCTCCTTGCCGTCGGGAGCCACCAGCATGGTCCACGCTCCTGGGACGGGTGACAGTCCCCTGATGAAGTTGCGGATATCCTCTGCGGGCCGTGACCAGTCAATGCGGCAATTCTCCTTGAACAGCTTGGGGGCCGGCTTCTGCACTTGTCCTGCAGTCATCAGTTGCTCCTGGGGAATGCTGACGGGGGAACCGTCAGCTGCGATGATGCGCTCCAGCGTTTCCAGGCAGATATCTGCACCGAGCCGCATCAGTCCGTCATAGACGTACTCCACGTCTGCATCCGATGGGATGTCGAATGTCTTCTGCAGAATGATGCGTCCCGTATCAATGTCGTGGTCGAGGAAGAAGGTTGTGACGCCTGTCTGCTTCTCACCGTTGATAATGGCCCAGTTGATGGGTGCAGCACCTCGGTATTGCGGCAACAGGGCAGCATGAACGTTGAATGTCCCGTATTCGGGCATAGCCCACACCACCTCAGGCAGCATGCGGAAGGCCACTACCACTTGCAGGTTGGCACCATACGAGCGCAGCTCCTCCACAAACTCCGGGTCTTTCATCTTCTCTGGCTGCAACACGGGAAGTCCTACGGACAAGGCATACAGCTTTACTTGTGATGGTTGGAGCACGCTGCCATGACGGCCTACGGGCCGGTCGGGTTGGGTGACTACGGCCACAACCTTGTAGCCGTTCTCAATTATTGCTTTCAGGGTGGGCACCGCAAACTCCGGTGTTCCCATAAACACGATTCGCAAATCACTCTTTTTCATATCAATTGTAAATCGAAAACCGTTAAATCGTCAATTACTCCTGACTCATGTCTGCAACCATTTTACGGTACATCTCGTAGATGCGCTGGCGTGAAATATAGCCTTTCATGTGTTGGTCGGCATTGAGCACCGGCAGCCAGTCGGCTCCTGTCTGGTCAAACACTTTCATCACTTCCGTCATCGACTGGTTGTCGTGCAGCGTGGCGGCAGGCTGCGTCATCAGCTGGGCAGCCTTGAAATGGTGGTACAGCTCAATGCGGAATACCACGTGACGAATGCGCCGAATGTCAATCTCTCCCAGTAGTTTGCCTGCTGCGTCAAGCACGGGCAGCTGACTGTTATGGCTGCGTGAAATCTTGTGCACAATCTGTCCCAGCTCCATGTCAGGCTCCACAGCCATGTAGTCGTGGTCAATGACCGAGTTGAGGCTCATCAGCGTCAGCACGGCATGATCCGTATGGTGGGTGATGAGCTGTCCGCGCTTGGCCAGTCGCATACCATAGATGCTGTGGGGCTCAAATATAATAATAGTAAGGTACGCGCACACGCTCGTAATCATCAGCGGCATAAAGAGGTTGTAGCCGCTGGTAATCTCTGCGATAAGGAAGATGCCTGTCAGCGGGGCATGCATGACACCCGACATGACACCAGCCATTCCTAAGAGCGCAAAGTTCTTCTCGGGCACATAGACGCCCACACCCTGCTGGTTCCACAGACGGGCGAAGAAGAAACCTGCAAAGCAGCCGATGAACAGGCTCGGAGCAAACGTACCGCCCACACCTCCGGCACCGTTCGTTGCCGATGTGGCAAACACCTTTGTCAGCAGCACCAGTGCCAGATATGCCAGCAGCCACTCGCTGTGTCCGTAGAACAGCGAACCGTCGAGTATCTGGTTCCAGTCGGCCTCCGTACGGCCGTTCAGCAGTAGGCTGATGGCTTGGTAGCCCTCGCCGTAGAGGCTGGGGAACAGGAAGATGAGCAGGCTGAGCATCAGTCCGCCAATCACCAGCTTGACGTACGGCTTGTCCTTGAAACGGGCGAACATCCCCTCGGTGGCCGTCATCATGCGGATGAAGTACAGGCTCACCAGTCCGCAGAACACGCCGAGCAGGATGGTAGCGGGCACCCGTTCTACCGTCCAGTCGGAATCAATATGGAATGTAAACAGCGTGTTGTCGCCACTGAAGATATAGGTAAAGCAAGTGGCCGTCACGCAACTCACCAGAATAGGCAACAGCGAAGCCATCGTCAGGTCAATCATCAACACCTCCAGCGTAAAGACCAGTCCGGCTATCGGTGCCTTGAAAATACCCGCAATGGCACCCGCCGCACCACAGCCTATGAGCAACATCAGCGTTCGGCTGTCCAATCGCAGAATGCGGCCCAGGTTCGAGCCGATGGCACTTCCCGTCAGCACGATGGGCGCCTCGGCACCTACCGAACCGCCAAACGCAATGGTGATGGCTGAGGAGATAACGCTCGACCACGTGTTGTGTGCCTTCAGCCGGCTCCGCTTGGCGCTGATGGCGTAGAGAATGTGCGTGATGCCGTGTGAGATGTCGTCGCGGACAATGTACCTGACAAAGAGCGAGGTAAGGTAGATACCGATGACAGGCAGGATGAGGTAGAGCCAGTTGGCCTCCGTGCTGTCCACCTGACTCGTCAGCAGTGCGCTGATGTGGTTGATGAGCGTGTGGAGGATGAAGGCGGCAACGGCAGCAAAGAAACCGACGAGCAGCGCCAGAATGATGATAAACATCCTGTCGCTGACGTGCTTTGTACGCCATTCATGTAGGCGGTCCAGCCACTTGGAGTGGGGCATTTCCCCCGTTTCCGTCATTTTCACGGCTACAAAGGTACAAAAAAATCATAATTCATGATTCATAATTCATAATTATTTCTTATCTTTGCACACAAATACTGACCTTAAACATTTACGGAGATGAAGAAGATGAGCAATATCAAACGTTTGGTCGTGTTGTTGCTGACCTTTATGTGTTTGTCGCTGACATACGCCAAACCCCTTACGCCTGCTGACATCCAGCATAAGGCCGATTCGCTGCGTTCCATTATCAACACTCGTCAGGGAGAGGAGCGTGCAGCCGTGTTTCGTGAGTTGTTCAAGCTCTATTTTGCCAATAATCAGGTTGAGCCCGCCTTCATTGTGCTCGATGAGCTCATTGCTTTGGAACAGCAGCTCGACAACCCCGAGCGCGAAGCCTCTGCCCGTTGGAACAAGATAGCCCTGCTCAACAATTCCGGACGCTACGAGATGCTGCTTGATGAGGCCGAGACGCAGATGAAGTGGTTCAAGGACCATCAGATGTGGGACCGTTATTACCAGGTGTGGCAGCGCAAGTGTTCTGCCAATCACGACCTGCGCCGCCTTCAGTCGGCCATGCGTGAGGCCCGTGCCATGCAGGAAGACGCCCAGCGTCGCAAGAATAACATCGGCCGTGCTATGTCCTATAAGCAGATAGGTTCCGTCTATTATGACATCCGTGAACTGCAGAAAGCCACCGAAGCCTTTGAGCACAGTGCAGCCCTGTTGGTGGAGGAGCACGATTCCACCGGCATGCTCAGCGGTGTCTATGAAGGACTCTGCCAGTCGCTCGACGGACGCGGGCTCTATGAAGAGGAACTGGCCACCGCACAGACCTGGGAGCAGTACATGCTGGACTTAGTCCCCAAGCACGGAATCAATAGCGTCAGTCCGCCCCTGGTCACCTGCCAGATTGCCCAGGCTTCCGCCTATCTGGGTATGAAGCAGTACGACAAAGTACGCATGGCCATACAGAAGGCCGAGGAGTATCAGCAGATGGGACAGTCGTCACTTACCCTGTACTATCTGTATGAGATGTATATGCGTCTTGCACTTGCTGAGGGACACAACGACCGCGCTCTTCAGTACTGTGACTCCGCCCTGAACCTGAAACTCACCGTTGACAACAAAATCTATGAGTTGCGTGCCGAAGCCTTGCTGCAGACAGGACGGGTGGGGGAGGCTGTCGCCGTCATACAGGAGCTCTATAACCGCAAGGACACCCTCTATATCAGTGCCATGCAGAGTCAGTTGGACGAGCAGCATGCCCTTTTCAAGATTGAGGAAATGGAAAATGAGAAACAGCAGCACCGCCTCATGATGGCTTGTATCATCGGTGGTTCCATCATCGTGCTGCTCATTGCCTTTACCCTTTACCGTCGCCGTGAGAACCGCAAGCTGAAGCAACTCAACGAGCAGCTGCAGCATGCCAACCTGAAGGCAGAGGAGTCAACACGCATGAAGATGGAGTTCATCAAGAACATCTCCCACGAAATCCGTACCCCGCTCAATGTGCTCAACGGCTTCACGCAGATCATGCTCGAGCCGGGCATGGAGATGGATGACAAAACCAAGGACAATATCCGTGAACGCATCCGCAACAGCACCATCCGAGTTACCGAGTTGTTTGACAAAATGCTGGAACTCTCCGACGTTGAATCGCAGACCTTTATTGAGCGCCTTGACAACGTTACCCCCTTGGATGTCATCACAGAGGCTGCGCTCCACGCCCACATGGACAAGCAAACCCATATCAACTTCCATCAACACATAGAGCCTGAAGCCCGTGGCATCACCGTTCACACCAACCGCAAGCAGCTCATCCGGGTATTGACGCTCCTGCTTTGCAATGCCATTCAGTTCACGCCTAAGGGTGATGTGTCCGTACGTGTTTCCTGTAGTCCCGATCAACAAAACGTACAGTTCATCGTCGAGGATACCGGCATCGGCATTCCCCAGCAGGAGTCCGAACGTATCTTTGAGGAGTTCGTACAGCTTAACGAGTATGTCGATGGCGCAGGCATCGGACTCACCGTCGCCCGTCGCATTGCCCGCCGTCTGGGTGGAGACGTCACCCTCGACACCACCTATACTGAGGGAGCCCGCTTCGTGGTTAACCTTCCCGTCTCTTAGCCTACCCCTCGCCCCCTCCCCAAGGGAGGGGCTTCTTTATCCATTTTTAAGGGTTAGCGCCCTTTTGCCATAAAAAAGGCCAAAATTGTTAGTGTGTGGGTGCAGGTAATACAGTACCTTTGCCTAAATATTCTAACACTAACAAATTATGAAAAAGAAGTTATTGCTCTTTTCCATGTTGCTCCTGTTCATGGGAGTGGACATGCAGGCTCAGTCTATCGCTACCCAACAGATGGACGAGCGGTTCAACAATGGAACCACGATGCCTTTCGGCTGGTTTGCTGAAGGCTGGATAGTTGAAGACGGTAAGGCCAAGTCGAAGGCCACCAAAGACTCTGATAACAATGGCATGCCCGGCATGGGCAATGGCAACCCTGGAAAAATCCAAGCCAGGGACCCGCCGGTATGAACGGCATGTTTGGCGGCAACCGCCTCAGGACCTATATGCTCACTCCCCCCGTGTCTGTTCAGGCAGGCGAGAACCTGGTGTTCTCTGCCAGGAAACCCCAGAGTGAGGGCTTCAGTTTCGACCTGAAGGCCATCATGGGCATGACCGACACCATATTCGTGGTGGAGCGCACGGTCTATGGTAAGAACCGACGGCATGAACATGTACTGTCTGCTGGAGGACGGCACATGGGCACGTTTCACCTCAGATGACAATGCCGGCGCCCCTCTTAAGCCCTTCCGCGCCTACTTCTTATCCGACGAGCCAATCAATACTTCTGCCGCAGCCCCGGCACAGACGCAGGACAACAACATTGGCACGAAGTACCGCACGCTGTTCAGCAACGCCGGAGCGGGGAACGTGAGCGATGGCAACGTGCCTGATGCGTTTAACATTCTCTACGATGGCGACATCCCCAACCCGTCTTCTACCACCAGCATCGAGCCCACCATCCAGACCATCAATGCTGACGGCACCAGCCGCTACTTCGACCTGCAGGGCCGACAGCTCAACGGCAAACCCAACAAGGGAATATATATCCAAGATGGAAAAAAG
>JAILHP010000055.1 GCA_024695705.1 Prevotella sp. | reverse complement strand
CAAATGGCAGGCCGACAAAATACAGAGCCAGGCCATAGCCAACTTGGTGGTGGACTGGTACTGGAACAGCGGCGCTTACGGCATACGCCTGCCGCAGAAGATACTGGGCGTGAAGATGGACGGTGCAGTAGGCCCCAAGACCATCGCGGCCATCAACGACTATCCCGACCAGCGCGAGCTATTCAATCGCCTATGGAAGGAGCGCGAGGAGTATCTGCGCCGACTGGGAGCCAACCCCACGCAGAAGAAATTTCTGGCCGGCTGGCTTAACCGCCTGAACAGCATCCAATGGAGCTACCTACGGATGAACGACAAGGCCCGCACCATCGTGAAGTTCTGACCCCCTGCCAGGGGACAGGTACCTGGCAGACACGAATTGAACAAATTGACACGAATTTATGGATACAGCAAGAGAAATTTTTGACCACTACATCCCGCAACTCATTATGAAGATGCGAGACCCGCGACCTGCTATGCAATTCTGCGAGCAGTTCAACTCAGCGCACACGCTGATGACCGACATAACAAAGAACATACCCGACCATCGCATCAGCGAATTGTGGAACATGGTCATTCACACTAACTTCAAGGAAGACCCGAACCCGCTCATCAAGGAGATGAACGGCAAAGTACGTGAACTTAAAGAGCAAGGAAAGATATGAGACGAGTAATTTACAAGGCCGAGGTTATTATAGGTGACGACGGCAAAATTAAAGTCACATCGTATGCAAACCGTATGCTTGGCAGTCTGTTGTATGACTTCAACAGAGCCATTCAGGAAACGCGGCAACGGTTGAACGGTGAAGCGGATTGGAAACAGTCGTACATCCATTTTGAGCATGATGGCGTGAAGTATCGGCAAATCAATTCGACTGAGTATTGTAAAGGATGTGTTTTCCTGCGTGACGTGAACGGCAGGGGCTGTCAGCATCCGCACTACCTCGACGGAACAAAAGGTGATTGCACGGGACGTATTTACATAATCGAGAAAGATTCATGACCATCGACGAACTGAAGAAAGTGCCCTTCCGTGAGACATGCCACATGGTTATGGAAGGCGAATACACAACGACGTACATGAGCAAGGACGGACGGCTGGGCTTCTGCGACCATGTGCCACGCGACAAGTATGGCATGGTGAAGAAGGGCGGTCGTGCCGTCCGCCACTTCATGATAGACGGCAAAGTGTATAAATCGAAGAAGAAATTCCTCGAAGCAATCAAGGACTACAACCCGTAAGACAAATGCAAGACATTGAGAAACTTAAAATGAAGGAACTATGATTGAGATAAAACCTGAAGACGAGTATCTGACAAGGGCATGGCTCGAAAAGCATGGATGGAAACCATTCCGCGACGATATGCCATTCCACGGAGAATTGGAATGTGACCTCGTAGTCATCGTGACCCGAAAGGAGTACATGATAGCGAAGTTTCACTACATGGGCGACAAGGCTTGGGAGCCGTCGGCAAAGCCTGACAGCTTCGAGTTGGTAGGACTGAATAACAGCGTGGAAATGCTGGACTATGATTACACACGGCTTGTAATGGCGGCTTTTGTCTGTCACCTCACGGGATTTGAGCAGATAGACAATGCCCTCGGCGGTGTGTACGAAATGACAATGAATAAAAAGAAGGAGGACTGACGTATGATAGATTTCAAGCAAATGACAGACGATGAGCAGACCGCAATGGCTGCTTGTGAGGAATGGTCGAACGGCGAGCCAGCCGTTACGACGCAAGAGGAAGAGTTATCGTTCAAAGAAGGCTTCAAGCGCGGACTGAGACACGAACGCAAGAAATGGCAGAAGTTCAAGTGGCGCAATCCGTTAGAGAAACCCGAACCAGATTCGTACATCATCGCGGCTGAGGATGTCGGCTGTGGCGAGTATGAGTATATCGCAGGAACGTACATCGACGATAGCGACCCTTGGATAAGCAACGGGCAGAATTGCCGCATGTGGCACTGCATCGACCGATGGTGTTATGCTTCGGATATGAGCAAAACATTGCCCCACGTTCGCAACTAACCCATCGCCCACCCCCTGCCAGGGGACAGGTACGTGGCAGACAAGTATGCCACGAGTACCAGTCCCCAGGCAGCGTAATCCACAATCGAAAAAAAATAAGGAACTATGACAGGAAAAGACGTATTAACATTATTGCTCTGCACATTCGGGTATGACCGAAATATCCGTATCAATGTAGAGCGGCTCGGCTACGACGAGCCATGCTACGACGTTCACGCTGAGAACGCGGAGGGCGACGTTTACGAACAATGCGACAGCGAGGGGCTGATGTTCCACATCTATGAAATCATTGCCCACATGACGGAGTATAACTGCTATATCAACCGCCCATCGGAGAAGACAAGGTACATAGACTTGCAAAAGCTCCACTTTGAAAACAACTGGTGGGGAGTGCCACCGAAGTACGTGCTCGACGAGAAGCAGCGCGAGAAGATAGTTGTCAGCAAAGACGAGCGCGAAAGGCAAATCAAGGAGGACACCGAGCGCATGAAACCGTTCAACGAGTGGTGCGAGAAACACAATCCTTGCAATTCATGTACGGAGAAGGTGCCGCTCACGTCACTGTCCCCAGGCTGGCACCATGACTGCGAGATATGCTATAACGGCTCATGCCCGAAGATGCGTCACTACTTTGACGTGGAGTATCAGGAGGAAATCAAGAAATACAGAAAGGACTGACCCCCCTGCCAGGGGACAGGTACATGGCATGAATGAATCCATTGATAATGATACTTTTATTGAAGTGTGTTCTGGGGCATGCGAGCCCTGCTTGATTTTAGATTGTTTTAGATTAGATTTTTGTTCGCGCTGCCTGGGCGCCGCGATGGCACGGAAGGGCAGTAGTCATAATTAAATTAAGTTTAGTTTTACTGCCTCCGCCGTGAGGTTCGGGCAGTTTTTTAATAATGTAATTAGGTTTTTAGTTATTCATAACAAG
>JAILHP010000128.1 GCA_024695705.1 Prevotella sp. | reverse complement strand
ACACTGGGTCAGCTTGCTCAGCACGCCCTCAATGACGTCGCGGGTGAAGATGCTGCCGTGGTCAGCAATGTGCTTGGCCAGACCCTTCAGGCTCAGGGTACGCTTGCGTTCCAGCTCGGCATAGTACTTGCCGAACTGGTCACTCTTCTCGTTGTTGTTCTTGCGAAGGTTGACCTTCAGCTCAATGTTGTTTACTGTACTCATAATTCAATTAGACTTAAAAAGTTTAACAAAAGGGTTGATTAACTCAGTTCTTCCTTGGGACTTTGCCCCGTCCTTTGAGGCACTTACCCCCGGGCTTTCACATGGATAGGCCGGCACTTTCAAGTGGATACCTCGGGGCTTTCTCAGCAGGGCTCCCATCCCTTATACATTTGCAAAGTTACAAAAAATTTTTGAAACTACCAAATATTTAAGCAATTATTTTACAAATATTTCCTGCTATTTGCTCAATTAATACTTTGCACAAAATTACACAAAAGGGACGGTTCTTTTTGTGTAAAAATTAAGGAATTTTCTTGCAGTCTTGCAATCTTGCAATCTTGCTTAAGTACCTTTGAGGGAGAAATGCATGGGGAGTGGGTGCTGTATAAAAGAATTAATACAATAATTATTATTTATTAACATTAATACGTTTTATCCTATATTCAACACACCTTATGCAAGATTGCAAGAATGCAAGATTGCAAGGTTTTGTGTACTTCCCTTGAAATATTATTCATGAAAAAGTGTGTTTTATTTTGTTTTGTCCTCTGTTAATCGTACCTTTGCAAAATAAACCAAAAGTAGGAACGATGAACATCATACACATAACGGGACTGCGCTACAACTGGGTACATGAGACGGACTTGGACAAGGCCAACACGCTGGTTGAGGAGAAACTAAGGCAACTGCCCTTGGGGACGCGCCTGCTGTTGCAGCTGGAACCCAACAACCCCGTGACGCCTGCCAGGGGGAGCGACAAGGGCGCGGTGGAGGTCTTCGACGAGGACTTCAACCTGATAGGCCGTGTGAGCAACAACTATCGTGAAACGGTTCACAAGCTCATGAATGAGCACTCCATGCTGGAGGCGGCGTATGCTGGCAGCGACGGTCATGTGACGATGTATGCCAGCATTGAGGGACTGGAGGAAACGTCTGAGACGCTGAACGGTCTGACGCGCAAGCTGCCTGCTGCTCCGCTGACGCAGATACCCCTGCAATATACTCCGGAAGAAGACCGTCTGAGAATGATGACGCACCCGCTGCTGAAACCCGACCTGACGACAGCCGAGGGCAGAGGACGGTACCTAAAGCTGGTGGACAAGTATCTGCCGCTGTCGGCACTCTCCATCTGCAAGGAGGATAGCCTGCTGCGCGTGGAGGTCATCAACACACTATCAGCGCTGCTGGCCGACCGCTCTGCGCTTGATGCTGAGCAGGTGAAGCAGGCCAATGAGCTGCTCAAGCAGCTCCGCAAGAAGGAGGGCGACTTTCATCGTCATACCGACGGCAGGCTGGAACAGATTTTCCGCTGTCAGCTGAAAGCGCTGCAGCACTTGGCTGAGGGGGACGACAAGTATGCTTTCTTCAACCGTTTCGACGACCTATATAAAGAGGATTCGCGCGCGAGCGTGCTTGACAAGCTGCGCCAGTGGCTGGAAGGCCTCCCCTGGAAGAAGAGCCTTGACTGGAGGAATCTGGGCGTGCTGGCCGAGGAACTGGTCAACATGAGCGCCACCCGTCGCGATGTCTATGACGTGATGGCCGTGCTGCTGCTATTGAAGCGTGAACAGGAGGAGCAGGAGGAGACCGTGCAGTATTTCACACCCGAACAGGAGCAGATTATAAAACGGCTGGACACGTACATTGACAATGGCGACTGGCAGGAGCCTGCTACTACAGAGAACATCAAGGCGATGATGCGCAGCGTGCTGAGCCAGCCGGGAGCAGACACGCTGTGGAAGCTCCTGAAGCACAGGAGGGGCAACCCAGGTAGCAAAGCCGTCATGCTGACGTGGGCGAACCTTGCCGGCTACTTCCAGCACCACGGGCTGCTGAACGGCGACAGCGCACAACTGAGCCAGGACTTCTTCGGCAAGAAAGACCAGACCGACAACATCAACAAGGGGAAGCCAGGAAACACTACCAACGAAGAATACAAGTCAATCCTCGGGCTGCTCGACAGTTTCCGTCCCAAAAAAGAGGAAGAAAAAAGTAAACAATAGTACACAGAAGCCAGCTGTGTAAAATTTCGGATTCAGGGTATTAGGTGCAAGGATATTTCTTTGCGCCTAATTCTTTTATACACAATCACTTATAAATTATTTTGATTTTATTTGTAAATCCAAACTATGGATTTGCATGGATGTACGGCTTTCTGACCTTTGCAGCGATAATCTTAAGAAAATTAACAACATGGTACATCAAATTACTTTAGATGCCCACGGGCACAAGGTTGCCCGTCGCATCAACAACAGATCTGAGTATTTCGAAGTTCGGAATACTGATGCAAACCACCGCAACTTTATCGCTGCACGCGGTGGCGACCAGCAGGCCAAGCGTCAGCTGGTACAGTTCAACTACAACGACACGCTGCCCGACGGCGTGCTGAAAGGCTGCTGCCACACGGCATCCACCTTTGCCCACGACATCGACTGCGGCAACGAGGAGGAGTGCAAGCGAGTGGCACAGAAGCTGATTGAGCAGAAGGATGCCATCGGGCTGCTGGAAGTCACGCTGTCACCCAACTGGGGCGTGCATGCCGTCTGCCGTCGCCAGCAGGGGAAGACCATTCTGGAGAACCAGGTGCGCCTGTCCACGCTGACTGAGACGGAGATGGACACCTCGGCCCACGACCAGCAGCGTGTGATGTTCACAGGTCCTGCCGACGAGGACACGCTGCTCTTCCTGGACGACGCCATCTTCGAGGAACCCCTGACCGTCGAGGAAAGCGCCAAGGAGTTTGAGCTGCTGAAACAGCGTGAGCGTGAGGGTAGGGAGGAACTGCCTGCCGGAGCCAAGAAAGCCAACAAGCACTACCGTCCGTGGGATTCTTTGTCCCCTAAGTTAGGGGACGACAGGGGTCTGAACGACGAAACGGAGAATAGCTTGAATAACGCTTGTTCAGACCCCCAACCCCCTAACTTAGGGGGCAAATATCCCACGCAATATCACGGCATCCCCTTCGAAGACATCCGGAAGAAGTACTGGGAACTGCACAATGGCGGCTTTGAACCCGTAGAGGGCGACCGTGACACGCTGACCTTCCAGATGGCACGCGACTTCCGCCACATCTGCGGCAAGGACGAAGAATGGCTCGACCAGGTCATCCCCTGCTACGACGGATTCCCTGAAGCTGAGAAGCGTGCCAAGATTCACAGCGCCCTGCAATGCAGCGACTTCGGTATGCCATCACGCATGCAGGCTGTGCTCGATGAGTTAAAGAAGAACGCCCAATGCCCTACGTCCGAGAGCGACGCGAAGAGCGCAGAGCCTGTCTGGTACTTCAACCCGCAGCGCCTGCCCATCGGACTGCGTGAAAGCCTGAAAGGCAAGCCCCAGAACATGTTGATGCCGCTGCTCGTCGGACAGATGCCCATACTCATGACGCTGGCTGACGGCGTAGAGGTACGCTATTGTGACGGACGCCTGCAACATCTGGCAGGAATGGCCATCATCTTGGGTGAACAGGCCAACAACAAGACGGCCGTCAAGGATGTCGTAGAACCCTGGATGGCAGGCATCCGCAGGGCAGACCAGGCCGCTCGTGAACGCGAGGAACAATGGCGTGAACAGAACAAAGGCCGCAAGGCCAACGAACGCGCCCAGACCAATCCCAAGGTACTCATACGCGAGGTTCCCATCACCATCTCCTGCAGCACCCTGCTGAAGCGCCTCAAGCAGTCGCAGGGACATGCCCTGTTCTCGTTCTGCGAAGAGATGGACACCCTGCACAAGACCAATGGGGCAGGCGCATGGTCGGCCAAGTACGACATCTACCGCAATGCCTTCGACCACGGGCAGTGGGGACAGGACTTCAACAGCGACCAGGCCGAGAGCGGAATGGTGGAAGTAGCCTACAACTGGGTATGCCTCAGTACGTTAGGAGTCGTGCAGAAGTGTTTTCGCGCAGAGAATGTGGAGAACGGACTCTCCAGCCGAATGATGCTGGGCGAGATGCCTGGGGCGATGTTCGAGAAGCTGACCGTCTTCTCTCCCCTCAGCTCCGCCGAACTTGAACGCATAGAACAGGCAGCCAATAAGTTGCAGTCGCAGCACGGGTTCGTCGATACTCCCAAGCTACGCAAGGCCATAGGCAACTGGGTAGAGGGGAAACGCCAGCAGGCCGCACGGTCTATGGACCGCGTGATGGATGTCTATCGCAAGCGTGCCGCCGTCATAGGCTTCCGCTGTGGCGTAGTGTTCATGCTGCTCGAGGGCAAGGAGTCGAAAGCCTGTCTTGACTTCGCCTGTCTGATGGCCGAATACACGCTTCACATGCAGATGAAGTACTTTGGTGCGGCGCTGATGAGCCAGTACGAGAAGACCTCATCGGGCAGCCAGCGCTACAGCGGCAACAAGAACATCTTCGAGCAGCTGCCCCAGACCTTCATCATGAAGGATGTCAAGGCGCTCAAGGGCTCCGAATACTCCGACGGCACCCTCTATTCCATCATCAGCCGCTGGATGAAGGACGGCTGGATTGAGAAGACCGGAAAGAATAGCTGGACAAAGACAAACAGCAACCGCCCCTCGACTAACGTGTAATCCCACACAATCTTGCATTCTTGCAATCTTGCATTCTTGCATAAGCACCTTCCACTTCCTACAACAAATCAAGGGCAGGCCTCGGAGTGAGGCTTGCCCTCTTTTTCTTTCCCTTTTCTTTGGTTGTTTCTTTTTTTATGCTTACCTTTTGCCCTCACATATAAAAAACAATACTATTATGAAGAAGCAAATACTATTATTCCTTTTGGCATTTCTGCCCCTCATGGCTCAAGCCTTCGAAGGAGAAGTCGAGATAGGCGGTATTAAATATTTTATCAATACAGGTGATCAGGTCGCTGAGGTAAGAGCAAAGAGCCCGAAGTATTCTGGTGACGTTGTCATCCCACCCACTGTGGATTATGATGGAGTGACGTGTAATGTCGTGGCTATTGGTAAATATGCTTTCTCTTATTGCATCAACTTAACCTCCATTACCATCCCCAACAGCGTAACAAGCATTGGTGATGGTGCTTTCTCTCGTTGCACCAGCCTGACCTCCTTGACTATCGGAAGCGGAGTCAGTAATATTGGTTATCGTGCATTTGCCGGGTATCCTGGATTGACTCATGTATATTGCCTTGCTTTAAATGTACCAAACACAGATACTGCTGCTTTTGATGGCTCTTACCCTGAAAACGCTACGCTGCATGTACCTGATGAGTCCTTGGATGCCTATAAGAATACTGACCCTTGGAGTCGTTTTGGTACGAAAGTAGGGCTCACAGAAACCAATATTCAGCCTTTGAACAGCATCGCCGAGCCATCAGATTTCTACTCCCTCGACGGCCAGCGCACAGAACAGCCTCGCAAGGGTGTGAACATCGTCAGAATGAGTGACGGAACGGTGAAAAAGGTTGTGATTAAGTGAGAGAAGTGAAAGCTTGCTTGCACTTCCGAGCGTTTGGAGCAGCGAGAGCCATCAAGCTTGTTTGAATGGCCGAGTCGTGACAAACGAAGACGAAGTCAACGTGAACGAGCTCGAACTGAAAGTTCATGAATTCACCCTGCCCTACAAAAAAGAACCCCGGCCAAATTGGTCGGGGTTACATTCGTCATTTGCATCTTGCCGTCAGCAACACGAAGTTTCCTCTACCCAACAACCAAAGAGAACCTTAGCCCAAGGGCATTTGCAATGAGCATGAACGTAGAAAGTTGCATGTCCGTATGTCCTTGCTCAAGTGAGGATATGTACTCGCGCTTCTTGCCAATGCGCTCACCCAACTGCTGCTGGGTAAGCTTCTGGCGCTTGCGTTCGTCGCGCAGAATTTCAGCATAGTACCATGCCTCTGCCTTGGCTTGAAACTCCTTGCGTGATGGTGAACCTACAGGACCATACTTCTCTTCAAGTCGATCTTCTATCTTAGGCAATTTTGCCCATTTTTCTTCACTAATCTTTATCATAAACTGTCCTCCCATTCTTTTAATATTCGTTCGGCTTTCTTAATCTCTGCGTTATATTGCTTTGAGCTTTTCTCTACGAAGGAGTTGAGCATGACCATATGCTTGCACTCCATGAAGTTGTCTGCGTCTATTGTAAAAAGAACCGTACGGTATTGATTGTTACCCAAAGATACGCGCATTTCGTAGAAATCGGTCTTTTCAAGACGCTTGACGAATTTTGTGCTGACCACATACTTCGTGAACATGATTTCAAATACAAAGTCATACTTGTCCTTCACTTTCTGAGGGAGACTTTGATAATATTCATCAAACTCTTTAGTATATGTTGCACTTCTTATTCTCTCATTCATGCCGCAAAAGTAATATATTTATTCCAAATATCCAAATATTTGGAAGAAAAAACAATTTTTT
>JAILHP010000093.1 GCA_024695705.1 Prevotella sp. | reverse complement strand
AAACAGCGATGTACTGAAAATCAGCGGGTCATCACTGTGATACGTCAGTTGGTCTATCAGTCGCTCTATCACTAAATGTTTTAATGTTTAATGTTTAATCTTTAATCTTTAATGTTTAATGTTTAATGTCCCTGCTCCCTCCGGTAGTTCTCCACTCCGGCCAGCATCGACTGGAAGATTTTCTCTGCCAGCACCTTGCCGCCCTTGTAGTTCAGGTGCGTATAGTCCTTGGCGGCGAGGCCTTCCTCCACATATTTCTTCATGCTGTCGTTGCCACCCATGATCTCATGAACGTTCAAATATCCGACACCACACTCAGATGCCAAGACGCGCTGGAAACCTACCAGTTTCTCCACGCCCTTGAGGGTGTGGAAGCCGCCGGCAGAACGCTGCACTCGGTCAGGTACGCTGAACACCACGATGCTGGCCTGGGGAAATCCCTGCTTAAAGGCCTCAATGACCGACTTCATCCTATTGATATAGGCTCGACACTGTGCATCGGTTGCCTTGTCGTTCACCACGTTCAGTCCGAACTGCAGGATAATCAGGTCGTAGGGACGGTACTTGTTGATTTCCTTCATGGTCTTCACCGGAATCTTGGAAAGCATGAAGCCCGGCGTGCCACGCATGCTGTAGTTGTCGAGTGCCACGCCCTTTGCCCCGTCAAGCGCCACGCCATACAGGCGGGTCTTCGTCGTGGCATTGGGGAACGTGTAGTTCAGCTTGGTCATGTGTGCCTTCGTCTCCAGAATCTGTATCTCGCCCTTCGGTTCAAACTGGTGTTCACCCGTCGTCAGGCTGTCACCCGACGTTCTGACAGTAAGCTTGGCATCCGTGGCAAAGAAGAGCGTAGCCCGTTCCCAGCTGGCCACATGCGGCTTGTACTTGGTGGCCGACAAATTCATGGTCGCACCGGCCGACGCATGGTAGTAACGCTGGTTGAGCGCCTCTAAGTTGACATCAAAGGGCTTCTTCAGGATGCAGTTCTCCTTGATGTTCTTGAAACGGGCAGAGATGGTCGGCTTATTCGTACCCACACCGTTGCCGCAGTCAACCCATCCAGGGCCGCTGCCGCCGTACTTGGCCTGCAACACTTCGCGCAGGTCACAGGTCAGAATGTCACTCTCAATAAACGAGTCGCCAAAATAGGCAATGTTGATGCGACCGCCTTTCTTGGCATTGAGCAACTTGCTCCAGAAGTGGTTCATGCCGCCCGGTTTTCCTTCTGAGAAATCGTCGAAGAGCACTACTCCTGCCGGACGATACTTCGGAGGAGCAGGTTTCTTCACTTCTGCCACCACAGGCGCAGCAACGGCTGCTGAGTCTTCCTCTTCTTCGGGGAAGAGATCGGCAAGCATCTTCACTGGCCGGCTCTCCAAATCGTTGATGCTGAAAGTAGGCAGCAACCCCATCAGCAACAAGACAACGACGACGCCTAAGGTTAGCAGAAAAGTCTTTCCTGTTGAATTATTCATCTTAAAAATACTTATAAGCGGCTGCAAAGGTAGTGCAAAACGAGAGAAATGCAAAATAATTTACAAATTATTTTCATTTCCGAGGTGCAGCCTGCCTAAGAGACGAAGTCTCAAAGATACGAATAAGTGAGCAAAATGCAAAAGGAAAACTTGTTTTTCTTTGCATTTTCAAGCGAGAGTATCTTCGAATATCCGGTCAAAGATACAAAAAAAACAAAAAAACTCCTAACTCCTAACTCCTAACTCCTAACATTTTATTACCTTTGCGACATGAAACATAAGATATTAAGCATTTTACTGATGCTGGCATGCACCGTCAGCGTGTCTGCACAATACGACCTGCTCTCTGCCAAGAAAGGCGTCATCAAGGGCGGTTACGACTTCTGGGTATATACCCCGGACGACTATTATTTCAGTCAGGAATCCACGGCACTCATCATCTTTCTTCATGGTGCCAGCCTCTGCGGCCGCAACCTCAACCGCGTGTTGCGCTACGGTCCCATCGATGCCGTGAAGATGGGACGTTACATCCCAGCCCTCATCGTGGCCCCACAGAATCCTGGCGGCGCATGGAACCCCAAGAAGCTCAACGACATCCTGGAATGGATGGACAAGCACTATGCCTACAACAAAAGCCGCGTCTATGTGCTCGGCATGAGCCTTGGCGGCTATGGCACCCTGGACTTCGCCGGTACCTATCCAGAGAAGATTGCCGCAGCCATCGCCCTTTGTGGCGGCAGCACTCTGAAGGACTATCGTAAACTGGGTGACCTGCCGCTGTGGATAGCCCATGGCACGGCCGACCGTGCCGTCTCAGTGCGTGAGTCACAGAAGGTGGTTGAGGGCATGCAGCGTCTGGGTGTTACCAGCCGTCTGCGCTTCGACTGGCTGCAGGGAGCCTCACACGGTGCCCTGGCCCGTTTCTTCTATACCAGTAAGACCTACGAATGGCTGTTCCGCCATACCCTAGACGACCCGTGGCGGCCCGTTGACAAAGAAGTGGATATCAAGCAGAACGACCTGAAGAACGTATATAAAGACATTGAGCGGCGCACCGACCAGTTGGAGATTGAGCTCAACAGTCGCGACGTTGAACCACTCAATGACGACGACGAGGAAGAGGAACCCTAAAAAAGAACTGCCCCCGCAACAATGCGAGGGCAGTTCTTTTATCATCTGACTATTACCTTCACGACCTTGTGGTCATTTTCAGTATCGGCCTTTATCAGATAGACTCCTGCACGTGACAGGTTGAAGCTGTATTCCGGAGTCTGCGGACTGGCGTTGTGGACCTGACTGCCACCCACGTCGTAGCAGCGTACGCTGACGATGGGCTCAGCAGTGGAGGCAATCACCTTCACGGTCAGTCCCTTGGAGAATATCTGCAGATGAGTCTCTTCTGCGGCTTCCTCCTGAATGAGGCTGCTCACGAGATAGTAGCGGTTCTGT
>JAILHP010000091.1 GCA_024695705.1 Prevotella sp. | reverse complement strand
CTGAGGATGTGCATAACTTTGCGACGAAAATAAATCCAAAACTCGTACAGTTATGAAAAAGTTTCAAATTACAATGATGCTCTTTGCATCTGTCAGTATTCTTACAGCGTGCTCATCAGATGATCCGCTGAGCGACCTTTTTGATGATATACTCACTCCTGGCAACGAAGCCAACGGCGGCCAGAGTTCTACAGGCGACAGCAGCAGCGAACTGCTTTCGTTTAACATTGCGATTGACAAAACAACGGCCGAGCCGGAATCAGCAGCTGCCGCCACCTATCCGGAGGCCAGTGACGACATCAGCAAGAACTCGTTTGGTACGGTGGTCAACATTGACATGTCGAACCCCATAGCCAAGGAGGAGAACGGCGTTACCATTACCGTGGACGGCAACGACGTGACGGCCAACCACAGCAGCGTGGTCGGCGTCTGCTACGTGGTGACCGGCACAACGGCAGACGGTTCGTTGACCATTGACGGAAAGACGGACTTTGAACTGAACCTGAGCAACGCCGACATCACGAACACGCGCAGCACGGCACTCGACATTGAAAGCAAGAAAAAGGCGTTCGTCGTGCTCAATGGTGAGAACAGGCTGATCGACGGCACCAGTGCCGACGACAGCCACAAGGGGGCGCTCTTTGCCAAGGGAAAGCTGATTCTCAGCGGCTCGGGGTCGCTGGAGGTCTATGGTACGTATAATAATGGTATTCACGGCAAGAGCAACATTGTCATTGAGAAGGGCGTGAACCTCTACGTCAACTCTACGGCCAACCACGGCATCAAGGCGGGCGACGACCTGCACATCAACGGCGGCATTATCAACGTGGAGGTGTCGGCACCCGGTGCCAAGGGCATCAACGGCGACATCGACATTACCATCAACGGCGGACGTACGACGGTGGTCAGCACCAGCAATGGCGAATGGGACGATGAAGACCTGGAGACGAAGGCATCGGCAGGCATAGCGTGTGACTCTATACTCACCGTCAACGCCGGGGAAGTCTATCTGAAATCTACCGGCAGCGGCGGCAAGGGCCTGAAGGCTGACTGGGAGGGCTACTTCAACGGCGGAAAGATACGCATCATTACCACGGGCGGTCTCTACTACAGCAACGGCACGCAGGAGAGCCACAACTACACGGGGAACACCGACAACCTGGACGATGACTACACCTCGTCGCCCAAGGGCATCAAGATTGGCACGAAGAACGAGCACGGCGTGCTGACCATCACCGGCGGTGACATCATGGTACGCACCAGCGGCAACAACGCCGAGGGCATTGAGAGCAAGGGAACATTGGACATCAGCGGCGGCACAGTGGTGGTGTCGGCCCACGACGATGCCATCAACTCGTCGGGCGACCTGACCATCAGCGGCGGTACGGTGGTGGCCATAGGCAACGACAACGACGGTATTGACTCCAACGGCAACATGTACCTGAAGGGCGGCACGCTCATTGCCTTCGGAACAGGAGGCGCGGAGGCCGGCATTGACATTGACGAGCAGCACAAGCTCTACATCAGCGGCGGCAACATCTTCGGCATTGGAGGACGGTTTGACGGTTCCTTGGGCAGCACTACGCAGGGCATCATCAGCACCACGGGCAGCGTACAGGCCAACAGCACCGTGACCGTGAAGAGCGGTAACACCACCATTGTCAGCTTCACCATGCCGCCCTACAGCTACAACAACGGCACCATCGTGATCAGCGCACCGAGCCTTTCTAACGGCGAAAGCTATACGCTCTATCTGGGCTCTACGTCAACCAGAGTAGAAGCAAAAAACACCATCGCCAGTGGAATGGGCGGTGGTGTTTCAGGGGGTGGCATGCCAGGAGGCTGAAGGCCTTTCTGACTTGACAGTTATTTCTTGTCCAGCTCAGCGAGGTTGGCTGCAATCATTTCGTCGGTGACGGTGTAGTTCTGCAGGTCGCCCTTGATGAATGATTCGTAGCTGGGCATATCGATGAGACCGTGGCCGGAGAGGTTGAACAGAATGACCTTCTCCTCGCCCGTCTCCTTGCACTTCTTGGCCTCGCGGATGGTGGCTGCGATGGCGTGGCAGCTCTCGGGAGCAGGGATGATGCCCTCGGTGCGTGCGAAGAGCATACCAGCATCGAAGGTCTCGAGCTGAGGGATATCAACGCCCTTCATCAGACCGTCCTTGATGAGCTGGCTGACAATCATGCCTGCTCCGTGGTAGCGCAGACCACCAGCGTGGATGTTGGAAGGCTTGAAGTTATGACCCAGGGTAAACATGGGCAGCAGCGGCGTGTATCCGGCCTCGTCGCCGAAGTCGTAACGGAACTGTCCGCGTGTGAGCTTGGGGCAGCTGTCGGGCTCGGCAGCGATGAACTCGGTCTTCTTGCCGTCGAGGATGTTGTGACGCATGAAGGGGAAGGCGATGCCGCCGAAGTTGGAGCCGCCGCCGAAGCAGGCAATCACCATGTCGGGATATTCGCCAGCCATCTCCATCTGCTTCTCGGCCTCCAAGCCGATGATGGTCTGGTGCAGGCCTACGTGGTTGAGCACGGAGCCGAGGGTGTATTTACAGTTGGGCGTGGTGGTAGCCAGCTCAACGGCCTCAGAGATGGCGGTGCCGAGGGAGCCACTGTGCGTGGGGTCCTTGGTCAGGATGTCCTTACCGGCACGAGTGGACATGGAGGGTGAGCCCTCAACCACGGCGCCGAACGTACGCATGATGCTGGAGCGGTAAGGCTTCTGCTGCATGGTGATCTTCACCTGATAAACGGCGCAGTCCAGACCGTAGATCTTGGCAGCATACGAGAGGGCAGCGCCCCACTGGCCGGCACCTGTCTCGGTGGTGACGTTCGTGGTGCCCTCCATCTTGGCGTAGTAGCACTGGGGCAGGGCAGAGTTGATCTTATGCGAGCCTAACGGGTTGGTACTCTCATTCTTGAAATAGATGTGGGCGGGGGTGCCAAGTGCTTCCTCCAGACCGTAGGCGCGTACCAGCGGCGTGGAACGGTAGTACTTGTACTTGTCGAGCACTTCTTCGGGAATGTCAATCCAGCGGTGTTCGGTGTCCAGCTCCTGCACGCAGCATTCACGCGGGAAGATGTGTGCGAGGTCGTCAACACCCAAGGGCTGCTTCGTAGCAGGATGGATGGGCGGCATGGGCTTGTTGGGCATGTCGGCCTGAATGTTGTACCACTGTGTTGGGATTTCACTTTCCAGAAGGATAAATTTCTTTTGTCTAGCCATAATGTTGCTTCAATGATAAATGTATTAATCTTAATCTTTCATCTTTTATCTATTACTTTCCCAGTCTTGCTTCCACGACGTTGACCACGTAGTCACCCAGTTTCTCACACTCGTTGATGAAGTCGATGTACATGGTACCGACGCTGTAGTCGTAGAGGTGGTCGTTGACATCCTGGATATTCTTCAGCTTCAGCGTATTGCGCAGGCTGTTGAGCTCGTTCTCCAAACGGAACGTCTCGCTGGCATCCAGCTCTTCGCGACGGCCCTTCATGACGTTGTTCATCTGCGTGAGCGACTGGTCGGTGAGGTCCAACATGTGGTGGATGTTCTCGTACTGCAGCTCCGTGAAGTCGGCATTCGACTGCTGCTTGCGGTTCAGCGTGCGGGCGAGGTTGTAGCAGGCATCGCCGATGGACTCTATCTCGCTGATCTGACGCATCATCTGGCGTATCTTGCCCTTGGTCTCGTCAGAGAGGTGGGCATCGCTCACCTGTTCCAGGTACTTGGCAATCTCAATCTCCATGTTGTCGGAGATGCCTTCGTATTTCTCAATGCGGCTGAAGAGCTTGACAAACTTCTCGGGGTCTTTCTCGCCGAGCAGGTCACGTACCATGCCGAACATACGATGGATGCGCTCGGCAAAGTGGACAATCTCCTTTTGTGCCTGGATGACCGAGATTTCCGGCGTCTTCATGATACCGCTGGAGATGTACTTCAGACGCATGATCTCCTCTTCCTCGTCGGTCTTCTTCTGCTTGATGACGCGGCAGACCAGTTTCTCGATTTGCGGGATGAACCAGATGAGGATGCCCGTATTGACGAGGTTGAAGCAGGTATGGAAGGCGGCCAGCACGAAGCTGAGCTTGGCGGCATTGGCCAGAAAGGCGGTCTCACCGGCGACCTCCTTGGTCATGGTGACATCGTAGCCCACCAGTCCGCACACCATATCGACAAAGGGCCGGAAGATCAGCAGTATCCAGCAGACGCCGAACAGGTTGAAGAACATGTGGGCAAAGGCAGCACGGCGGGCCTGCGTGCCTGCCGAAAGGGCGATGATGTTGGAGGTAACGGTGGTTCCGATGTTCTCACCCATGACGAGGGCGATGCCCTGATAGATGGGCAGCACGCCGGAGGAGCAGAGTATCATGGTGATGGCCATGACGGCAGCCGACGACTGCACGCACATGGTGAGCAATCCGCCGATGAGCAGGAACAGCAGGGTGGTGACGAAACTATTGGGGTCGAAGCTCTGGAAGAAGCTCAGCACGGCTTCGTTCTCGCCAAGGTTCATGTCAATGCCCGTCTGGCGCAGGGTGCCCAGTCCCAGGAACATGAAAGCTATACCATATAGGAAATCGCCAGCCACACGGCGGCGCTTGCTGTAGATGAGGATAATGGCCACGAGGAAGGCGGGCCAAACAAAGTCGGT
>JAILHP010000074.1 GCA_024695705.1 Prevotella sp. | reverse complement strand
ACTCGCTGGTGGAGTTCAAGCTGGAAACGGGCCGTAAGAACCAGATACGCGTCCACTCTGCCGACATGGGGCATCCCGTCTGCGGCGACTCGAAGTATGGCAATGGTGACGACCCGCTGCACCGGCTGTGCCTGCATGCCTTCCTGCTCTGCTTCACGCATCCCGTGACGCATGAGCGCATGGAGTTTGAGACGCCCATTCCCGTGGCGTTCAAGCAGCTATTCAAGTGATAAGTGAGAAGTGATAAGTGAGAAGTTGTCACTTATCACTCATTTCTTGTTCAAAGAGTCTTTCAAACTCTTTGCGCAGTTGTTGCGGCTGTGCAATGAGGTTGCGTAGTGTATTCAGGTCCTGCTCGTTTTTAGAACCTGAAATCCAGAGTTTGATGTATCCGTGAGGGGAGTACTTGCTGTCCATGTGCTCCTTGAAGCGCAGCCACTGGTGTTCACGGTCAAGCTCGGGGTAGTTGCTCAGTCCGAACTGAATGGTACGGCGGATGACCGTCTCGGGGCTCAGGTCACGGTCGGCCTCTGCCACTATCTTTCCGTAGATGCTGCGAGGTGCATGACTGGCGGAGGCGCGGTGATCTTCCACCGCCTCGCGCATGACCCTGATCTGCTCGGGCGAGAACCAGCGCTTGAGCCGTGCGTCGGCAGACAGAATCTTTCCGCTGGTGATGTGATGTATGGCGCGTGGACCGGAGAGTCCGAGGTCATGGTAGGCTGCAATGACATAGACCATGTTGATGTCGGCTCCCGTGGTGCGCACCAGGTCCAAGGAGCGGCGTATCACGCTGGTGACATGACTCAGGTTGTGCGCCTTGTCAAACTCGGCGTAACGTGGCAGGATGTTCTTCTCGACGAACTCCACCAAATCGAGGCTTGCGGTTTTCTGTACCATAGTTAGTAGTTAGGAATTAGGAGTTAGGAGTGATTAGACCAGTAGGCCGATGACGACGCACAGCCCGTAGATAAGGATGTTGCGGGCAGCCTCGCCCAGACAGATGTTGAGCTCGCGGCCGCGGTTGATGCGCTTCATCTTCAGGTAGGTGTAGAAGTGGAACACCAGGAAGATGAACGGCAGTACGAAGGCCAGCACATGGCCGTTGAGCCAGAAGGTGACTCCCATGAGTGTGGCCACCACGCCGAGCAGCAGGAAGAGCAGCCGGCTCGTCTTGGCTCCGAGGCGAACCACCAGGGTCATCTTGCCGTCCCAGCGGTCGTTGTCGCGGTCGCGGTAGTTGTTGATGACGAGCAGCCCGTCAACCACCAGTCCGCAGGCTATTGAAGCCAGGAAGACCTGCCACGTGACGGTGTGCAGCTGGACGTAGTAGGTGATGCAGACGGGCACGATGCCGAAGAACAGCAGCACCAAGAGGTCGCCCAGTCCCATGTAGGAGAGGTGGGTGGTATAGAGGAAGCAGAACACCACGCAGACGATGCCGACGACAATCATCTCGAGTCCTCCGAAGTAGATGAGCGGCAGTCCGACGAGACAGGCCAGCACCGTGGTGAGGGCAATGGCCCGTTTCATGGCGTCGATGCTGACCCAGCCCTGTGTGCAGGCGCGAAGCGGTCCTAAGCGGCGAGCGGCATCGTCGTTGCCGTTGGCATAGTCGAAGAAGTCGTTGATGAAGTTGGCGTCCACCTGCATCACCTCGGCAAAGAGCAGGCAGAGCACGGCAGCCGTCCAGCTGAAGTACTCACGCATATCAGCCCAAGCCAACGCCAGTCCTATCATCACAGGGACGGCTGCCCCCGTGAGTGTCTTCGGCCTTGCTGCCAATACCCATGCCTTCAGCGAATTCTGTTTCATCCCCAATTGAATGTTTAATCTTTAATGTTCAATGTTCAATGTTTCATCTAACTAAAGTACCACCATGCCAGGGCGATGCCCGCTACGACGACGATACTGATGATGGTCTTGAACATACAGCTGGCCACTTTCTTGACGGCGATGAAGCCGACGACCAGCAGCACGAGTATAATAATATAATGTATATAGTCTGACATATTGGATTACGGATTATTTATCATTAATTATAGAAGTTCCAGGAAACGCCGAAGCGCAGTACGCCGGCGTTCATGGGGTAGTGGGGCGTCAGGAAATAGTTGCGGTTGCCTGAGCCTGCCGTGACGTGGCTGTACATGATGAAGAAGCGGGTGCGCTTCAGGTGCATGTTGGCATAGACATCAACGAAGGGATAGCCGCCCAGCTCCACGCGGCTCTCGGCATTCTGCTGGATGGCAAACTGGTTGAGCTGCGGACAGAAGTCGGGAGCGTCGTACTTGGTGAAGAAGCTGATGTCGCCGCCTATCTCGAAGGTCAGCTGACGGACCACCATGAACTTCAGGTAGAGGTTGCTGAAGAGGTTGAGGGCGGGCAACGGCAGCACCTCCTTGTTGCTGGAGTTCTGGTAGGTGACCACATTCTCCCAGTTGAGGATGCCCAGGCGGAAGTCCTGCTTGAGCTGGGCGGTGAGTACGTTGATGCCGCCGCTCTCCTGCATGATGCTGGCGGTAACACCCTTGCGCAGGGCATCGGAGGCGTCGTAGCTCATGCCGAAGTAGGTGTAGTTCTTGATTTCCTCGACGGCCACGCGCAGCTGCGTCTTGGTCTTGGGATAGCTGAACAGTCCCTGTATGCGGACACGTGTCTCGTTGCTCAGGTCATTGTCATCCCACCAGATGTGCTTCGAGTGGTAGTGGCTCTGATAGAGCGTGGGGGTGAGCCGGTGCAGGTAGGCGCTGGCAGCCAGTCGGACGGTGTCGCCGAAGAGCGGGAAGTTGACGTCGGTGCTGAAGTCAAGGTTGAGCCTTCCGGCATCGGCACCGGCCACCCATGCCTCGGCGCTGAGGTTATAGTGGAGGGTGTGGCCCTGTGTCTTGATGATTTGTCCGCCAATGCTGACGGTATGCTCGTTCCAGCGTCCCATGGTGGTGAAGTCCTCCCCGGCGACGGTGTCGGGCATTTCAAAGCGTCGGTACTCGTGGGTGGCAAAGACCTTGAGGCCTGCCTTGGCGTATTTGTTGAAGCCTTCCAGCAGGGCAATGGCCACTGTGTTCTTGAGTGAGAGGTGGTTGGTCTTGTCGCTGATGGAGTCACCGCTGTAGGCCCGTTCCTCGTCGGTGTCGAAGTAGGTGTTGGCGTAGTAGCCTGACGGCGTGGCATAGGCGCGGTACTCGCGTTCGTACCTGTTCAGGTCGAGGGTATGGATAAAGCTGGTGACCGGCACGAACTCCTGCTTCATGGTAGCGTCGATGGAGTCCTGACGGGCTTCGGCAGCCAGCAGGCTGTCGCGCTTCTCGTGGCTGTCAACAATGATACGCGTGGTGTCGGCATGGAGCGTGTCAGGCAGGGCGGGCTTCAGGTCGCCAGCGATGACGGCTCCGTCAGGACGGCCCTGTGGAGGGCGTCCGCTGGTGTTTCCCAGGGGCAGTGCTCCCGTGGCGGGTGAGGCTTCGCGTTCGTTCCTGGAGGCCTGGGCAAACTTGCGGGCCCTGATTTCCTCGTCGGTCATCTTCACCTTACGGTAGAAACCCACGTTGTAGCGATGGCTGAGCAGGAAGTGCTGGTTGTCGTTGCGATTCCAGTTGGAAGAGAGCACGGTGGGTATCTCCTCCTCGCTGAACGACTCGGTGTATTTCTCCGGATGGGTGATGTAGGAGTCCTCCGTGATACCGCCGTTCTCCGTTGCTTTCTGGTGGTAGGCGGAGAAGAGGGCATGCATCTGGTAGCGGTCGCCCAAGTAGGAGGCAAAGAGCGTCCCGCTGAAGTGGGCGGTGGACTGGTTGCTGTAATAGCCTCGGGCGTAGGCATAGTTAAGGTCGAAGCCGAAGCCCAGCCGCTTGCCGGCGTTGACGGCAAACTTGGCATCGATGTGGTCTTCGCCTGACTGCTTGTCGCCGCAGTTGTCGAAACTGATGTTGGTAAGGGGCGACAGGGTGTTGGTGAAGTGGAAGTCCTCAGGGCGTTTCATGAACCAGCTGTAGGGCTGGGTGAAGATGAACTGCTCCGTCTCAGGTCGGTCGATGAAGATGCGGTTCTCACGGGCGGTGTAGTTGTTACCCGTGGTGTTGTACTCGCCATAGACACCGGTATTGAAGATGGTGTTCATGTAGAGGTGGGGAATGGTGTCGGCAACGGCAGGACGTATGTCGCCAAACTTCCTGTCGATGGTCCAGACGTAGAGCCCACGGGGTATCTCCTTGTTTTTGCGGGTGGTATCGGTATTGTGCTTGTTGAAGTTGTCATTGAGCTCGTTGCGGCGTGTGATGTTACCGTCGCTGTCAATCTGGTTGTAGTCCTGCGCAGAGACGGTCAATGCCAGCAGCCAACCGCCCAGAGCCAATAGCCAACTGATATAGCGTACCTTGTTCATTTAAATCTTGAATATGCGGATGACCAGTTCGATGAACTTGAAGGCCATGCCTGTTAGTACGATGATGGTGCCGGTATCGTGGTCGGCCACGAAGTACCAGATGACACCCGTCACGGCCGCTACCATGAACAGGATGTTCAGCACCAGGCGCAGACGCGGGTGGGGGATGGGTTGCTTGTGCTCGCGTAGCTGATGACGGCTGTGGATTTCTTCTAAATTGTCCATTATTTATTCAACTCTTCTTCGAATTTACTGAATATAAAGTCCTTACGGTCGATGGTCTTGCGACGGAACTTGCCGGGAATGCGGTACAGCTTGTCCTGCTTCTTGTTGAGCGCATACTTGTCGGTAATCCACTCCTCGGCGGTGTAGTGCTGAGGATCACGCTGCTCTTCATAGAGGTAGGTGATGCGCGTCATCTTGACGTGGGCCGCTCCGTCCTCACAGTTCACCATGAGGTAGTAGCGCATGCGGGTACGGTCAAGCACCAGCGCCTTGTCGGTAAATACCAGCCATTCCAGGAAGTCGGCCACAAACTCGTGCTTCTCCTCGTTCTGCATCACCACGCAGCTCTGCTCAAACTGGTTGCCGCCCTTGGTCATGCGCTCCGTCAGGCTGAGCAGCGCACGGTAGATGTCGGTGGCTGACTTTCCGGGTGCAGCAATCTGCGTCTCAAACACCACCTTGCCGTTGACCACGGGAACGGCTCCGGCAAGATACTTGGCGTTAGGATTGACGGTGTTAGTGACGGTTGGGGTGACGGGCTGCGGCTCGTCGGGTATCTCCCAGTCGTTCTGTGCTGCTGCCATGATTGGCAGGCACATCAACATGCTTATGAGTAATTTCTTCATGATGCTTTTTACATTTAATCGGTGCAAAGGTAATACTTTTTTGAGTTTTGAGCTTTGAGCTTTGAACTTTATGATTGTCTATTATGCTTATTTAACGATTATAATTACCTGTTTATTTCAGTTCCAACTCTTTTTGCAGGCGGATGATTTCGTCGCGGTATTGGGCTGCCTGCATGAAGTCGAGGCGCTTGGCGGCTTCTTTCATCAGGCGGGTAGTGTTGGCGATGCTCTTCTCCAGCTGCGGCCGCGTCATGCGCTGGATGATGGGGTCGGCAGC
>JAILHP010000067.1 GCA_024695705.1 Prevotella sp. | reverse complement strand
TAGTGCTCGTCGGAACAAAGGAAACCATAGGGTTTCTTCTTGTTCATAGTGGTACGGAAGAAGAGCCGCAGCACGCGCCTTACCTTATCGTCCAGCTCTCGGGTGGTGTATTTGCCTTCCTTGATGAGGCGCTTGTAAGCCTCTGCCAGGTAGTAGCTGTCGTAGGCGTTGGTAGCGCCCATGGTCAGACCGTCGGTCCACGTGCCGAACTCCAGGTCCAGTCCGTTGGTGATGGATTCCTCAGTGCTGTGGCAGCCGCCCCAGTCGCTGATGGCCACACCGTCGAAACCCCAGTCCTGCTTCAGTATCTTGTTGAGCAGTATGGCGTTGTGGCAGTTGTGCTGGTTCTTGTAGAGGTTATAGGCACCCATGATGGCCCATGCCCCGCCTTCCTGCACGGCGGCACGAAAGGCAGGCAGGTAGATTTCGTGTAGGGCACGGTCAGAGACGATGACGTTCACCTGATGGCGGTATTCCTCGTCGTTGTTCAGCGCATAGTGCTTGACACAGGCTGCTACACCCTTCGACTGCAGGCCCTGCACATAAGGTGCTACCATGCGAGAAGCCAGATAGGGGTCTTCGCCCATGTACTCGAAGTTACGTCCTCCCAGGGGCGTGCGGTAGATGTTGACGCCCGGGCCCAGCATCACGCTCTTGTTTCGGTAGAGTGCCTCTTCGCCCAGCGAGGTGCCGTAGAGGTAGGCCATGTCAGGATTCCACGTGGCAGCCAGACAGGTGAGGGCAGGGAAGGCCACGCACGAGTCGTTGGTCTGTCCGGCCTGTTCCCACTGGTCCCAGAGCACGTCGGGACGCACTCCGTGCGGTCCGTCGTCGGTCCACAAGTCAGGGAATCCCAGACGCTTCACGCCAGGACTCGAGAACTTGGACTGCGCATGGATGACGGCAATCTTCTCGTCGAGCGTCATCCGCTTCAGCGCATCCTCCACCCGTTGCTCCAGCGGCTTGCTGTCGTCCAGATAGAGGGGAAGCCTCACCCCATCCCCCTCTCCCATAGAGAGGGGGGCAAGTTTCTGAGCCTGAGCGCTAGCCGTCATCATTAGCGCCAATAATATGGTTTGTACTTTAATCATATAGCGGTAGCAGATTGATTACTTCTTCTGAAACACTCGGACATAGTCCACTTCCATGGTGGCGGGAAGGGCTGACTCATCAACGCCCTGCGCTCCGCCCCAGTCACCGCCCCATGCCAGGTTCAGGATGACGTAGAAGGGGTCCTCGTAGGGCCAGTCGTCGCGGCCCTTGCCTTTGTTCTCGTAATAGAGCTGCACCTTGCCATCGACATAGGTGGTGATCTCCTTGGCGGTCCACAGGATGGCGTAGGTATGGAAGTCATCCTCGGCACCCTCGCACAGCATCTCGTGGGTTACCTGCGTACCGTTGCTGTGGACGTGGGCATTGGCGTGGAGGCTCGACGACACGTAGTTGGGGTGGTAGCCCACCTCTTCCATGATGTCTATCTCACCGTCGGCAGGCCAGGAGTGGAAGTTGACAGGCATCATCCAGAAGGCCGGCCACGTGCCCTTGCCCTTCGGCAGCTTGATGCTGGCCTCTATGTAGCCGTAGGTCCATCCGCTGTTCACTTTCGCATAGACACGTCCGGAGTAGATTTTGCCGTTCTCCTTCAGGGCCGTGATGCGCAGCTTGCCGTTGCGTACCTCGGTGACCAGTCGGCCCTCGGGCGTCTTGTGGTTGACGTAGTTCTGCAGCTCGTGGTTCACCCAGCCAGATGGCTTCACCTCGTGCGTCCAGTTGTCGGCATTCAGTTCCGTACCGCTATCAAACTCGTCCTGCCATACCAGCGAGTAGCCATCAGGAGCGTTGTAGGCCGACTGTTGAGCAGCCGCCTGGCTGATGTTGATGCTTTTGCGTGCCGTACCCGACATGACGAAGACAGTTCCCGTTCGGGACTCCACCGCAGGATTAGCAGGAACCTTGACGGTGAGAGTTCCCGACTGGGCTGCTGTATTTTTGGTCTCCAGTGTGATGAAGTCTTCATTGGAATAGGCTCCCCATTCCTTGCCGGTAGTGGTGACGGTGATGTCGTAGGTGCCTCCTTCAGCAGGCACGCTGACCGACTCCTGTGAAAGTGTGATGCTGACCGCAGCGGGTTGCGGGTCGTCTTCATTACTCCCACCGCAGCCCCAGAGGGCTACGGCGAGAGCGCACAAAACTGTATGAATCATGAATCTTTTCATTATTTTAAGTATTTAAGTTTTTAAGTTTTTAAGTTTTTGAGTTTCTAACTCATGAACTCGCCAACTCATAAACTCACTAACTCACTTTATTCTGCCTTTTCAAAAATTATATCACTAATCACGATGTGGGCACCGATGGGTGAACCTCCAAAGTCAAAGAAGAGTGACAGGGCATGTGCATCGTTCAGCGGCAGCTTGACACCGCTCATCTTATAGACGAAGGGCTCGTCAGCCTTGACGTTGTGGCGGTCGGCAAAGTAGAAGTTGTTGTCATGCTTCGTGTCGCCTTCGTCGCTTTCCGTCAGTTTGATGGTCACGCCGTTCAGGTCCTCGTCGCTGTTGATGGTACACGAGAAGTTGTAAGCGTCGTCCATGGCCGTAGCGAGCGTGGTGTTGATGGGGAACTGTCCCTGCCACTGGCTTCCTCCCATGCCCTCGGGAATGGTCAGGCTCCACTTGTTGCCGTTGTGGTCCCATGCGGGGTCGGCAATCTGGCTCCAGCCGTCGTTGGCAAACCACGGGGTGACGCTGATGAATGCCGAGCCGTCATCCACAGCCTTCCACAAGTTGTTGGCATCGTCGTAGCTCATGCTGACATTCCCCGGAGGCACGGTGCCGTCGTCGTTGGCATGGTCTTTCAGCACGATGCTGCTGATGTTGACCACCGTACCGGCCTGGCAACCGCCGAAGTCGAAGAACAGGTTGACGCGCTCCATGTCGATGCCCGGCATGTCGCTCTTCCAGAAGATGTAGTCCTCGCCGGCCTTCAGGTCAATGCGGTCAGTGAAGTAGAACACGTTGTCGTCGCCGTCCATTACCAGCTTGACCGTAGCACCGTTCAGGTCCTTGTCGCTGTTGATGATGCATGAGAAGTCGTAGTGTGTAGCTGCGTTGGTTGAGAGGTTCGTCTTGAAGGCCATCTGTGCCTGCCACTGGTCGGTGGTAGCCTCCGGCAGGGTCACGGTGTAGTCGTTGCCGTTAGCCTCGAAGGCGGGGTCGGCAATCTGGCTCCATCCGGGAGCATACCAGAAGAACATGGTGTATTCAGCGTTCTTCCACATGTTGAACTCGCTGTCGGGGTCAAATCCGTTCCACTCCTTCTCGGCCTCCTCGCTGGTGAAGATGAAGCGCCAGGCAATGCTGCGGTCAGGTGTCTCGTAGATGAGCACCAGTTTCTTGGCAGTGAGCGTCTCAATGCGGAACTTCGGGTTCTCGTACTGTGCATCGCTGCTGATGTAAGGGAAGGCGGTGTTGGGAGCCAGCTGAATGTAGGTCTGCGGCGTGACGTTGCCGTCAGCATCCTGCCAGTCATACACCTCGAAGCTCCAGGCAGCCGTCTGGTTGCCGATGGCCACGTCGAAGTCAGCGTCCGAGGGTCCCCACTTTGTGGTTCCCGTGTTCACATAGGTCAGTCCGTCAGCACCTGCATCATAGGTGAAGGTGCCGCCCTTGCGGGTGTCGGCCGTGAAGGTGATACGGTCATCATACATACCGAAGTCCTTCTTGTCGTCGGGTTGTGCAGACCACCACTCCGTACCTGCTGTTCCGGCAGGGCCGCAGCCCAGGTGACCCACTTCCTTGTTGGCGAAGCGCCACTCCTTGCCCGTAATCTTGCGGAAGTCAGAGGTGTAGTCAATCTTCGTCTCGTTGAAGGTATATTCCTTCTTCTTGCCAGCCTGGCTGATGCCGTTGCGATTGCCCAGCTTCAGCTCCACGGTGTGGGTGCCGGCCTCGGTGTTTTTGTAACCTACTTCAGACAGGGTAGAGTAGGAGGTACCGTCCAGTATCCAGATAGGATAGGTACCTGCCTGCGGGGTATAGGTGGCGACCATCTGATTGGTCTCCTGGTCAACGGCCAGCTGGAAATCCACACCGTCCATCGTTGGTATGCCGTTGGGGTCAGCGCCGGAAAACTCGTCGGGGCTGCAAGAGGCGAGAAGGCCCACCCCAGCGGACATAAAGATAGTACCGAGTCCTACAAGTACAGTACTTATTCTCTTTCTGATATTTGTCTTCATATTATAATCTTCTGTTAGTGTTATTATTTTTAAACGTCCTACCTCCCCTCCCTTGGGAGGGGTCGGGGGTGGGCCTAATAGTTATTCTGCTTCAGTGTCGGGTCAGCATCCAGTTCGCTCTGAGCCAGGGGGATGTGCTTCTTTGAGGCACTCCAGGTGTTGGTGCGGTAGCCGTAGCTGTCGGGCACGAGCACCGTTGAGGCCTTCTGCGTGGCACCGCTGATGCCCTCGGCACGTACCAGGTCGAAGTAACGCTTGCCTTCACCGCAGAATTCCAGGTGACGTTCGTTGAAGATGTCGTCGATGGTGACGCCGTTCAGTGCCGGTAGTCCTGCGCGGGCACGTACCTCATTCACATAGCCGGCAGCCTCCGACATGCTTCCACCCGTCTGCAGCAGCAGCTCGGCAGCATTCAGCAGCGTCTCGGCATAGCGGTAGATGCGCTTGTTGTTGTTGTAGTTCAAGTTCTTCGACGTGGGGCAGTCCTTGTTGTTGTCAGACTGCGGACGATACTTGCCGTGCCAGATGTGGGTGTCCTGATAACGCTCGGTGTAGCTGTAGGCACGCAGGTCCCAGCAGGTCACGTCGCGGCGCAGGTCGTTCTCGGCATACATGTTATAGGTCTCCATGCGCATGGGCAGGAATCCCCAGCCGTCGTTGCCGCTGTCCCAGCCTTCACCTCCGCCCCATCCGTTGGGAGAGCAGAGCGTGGGGAACACGGTGCCGCCTGCGTTCAGGGCTGCAGCACCCCAGTCGCGCTGGGCCTGGTCGTCGTTGTAGTTAATCTCGAAGATGCTCTCCTTGCACCACTCGCCGCTCTCCTGCCACAGGTCGCTGAAGCTGGGGTTGAGGGCGTAGTCGCTGTCGGCAATGATCTGCTTCATGTAGGTCAGTGCCTGCGGGTAGCGGGCCTGGTCGTTCTGGTACATCACCATCTCAGCATAAAGCATGTAGGCGAAGGCCTGGCTGACGCGTCCTGACTCGGCATTGCTCCATCGCATGGGCAGCACGTTGGAGGCAATGATTTCCTCCAGTTCAGGCAGCAGCTGGGCGTAGATCTCGTCGGCGGTCAGCTGCGGAGCCGTATAAGGCAGCGCGAGGTTCTCCAGATAGAAAGGCACGTTGCCGTAGTAGTGCCACAGAATGTTATAGTAATACACGCGGAGCAGACGGGCCTGCATGGTCATGGACCTGCGGAAGCTGTCGCTCACGGGGTTGTCCCAGCTGGCATACTTGATGGCGTCGTTGCAGCGCTTGATGCCGCTGTAGAAGTCGCCCCACAGCGTGGAGAGCGTGTTGTTGCCGTCAGCCTCGAAGTTGAACAGACGGTGCCAGTGCTGGTTGTCGGTGTTGTCGGCACCGCCTACCCAGAAGTCGTCGCCCATGATTTCTCCGTCAACGGTCAGGTCGTTGTAGGCCACGTTGTCCCAGTCGGGCCAGTGCAGTGGTGCATAGGCAGAGGTGAGGGCCTCGTTGAGGGTTTCCTCCGAGGTGTAGTATTCTTCAAGGGGTTCACCCGTCGGGTTCTTGACCTCCAGGAAATCGTCGCTACAGGAAGTGAGGAGGCCTACCCCAACCCCTCCCCAAAGGAGGGGCATTAAAAATGCACTGATTCCTACAAGGGCAGTTGCTATTTTCTTTCTGATATTGTATTTCATATTGTCGTTTTTTTATATTTATACTTTTCTTTTCTTAGTCTCCCCTCCCTAGGGAGGGGCCGGGGGTAGGCTCTTTAAAGTGAAACATTCACACCAATCGTGAAGGTTCTTGCCTGCGGATAGACACCGTAATCCACACCCATACTGGTGGAGCCAGAGCCGATTTCCGGGTCAAATCCCCAGTACTTGGTCCAGGTAAAGAGGTTCTCGGCACGGCCGTAGATGCGCAGGCGGCTCACGCCAATCCTGTTGGTCAGATAGCGGGGCAGCGTATAGCCCAGCGTGATGTTCTTCAGGCGCAGGTAGCTGCCGTCCTGTATATACATGTCGCTGCATACCCAGTTCTTCGAGTCGCCCAGCGTGGGCACGGTGTTCGAGGTCCCCTCGCCCGTCCAGCGCTGCAGCACCCAGGTGGGATAGTTTCCAGAGGCCACGTCCTGACGGTAGGTGGCGTCGAAGACGTCGGCACCGCTGACGCCCTGGAAGAAGACGCTCAGGTCAAAGCCCTTCCACTCAGCATCAAAGTTGAGGCCGAAGGTCCAGTCGGGCATGCCGTTACCAATGTTCGTACGGTCGTCGGAGTTGATGATGCCGTTGCCGTCGGTATCCACGAAGCGGAAATCGCCGGGCTTCGACGTAGTGCCGTATGTGGCGTTATAAGCGTCGGCCTCTGCCTGGTTCTGCAGGATGCCGTCGGTCTTGTATCCGTAGAAGAAGGGGAAGGGCTGTCCGTTCTCGGCGCGTGTGCCGCCGTCGCTGAACTGGCTGATGCCGTAGTTCAGGAAACCGGTGTCGTTACCAATATTCGTCAACTTGTTCTTCAGGTATGACGCATTGCCCTTGATGGCGAAGCGGGCATCCTTGATGTTCCACTTGTAGCCAAGCTCAAACTCCCAGCCGCTATTCTCCATGTCGCCGACGTTGGCCAGCGGACGGGCTTCACCCACGTAGCTGGGGATGGGCATGTCAATGATCATGCCGTTGGTCTTCTTGATATAGTAGTCCACGCTGAAGGTCAGCTTGTTGTTCCACAGCCCCAGGTCGATACCGATGTCGGTCTGCTCGCTCTCCTCCCATTTCAGGTCTTCGTTGGCCAGCCGATTTGCCTTTGAGCCATAGACCATGGCCGAGGTCTGTCCGAAGTAGTAGTTGCTCGAGCCACCCATGGCGGTCAGCGTGGTGTAGGCGAAGTCGCCAATGTTGTCGTTACCGTTCTTACCCCAGCTGGCACGCAGCTTCAGGTTGGTGAGCCAGTCGCGGGTGTCCTTCATGAAGTCTTCGTTCATGATGTTCCAACCAGCGGAGACTGAGGGGAAGGTACCGTATTTGTTGTTCGAACCGAAGCGGCTGCTGCCGTCGCGGCGTATGGTGGCCTGCACCATGTAGCGCTCGTCGTAGTTGTAACTCAGACGGGCAAAGAGTGATGACAATCGGTGCTCCGTGTAGGGACCGCCCCAAGCGCTCACCAGGCTCTTGGCACCCGTCATCTTTCCGTCGGCATCAGTAGAGATTTCCAGGTCGCCGCCGGTGGTATAGTTGATGCTGGGCTTGTCAATGTTCACCAGGTTCCAGTGAGAACCGCCCAGCTCGTCGCCCTTGAACTTCAGGGCACTCTGACCCAGCACCACGCCGATGGTGTGCTTGCCGAATATCTTGTCGTAGGTCAGCGTGTTCTCAATCTGCCAGGTGGTGTTGTTGCCCTTGTAGGCCGTGACGGAGGTATGGTCGGCATTGTTGTTGCCTGAGAGGTAGTACTTCTGCTTGGTGGCGGCATCGTAGCCCCAGAACGACAGCTCGGCACTGTAGGTGAAGTGGTACCTCAGCTCGTCATACAGCTGCAGGTCAAGCGAGAACTTCGGCATGAACTTGTGGCTCCAGTTCTTGGTAGGATTACCCTGCATCATGGCGATGGGGTTGTTCTGCTCCTGATAGCTGCCAATGAATCCGGGAATGGTATAGGGGTTGCCCATCGAGTCACGGTAGAGGTCGTAGGCAGCGTAGCGGTCCACCATTTCCTGAGCCGCAGCACCCGTCAGCACTACGGGCAGCGTGGGAGCCAGATAGAGGGCAGAGCCCAGCGGTGAGCCCCATGTGGAGTTGGCATCGATGCCGGTGTTGTGTACACGCATATAAGAAAGGTTGGCGTTCAGGTCCAGCTTGTTCAGGAAGTTGCGCTCGCTGGTGGCGTCGAAGAGGTTGAACTGGTTGTTGCTCCTCATGGTCAGACGGTCGTAGTTGGACTGTCCGAAGTTGCCGCCTACAATACCTTCCTGTGTGAAGTAACCCATGGAGAGGTAGTAGTTGACTTTCTCCGAGGCACCGCTCACGCTCACGTCATGCTGCACGATGGGTGCATTGTCGTTGAACAGCAGCTCCTGCCAGTTAGTGCCGAAGCCCTGAATGGCATTGCCGTTGGCATCCACTAGGTTGTAAGGGTCGTTGTAGAGTGGAGCCAGTCCGTTCTGCACGCGGCGCTCGTTCTGCAGGATGGCATAGTCGGTAGCTCCCGTCACGTCGCGCTTCTTCCACGCGCTCTGCCATCCGTACGAGAAGTTGTAGTTGATGGAGGCTTTGCCCAGCTTACCCTTCTTGGTGGTCACCAGGATGACGCCGTTGGCGGCACGGGCACCATAGATGGCACCTGATGCAGCATCCTTCAGCACCTCAATGCTCTCAATGTCGCTCGGGTTCACGCTCTCCATACCGTTTTGGTCGGTGGGCATGCCGTCGATGATGTACAGCGGCTCGGAGTTGTTGATGGTTCCGATACCACGGATGCGGATCATCGACTTCGAACCAGGCTGACCAGAGGCTGACGTGACGTTGACGCCGGCAGCCATACCCTTCAGGGCATCTTCGGCACGCAGACGCGTCTTGCCTTCCAGGTCGTCGGCACTCACCTTCGCAATGGAAGCGGTCACCACGCTCTTCTTCTGCACGCCGTAGCCAATGACCACCACGTCCTGCAGCGTCTGCGAGTCTTCCTTCAGCGTCACGCTCATGTTGTTGCGTGCGCTCACCTCCTGGGTGACATAGCCGATATAGGAAATAATAATCGTGCTGCCCTCGCTCACCTTCACGTTGAACCGTCCGTCAATGTCAGTGATGGTGCCGTTCTGAGGGTTGCCTTTCTCGACGACGGAAGCTCCGATGATGGGCTCTCCCTGGTCGTCTGTCACAGTTCCCAAGATTCCTTGGGCTTTCGTCATCATTGACACCGTCAGTGCCAATAACAACCATAGAATCCTGCTTTTTTTCATACTTTATTAATTAAATGTTTTAAAATTGTTTTTAGGATTGTCGTATCAAAAGTTTGACGCTGCAAAATTAAGTAAAAAAAGAATGCGCTTCCAGTCATTGAGTGGAAAAAGTGGACGCTTTGCCCCTTCTGGAAATGTTAGTAATCTGGTTTTCAACCAAATACAAAAGTCCACCCTTCTGAAAAGAGTGGACTATATATAGAGGTGTAATTCTTACAACAAATGCCTTTTTATAGCTCTTTCACCTGTTTTTCGAACTGCTCGCGGTTGTGAAGGGCACCGTTTTTGATGCGGGCACGGTAGTTGTAAATCGTGTTGACGGAGTAGTGCAGGAACTCGGCAATCTTTGATGAGTCTTCAATGCCCAGACGGATGAGGGCAAAGATGCGGATGTCGGTCGTCAGACGGTTCTCCTCCTTGGGGTGGAACTGCATCTCGGGCTGCAGCAGCGCATTGAAGTCGTCAATGAAGTTGGGGAAAAGGTGCAGGAACACCGTATCGAAGTTCTCGTACAGCTCTTCCAGTTCCTTCTCCTTCAGTTCCGTTGACTTGGAGATGCGATACAGCTCGTCCAGCTCCTTGTTCTTCATCTTCCTGTTCACCATCTTGCGGTAGTTGTCCAGCTTGTCGATGTATTGCGAGCAAAGGCTCATGAAGCGTCCGATGTATTCCTCTTTCACGCGGTTGCTCTCGGTGAGTTGGGCATTAAGCGTTGAGAGCTGGGTGTTGAGGGCAGCGAGCTCGTCTTTCTGCACGGACAGCTGCGAATTGACCACCGACAACTGAGCGTTGGAATCCTTGAGGGCATTCCTGGCAGCAGCAATCTGCTTGTTTCTGCGGTGAACGAAGAAGAGCGCTCCCAGCAGCAGCAGGGCCAGCACGCTGATGGCAGCCACGGCCACCCACAGCTGCGACGTGGTGCGTTCACTCTGTTCCTTGTAGTTCTTGGCAATCTGTGATAGCAGCGGGGCAATCTGCCAGTTACGCTGTCGTGAGCCGTAGCGGTTGGCGCAGTCGCAGGTATAGCTGATGTAGCTTGACGCCCGTTTATTGTCGCCCCGCAGCATCAGCTCGTTGGCCAGCTCCCACATAGAGCCCTGGTCCATGGCGGCATTGCGGATGTCGGCCAGCACCGACTCCGTCAGCCAGTACATCATCTGCGTCGTGTCACGCTGCAGCTTGTACTCAATGTAACGGTAGAGTGCCACCATGGCGTAGGGATGCGAACCTGGCTCCACCGTCCTGAGCCACTCGTCGTTGATGTGCATCGACTCTTGGAGGTCCCCCTCGTTTTGGGCTATCTGCTCACGGCGCAGGAAACAGGTCTCACTCGTGGCGGGCAGGTGCTCGAACATCAGCTGGGCATAGCGCTTCTCCTGGGCCTGATACATGTGGCGCATGTCCTCCAGGCGG
>JAILHP010000061.1 GCA_024695705.1 Prevotella sp. | reverse complement strand
AGGTTTCACTTCATTTCTTCCTGGGGAAGGTCTTCCTGCCGATAGAGGCGATGATGAATCTTCTGTTATTTGCTTCAGACTATCTTTTTTTCTATCAATACTTGCAGGGTTCAACATTTCTTACTACCTTTGCAAAACAATAAGAACCAATTAACCTATGAAAAGAATAGCAATACTGTTATTGGCACTGATGCTGACAGGAACAGCGCAGACCGTTATGGCACAGAATGCAGGGGCGAAACTGTTTGATGTCATCTACGACATCAATAAGCATGGGGATTATGCCTATGCCAAGAAAGTGATGAAGGACCAAGGATTTACCCTCGTAAAGAAAGAAAAGGGTAATTCCGACTACAATTATTACTATGCCTCGCCCGACGGCGATACGCTGAACATTGGAGACCAGGGAGCTGTAGGTTTCGGCATCCATGCCAGTTTCTCAACTGAACAGATTGGCCGTCAGGCAAAGGAGCAGGCATTCTCCCGAGGTTTCTCCTGCGAGCCCGACTGCGACATTTACTCAGACCAGCACCGCTGCTTTCTGTGGATATTCGACAACACCGGCATGTGGATTTATGGACGAGAAGGGGAATGAGACTTTATTGTAGAAAGGGTCGGTGATTAAGTGAGGAAAAACTTCTGGAACTCTTGCTCGAAATTGGGGGTCAGCACGCCTTTGCCGATGGCATCACGAATCTCCTGTAGGGACCAGAAGCGACCGCCGTCAAGCTCGTCCTTCGAGGGTTTTATCTCACCGTCGTAGGTGGTGCGGTTGACATATACCAGTTCCTTCTCGCGCTGACTTTCAAAGATATATTTGCCGATGAACGTGGGGGTGAAGTCGGTGATACCCAGCTCCTCCCCTACCTCACGGCGTAACGCCTGCTCTGGGGACTCGCCATAGTCGATATGTCCGCCAACCGCCGTGTCCCACTTGCCTGGTTGTATATCCTTCCACTCCGGACGTTTCTGCAAATACACTTCACCCTGGGAATTGAACACATGAAGATGGACCACCGGATGCAGCAAACGTGAGCCGCCATGACACTCTCCGCGTGTCGCCATACCTATGGTATTCCCGTTCTCATCAACCACCGGAAACTTCTCCAGCGAATTATCCTTTTTCTTTGTTGTTTCTGTCATCTGATTCATCTGATTCTCTCATTGCTCTGACTATGAAAGATGCCAGACGCTTGGAGCATCTGGCATCTTCATATTTGGTTTTAAGCGGTTTCTCTTAGAAGAAGAGGTAGCGGTTGTCAACGATGTCAGCCTTGATGTAGAGCTCCTGCATGAAGCGACCTGCAGCCTGGAGGGCCTGGTTCTTCAACTGGTCTTCCATCTGCTTGGCATCGAACGTAGCACCTTCGCGCTGAGTCTTCTTGGTGACCTGTACCATGTAGGCACCACCATTACCCTTGATGACACGGGGATTGAACTGACCCTGTGCGGTAGCTGCGACAGCACCGCTGATGGCGGGCTCGCTGGAACCTGTAGCCTGTACGAAGACGGGAGCTGAGAAGGTGACCTGAGGAACGGTCGTAACAACGGCACCCTTCTGCTTTGCCTCAACGATGTTCTTCACACCGTTCATAGTGGCTACCATCTGCTCATACTTCTTGTCGCGGATAACAACGGGCTTCAGCTGATCCTTGACGCTCTCGAAGGTACGATAGCCAATGGGGTGGATATCGGTGAGGGCCAGCACGAGCAACTGGTCGTTATTGCCACACTCATAGAGCTGAGAAACGTTGCCCTTCTTGGCACCGAATACCCAGCGGAGTGCCTCGTTGGTGTTGCGGATGTTGGCAATGCCATGCTCGGTATTGGTGAGGTCCTTACGCTCGCTGACGGTGAAGCCGAACTGCTGGGCGTTCTTCTCAATGTCCTCGAGGGTCTGGTTCTCACTGACAAACTGTGAGAACTTGTTGTAAGCCTCGTTATAGGTGTTCTTCGAGAAGTCGATGGTGTGCTTCACAACAGCCACGTCGTACTTGGTGGTCATGTTGCGGCGGTCAGTAACCTGAACGATGAGGTTACCCTGGGCGAACGAGAGGTTCTTCAGCTCATTGACACCGGCGGTGTTCAGGGTGTTGATGAGTGCCTTGGTGTCGGCGTCGAGCGTGTTGCTGGTCTCATACATAGCTGAGGTGAGCCAGTTCTTGGCACCGGGCTGTCCGTACTTGACGGCCAGAGTGTCGAAGTTGGCACCTGCCTGCAGGGCCTTGTAGATGCTGTCGGCACGGTTGTGAGCAACCTCAGGCGTAGCGTCGAAAACCTGAATCTGACGATACTCGATGGAGTCGGGCATCTGGGTCTTGGAAATCACCTTGATCACGTTGTACGTATTGTCGTATGCGGTCTCAAACGGTTCTGCGGTAACCTGACCAACAGCCATAGAGTCGAGCATCGTAGCGATGTCGCGGGGGAAGGCGTTGCGGGTTGCGGGGATACCGGTATAGGCTATCTGAGACTGGGCCTTGCGGACAACCTCAGCGACATTGCTGCCTTCCTGAAGTCCCTTGATGGCTTCGTTCATGGTCTTTCTCAGCTCAGAACGGTCGGCCAGTGAGGGCTGCACCTGTAAGGTAACGTACTTGATGTCGCGGCTCTCAACGTGCTGCTTGAACTCCTCCTTGTGGGCATCATAGTATGCCTTCAGGTCAGCGTCCTCAACCTTCACCTGATTGTCGTTGATGGAGGTATAAGGCAGGGCTGCAAGCTCAATCTCGCTCTCGGTGGTCTGTCCCTCAAAAGCCATCTTAGCGGAGATGGGGTTCGAGAACAGGCAGTGAGAGAGCAGTGCCTGATACTTCATGGCGAGGGTCTGGTCGCGCAGGGTCTTCTCAATGAAGAGCCAGAAATTGTTGATGCGCATATACTGCTCAGCCATCTGGGGGTCAGCGGCGGCCTTCTTGTACTCATCCTGGAACTTGGTGAGCAACGAGAGATCGAAACGACCGGTCTGCTGGTTCACGAAGGGCGACTGCAACAGGATGGGGTTGGTACCCTCACGCAGAATGTCCTGCAGTTCCTTGTCGGTAACCGTCAGACCCAGCTTCTTAGCCTCTGACTGGATCAGCTTGTTGTTTACATACGAATTCCAAACCTGGTCGCGGAGCTGGTTCATCTCCTCTTCCGACAGGTTCTCACGTCCTTGTGTCATCTTGATGACGTCCGTGTACTCCTCAAGGAGTTGCTGGAAATCCTGGATTGACACTTTTTCTCCTAACACTTCACCCACCTGCTGACGCTTCTGGCCTTCAAAATACTCGCAACCTTTGAACATGTCGCCAGCGATGAATGCAAAGAGGCCTAAGGCGACGATGATAATCAGCGTCACGCCTCTCTTTCTAATACTTCCTAATGCTGCCATTTAAATGATTATTTTTATTTATTTTTTTATATCTTTCGATTTTAGCGCACAAAGGTACACATTTTCTCTCAAATAGAAGAAGAAATATCGGATTTTTTAACTTATTCGGTGATTTTAAGCCTCACAAGCTCGATTTTCGTCATCGTATTCTTGATAATTTTGAATTCATACCTTCCAATTTTGACTATTTCGTTGAGTTTGGGGAAACTCTGATATTCGTGAAGAATGAGACCGCCGACGGTCATGTATTCGTCGCTCTCGGGGAGCTCCAAATCGAACATTTCGTTGACTTTCTCGATTTCGAGACGGGCAGAGAGGACATACTCGCCGTTTTCAAGTTGTTTGGCCACGTAGTTGGAGGTGTCATGCTCGTCTTCTATATCGCCGAAGATTTCTTCGACGATGTCCTCCAGCGATACCAGACCGCTGGTGCCTCCGAACTCATCAACGACAATGGCAAGCGACTTTTTCTGCTGCATGAAGATGTGCATCAGCTTGCGGGCCGCCATGGTCTCGGGTACGAAGGGCATGGACTTGATGGTCAAGCCCCCTAAGTTAGGGGGTTGGGGGTCTGAACAAATAGTGTCGGGTTGCTTGTTCATACCCCTGTCGCCCCCTAACTTAGGGGGCATAGTGCCTTTCAGCGTAAACATCTCCGAGGAGTGGATATAGCCGATGATGTGATCAATGTCTTCCTTATAGACAATGATTTTGGAGTAGCCACTCTCAATGAAGCGGCTCTTCAGGTCTTCAATCGTCGTGTCGTCAATGTCAACAGCCTCAATCTCCGTACGGGGAATCATGCAGTCGCGTACCTTCGTGTCGGAAAAGTCGAGGGCATTGTGGAAAATCTTGACTTCCTCGTCCATCTTGTCATCGTCGGTGGCATGGTCAAGGCTGCTCTGTACCAGATAGTCCAGATCAACCTTGCTGAACTCCTTCTCACCGGCAGCTGCCAACATCTTGACACCAAAGACGCGAAGCATCATCTTGGAGAGGAAGGTGGCAAAGCGGGATATAGGATAGAGCACCACATAACAGATCCACGCCGGCACCGCAAAGAAGGTGAGCAGCGTGTTGGCATTGTTCTTGAAGATGGTTTTGGGCAGGAACTCACCGGTAAAGAGCACGACGATGGTCGAAGCAATGGTATCGGCAGCTACGCGGAAACCGTCGGGCCAGCTACCAAAGAACAGGGTATCGAAGATACGGGCAAAGAGGATGCCGTAGATGACGAGGGCAATGTTGTTGCCCACCAACATGGTACTGACGAAGTTGCTGGGGTGGCGGAAGAAGAGGGCTATAGCCTTCTGGGACACGCCGTTCTTCTCGCGGTCCATCTCCGCCCGCATGCGGTTACTTGACACGAAGGCTATTTCCATTCCTGAGAAGAAGGCGGAAAAGACCATCGCAACGAGCAGTCCGATGATTTGCGGCGTGAGTTGTGCTATCTGATCCATCATGGCGTCACTGTTGGTTTGGGCGAGGCTGCATGGCGTACGGCAGGCTGGCGCTGGGGCTCTGTCTGCTGTGCGGTGTCAGCGGGTTCTTTCTGCTGGTTGGAGTCACCTTGTATGTCTTCCATCATGAACGAGCCCTTGGAATTGGTCACCAGGTAGTGGGTCATCCGCTCGTCACTGCGGAAGTAGCTTCCCTCCATCGTACGTTCAGGCGTCACCACACGTGAGAAGACATTGGAATAGAGCTCATGCTTGAGACCGTCCCAATAGAGTTCCTCGCTGGTATAGACCAGTCCGTTGACGTTGCGCACGCGTACCCTGCCACGCAGGTGCCAGAGCCGCTTCTGGTCAAAGTACCAAGCGGTGTCGGCCTGGATATAGCCTGCCACGTGGAACTTGTCGTCATACTGCTCCAGGAAGATGCCTTTCATGAATTCCCAGCGTGACGGGTTTCTGACAACATTGACATCCCAGCGCTCCGTCACAATGCGGTATTTCATGACGCCGGAGTCGGAAATGAGCGTATTGACGCCGTAGGTGGTCATCATGGAAACAGAGTCGCTCTCGTTGATGGCAGGGGCCGTGTGTTCCTGCTGTTCGGTACAGGAGATTAGAGTGAGAAATGACAAATGACAAATGACAAATAGAAATGACAAATGAATCAATGATGTCATCCTATCGTGTAGCGGCAGGAATTTCTTCATTATACATCCGAATTAATCATTTATCATTTTTCATTTATCATTTAGGCAGAAGGCCGCCATTACTTCACCTTCCACTTCTTGAACCACTGCTCGTTGAAGGTAATGCCTACATTGATGCGGAAGGTGTTTTCCGTAATCAGGTCTTTTGCTGACGTATGCACCCACTGGCCGCTGATGTTCAGGAACGTAACGTTAGACATCGAGTGGCTGGTCCAGTCGTTGAAGATGGGAATGCCAAAACCGGCGCTCACTGTGAGTTCCTTCGGGCCCTTAACGTTACCTATATTATAATAAGGTGTAGCGTAGGAAGCTCCGAAACGGTAATGAATACGGTTCAGGAAATGACGAGTGTCATAAGCACGGGGCACATACTGTCCGCCGAAGGTCAGCTTATGACGATCTCTCAGCAGACCCTTTTTCAGCTGGTATTTCTGGGTGGCATCATCCACCTCCGGATAGCTCAGCTCACCCCACTTCTGCAGGCTGTAATCCACGCCCAGTAGCCACTTGGTGCCATGTTTGTACGACAGGCCACCGCCGATGGTCAAGGGAATCTCCAAACCGTTAGACACGGTGTCTGTCTTCACCTGCATCACAGCAGTCTGCGGATTGGTGTTGGATATGCTGATGGAGGGGTCGGCACCCAGCTTATGGCCAAGTCCCACGGTAGCACCGAGGACCAAGGCATCCCTACGGCCGATCTTTTGCTCGTACTGCATTCCCAGGTCAATCTTATAGCTGCTGATGGAGGCCTTATAGCGACGGCCTAGGGTGTTCACATAGGAGTCGTTGCTGCTTACGGTTACCGATTTATCGTAATCACCCCACAAATAGGAGAAGTTGGCGCCTAAGGACAGGCCGGCAAACATGTTCCATCCGATACCGGCATATGCCTGATGAAGGCCACCGGAGCCCTCGCAGTTCTGCGTGACCGTCGTGGAGGAACTTGGCAGGGCTTCCGTCGTAGAGTAGTTATAACCGATGTTCGTATACGGCAGGATACCCACGCTCAGGCCCACCTTGGGAAAAACACGGAACGTTGCAACGGCATACTCAAAGTTGGCATTGCGGGCGTTTTTCTTGATGCCATTCTCCTCGAAGTGGGTCAGCTGAAGCGAAAGACCCATGTCGAAGATCATGGTCAGCGAGTCAATCGACGAGTAGGAGGCTGGGTTCAACACGTTGACCTGATTACTTGTACGCAGGCCGTAGCCCAGTCCGCTCATGCCTCGGTTGAAGCCTTGCGACTGGTCGGACAGCACACCCAGTCCATATTGGCTATAAGGGGAATTGGTGCCGCTTTGAGCTGAGGCACCCAGACAGATATAAACTAACAGCAAACTGCTGAAAAAAACTTTTTTCATTCCTTAATTTCTATGTAATCCGATGTATTTCGGATATTGCGGTGCAAAATTACGGAAAAAAAATTAATTATAGCCCATGAATTACGAATAATTTAGTAATTTTGCATCGTGAAACACTTAGAAAGCATTTTTAGGATTGTCTGGATATGGACTTTTATGTGCATTTCAGCGTCCCTCTCCGCTACGGGCAGCGAACCGGCACCCCACCCGATGGACTCCGTCGAGGTGTCGCTTTTGACATGTCAGCCGCATGAGGAGATTTATAGCCTGTACGGTCATACGGCATTACGCCAGCACGACCTGAGAACGGGCGACGACTGGGTGTTTAACTACGGTGTGTTCAACTTCAAGGCGCCCTACTTCACCCTGCGCTTCGTATTCGGACTCACCGACTACGAGCTGGGAGTGCTGCCTACCAAGATTTTCAAGCTGGAATACAAGCACTATGGCAGTCAGGTGACGGAACAGGTGCTCAACCTGACGGCTGACGAGAAGCAGGCCATTGCGCTTGCCCTCTACGAAAACGCGAAGCCCGAGAACTGCGTCTATCGCTATAACTACTTCTACGACAACTGCACGACAAGGGCCCGCGACATGGTGGAGCGCTGCATCAGCGGACAGCTGCGCTATCAGGAGCATGGCGACTATACGCCGACCTACCGTGAGATGGTACGCGATTGTACGAAGGGACATCCCTGGGCCACCTGGGGCAATGACTTCCTCTTAGGCATCAGGGCTGACCTGCAGACTGACCAGCGTCAGCAGGAGTTCCTGCCCAACAACCTGATGTACGACTTTGCCCGTGCCCAGATTATCAGGGCTGACGGCCAGTACGTTCCCTTGGTCAAGGAGACACGCGTCCTAGTACCCTCAGGCGTTCAGATCGTGAAGCAGGACTTTCCGCTGACACCTACCGAGTGTGCCGTCATCCTGCTGGTGGTGTCGCTGCTCATCTTTGCCTTTGAATGGAAGAAGAAGCTGACACTCGTGTGGTGGGACCTGTTGCTGATGGTCTTGCAGGGAGTCATGGGAATCGTGCTGTTTGTCATGATTTTCTCCCAACACCCCACGACGAGCATCAACTTCCAGATACTGCTGTTCAATCCCCTACCCTTTATATATATATATAAGGTATATAGGCGGCAGAAAACCCATTACTGGAACCTGCTGCTCACCATGACAGTGCTCTTCCTCTTAGGCGGCATCTGGCAGAGCTACGCCGAGGGGTTATACATTGTGGCACTAAGTTTGCTATTAAGATTCTGGTCAAATATCATACATGCGAAGAAATAAATACCTGTACATTACCCTGCTGACCGTACTGGGACTGCAACAAGAAGCCCTGGCACAGGCCATTGCCACTGCTCCGAAGCTGGTGGTTAACATCACCATCGACCAATTGCGGGCCGACTATCTGGAGACTTACGTCCCCCTGTACTGCAACGAGGGCTTCAAACGGCTGCTGGCACAAGGAAAGGTCTATACCAATGCTTCTTACAACTTTGCGCCGGTTGACAGGGCCTCAGCCATTGCCACACTGACAACGGGCACTACCCCCTACTATCACGGTATTGTGGGTACGGAATGGCTGGACAAGCACACGCTGCAGCCCGTAAGCTGCATCAGCAGGACAGGCAACAGCAACCTGGCCGCCAATCTGCAGACTTCCACCATCGGCGACGAGATGAAGCTGGCTTCCGGCGGCGTGTCACTGGTTTATTCCTTCGCTCCGACCGCCGATGCTGCCATTCTGTCAGCCGGACATGCTGCAACAGGAGCCGCATGGGCCAACGGCAGCCGATGGGCCAATGCCAACTACGATACGCCCCTGCCGCAATGGCAGTCAGACTTTACGAAGCGTATAGCTGTAGAGTCCGACGTCAACAAGTGTGTGACCGACATTGCCATCAAGTGCATTGAGCAAAGCAGCATCGGAATCGACGAAGAGCCTGACGTACTGAACATTATCTACCAGCAGGGAACGTCACCGAGAGACACCTACATCAGTCTTGACTACAACATTGCCCGTCTGATATCCCGACTTGACAGCCGCTTCGGCCCAAGCCGCTACCTGCTCGTACTGACAGGAACGGGCTATGCACAGGAACAGGACAAGAGCGTGGGAGAAGAGCGATTCCATATTCCTACGGGTAAGTTCAACATTATCCGCACCGCCAACCTGCTCAACATGTATCTGGGAGCCATCTATGCTCCTGCCAAGTACATTGACACGTGCTACAAGAACCAGCTCTTCCTGAACCGTCAGCTCATTGAGCGACTGAACATCAACCTCAGCGACCTGCTGAAGCGTTCACAGGACTTCCTCATTCAGGTGGAAGGCGTGCGCAACGTCTATACCAGCACGCAGCTCATGACCAGCGAGAACTCCCGGTTGGAGAAAATCCGCAATGGCTACTGCATTGACAAGTGCGGCGACCTGCTCATTGAAGTGGCTCCCGGCTGGAAGCTTGTCAATGAGGAGCGTCATGAGAACACCACCCAACGTACCAGTTTCTTCTCATTCCCCATCATATTCTACGGCGCAAACATTCCCAGTGAACGGGTGTTGACGCCTGTCACCGTAGACCGCATTGCTCCTACTATAGCGAAGGCTATCCGCATACGTGCCCCCAACGCCTGCGCCTCAGAACCGTTGTTCTAAAAAAGTGAAGAGTGAAAAGTGAAATAATTGCTAACGCGCTTCAGATATAATTAAAAGATAAAACAAATAGCAAAAAAATAATATGAACTTTACAAAGATTCTCAAGTCGCTATTCGGCGACAAGTCATCAAGAGACATGAAACTCATCCAGCCCCTGGTAGAGAAGGTGAAGGCCGTCTCTCCCCAGATAGAGAAGCTGGACAACGACGCCCTGCGTGCCCGCAGCAAGGAGCTGCAGAAGCAAGTGCAGGCTTCTGCCCAGGAGCAGAAAAAACAGATTGAAGAACTGAAGGCAAAGATTGAAGACACTCCCATTGACGAACGTGCAGAGATCTTCAACCAGATAGACAAACTGGAGAAAGAGGCCCTCGACATCTACGAGAAAGCCCTCAACGAGGTGGGTCCTGAGGTGTTTGCCATCGTCAAGGAGACCGCCCGCCGCTTTGCCGAGAACGAGGAGACCATTGTGACGGCTACCGACTTCGACCGTGAGCTGGCTGCCGATCCGCGCAAGGACTTCATCACCATCGACGGCGACAAGGCTATCTATCACAACCACTGGACCGCTGGCGGCAACGATCTGAAATGGGAGATGGTGCACTACGATGTGCAGCTCTTCGGCGGCGTCGTGCTCCATCAGGGAAAGATTGCTGAGATGGCCACGGGTGAAGGTAAGACCCTGGTGGCCACCCTGCCTGTGTTCCTGAATGCACTCACCGGC
>JAILHP010000046.1 GCA_024695705.1 Prevotella sp. | reverse complement strand
GACTTCAGCAATCAGGTGCAGCAGAACAAGGGCTGGCTCTACGCAGTTGCCGCCGGCATGTGCCGCGTTGAGTCGCGTTACTACCTGACATCGGCTGGCTTCGAGTCGGCGTTTAAGCTGCTGCCTTATCCGATGAAGTGCTTCTGGTGCCGATTGAAAGTTGACAATTAAAGATTAAAGATTAAAGATTAAAATGATTAGACTACAAGAAGTTTATCAGAACATGCATGATGACAAGCCCTGTCGCATCGAGACGGGGCAGCAGGTCATTGCCTCGGAAAGGATGTTCCTGCACTGGTGCAAAGAGCATAACCGTGCTTCGTTCATGAACGAAACGGTACTGCATGTCGCGGTAAGAATGCTGCCGCTGCTGATCAAGGATTTCATCATGGATACGGGCAATGCGCTGCGCTTGGAGGATTTTGGTATCATCAAGACGCGCTATCATGAGAACCATCTGAGCCTTCTGCTGAGGAATGACAAGCGGCTGCTCGCCGAGCTGAACGACCGTACCTGCCAGATTGACAAGTACATCATTCAGGATGGAAAGAAAATCAGGTTTGGAGGCAGAATGTCGGAACCCCGGAATCTGCTGCTTAAATAAGTCAACTGCCGTCCTCGAAAAGGGCGGCAGTTTTTCCGTGTTCTAACTATTTTCTTTGGGGCTGTATTTCCGTCGTGCGTAGAAGCGTTGGGCGAGTGTCATGCGGGCGTAGTCCTTCCATCCCGTAGCTCGTCCGTCAGGGAAACGGTCGAGGTAGTAGGGGTTGTACATGTTGGCGTAGGCCTCCATTTCGAAGGGGTTGAGCTCATAGCCGGCGTTGGGCAGGATGCGATTGGCACGCCGTGCCTGGAACCAGTATAGGAAGTACTTCCAGTAGAAGCAGAGCCATGAGTTGTGGACGGACTGCGCCTGCCGCAGGTGAATGGTCTCGTGGTACTTCACGGGGTGGTACCATTCTTTGAGCTTTGAGCTTTGAGCAGGGAGCTTTGAGCTTTGGTATTGGGGCGTTAGCTGGTTGTAGCGTTCGGCCTCGGCCTGGCTGTGGGTGACGATGGAGCCAAAGAAAGTCATGGCATCGTAATTACCGCGAAGCCAAAAGGGAATGCTCACGGAGCGCATGTCGAGCGTGTGACTCGGACGGCGCGCCGTGAGCATCAGTTTTACTATGTACAAAGCGTTAGCCAATTGTCAATTGTACATTATCAATTGTCCATTGTCAACTACTTCGTTACACCATTAACGACTTTGGCGTATTGCTTGCCGTTTTTCTCGTACCACACGCCGTTGTAGGGAGTATAGTCACGATAGGTGCCCTTGAAGTAGCTCTGATCCTCGGCAATGGTATAGGTGCCTTCACCGAACTGATCGTCAACGAATGAGCCTTCGTACTTGTCACCGTTCTTGAAGGTCAGCGTGGCGTTGGTGTCGGAACGCAGGCCGTTCTGGAACTTACCCGTATAGGTGTCCTTCTGGCTGTCAGTATATTTGGCTGTTCCCTTGCCGTGGGGCTGGCCTTTGTCGTTCACCTCGCCTGTATATTTGAAGGCAACGGCATTGCCATTTCCGTAGATGGGCTGGTCAGTAACGGTCTCAGCAGATCCACCGCCTGAAGTGGAGGTGATGGGGTTGTCCTTGCTGGTAAGCAGGGAATAGCCGAGGAAGCCGATACCTGCGCCGATGATGGCGAAGATGAATACCACCAGGATAATCAGCGGAGCCTTGCTCTTTTTCTTCTTTGGCGGCATTTCGTAGGCATTCTGGTAACTGGTGGAGGCTGGAGTGTTGTCCGTTTCCTGCTTGACGCCTGTTTCCTGCTTGACGCTACCAGTTGACTGGCTGGGGATGTTGGGAGGTGTCACGGGTGGAACCTTGGGCGTGGGAGGCGTCACAGGCTCGTTGAATGTGGTGCTCTCATCGTAGTCATTCTGTTGACTGGTAGAGGGTGTATTCTCTGGTTGAGAACTGAGAGCGGAGGGTTGAGCGGAGGGAGGAGCGGGAGGTACCACGGGAGCTCCGGGGATGGGAGGAGGCACTATGCCAGGGCGTGAGATGACAATCTCCTCGTCATCGGGAGTGTAGCCGACCTGTGTCTCTTCGGAATAGTCCTGGTTAGGAACTGGGGGAATCTCAGGCGGCAGCGGCTCGGTGTTGAGTATCAGCAGGAACTGACCGATGGTCTGCGGACGGTCCTTGCGGCGGGGCTGCATGGCAGACGTGATGGCGTTCCATACCCTTTCGCTGACGTATTCCGGACGCTCGCCGAGTCCTTCCTCGTTGACGGTGGAGGCTTCAGGGGGCACTTCGCCCGTAACGAGGTTATAGAGCGTGGCACCAAGGCTGTAGATGTCAGTAACGGGTGAGAAGTCCTGCAGCGACTGCTGGAACTGCTCGAGCGGGGCAAAGCCCTTACTGAGTCCTACGGGGGTGGCACTGGTCTCACGTCCGTCGGAGGTGTAGTTCTTGGAAATACCGAAGTCAATGAGCATCGCCTTGTCGCCGTTGAGCAGAATGTTGCCCGGCTTGACGTCGTAGTGGCACATGTGCTTTTCGCTGTGCATATACTGGAGGGCCTCGGCTATCTGTGAGGTATAGCGTACGGCATCTTCCTCCGACAGGCGTCCCTGGGCTTTCAGCTGGTCGCGCAGCGAACCGTCTTTCAGGAACTGCATGACGTAATAGACGGTGCTGTTCTCCTCGAACACGTCGGCCACGTGAACAATGTTGGGATGGTTCAGGCTGGCCAGGTTGTGCGCCTCCTTGATGAACTTCTGGCGATACTTGTCAACCTGCTCCGTACTGCCCGTTGAGGGGATGGAGACGTTGTTGTTGATGGTGTCGCGCAGACAGGTGTCCTTCATGAAGAACTCCTTGATGGCAACGGGCACTTCCACCTCCATCTCGCCGAGGTTTCCCGTTACTTTTTCTTTTGTAGTGGCCTGATAGGTAATGCCGAAGCCTCCCTGACCAAGCACACGGATGATGGTATAGCGTCCGTTCTGAAGCTGTGCTCCCTGACGCAGCAAGTTATTCTTTTGTGTATCCATTAGCGTTAATTATCACTTGTCAATTTTCAATTATCAATTATCAATTATCAATTATCAATTGTCTTACATGTACCATGCACGTTTCTTGTCGCCGTCGGTAATGAGGTAGGTACCGCTGTCGGTGAACTTCACTACTTTCGGATGGAAGTCCTGCTCCTTGAGGGCGGTCTCAACATTGGTGGGAATGTCCTTGTAATAGACGCCGCCGTCACAGCAGATGACAATACCCTTGTTGGTCACCTCGCAACTGCGGATGGTGCCGAACTTCTCGTAGGCACGCTTCAGGTTGGCCTTGTCGGTCTCGTGGGAGGCATCCCAGTGCTTGTTGGTAATGATGGACCAGTTGCCGTTCTCGCAGATGGATACCGACCAGATTTCCTCGCCGTCCTTGTTGAACTTCTTCATGGCCTCGGTCATCTTGTCGGGCATGTGGCCGCGATAGCCGTTGTCGTTCCAAACGACGCACCACCAGCCAGAGTCAGTCACCGTGAGGTCGGCAATGCGGTAGTTCTTGTCGTTGTACTCCTTGATGGCGTCCTTCATGCCGTCAGGACAAGCGCCGGTGTAGCAGTAGCCGTTCTTGCCGTAGATGGCAACGCCGCGCTCTGCCTCGGTGATGGCACCGGTACGACAGCCGTTGTCGCCCCATTCCTTGATGGTCTTCGTGATGTAAGACAACGCCTTGGCATTGTCGGTATAGTCGCGGGTGGTGCCGTAGAACTCAAAACCAGTGTGGGCGGGAGCGGGAGCTGTGCCGCCAGGCTTGACGGTGAAGTAGGTGGAAGCGAGCTTCTTTCCCTTGTACCAGATTTCCCAGCGCCATGTTCCACTATCATAGTAATTGCCGTCATCGCTGCCCCATCCGGGTAGTACCACCGTCTTGTCGGTTCCTGAATAGAAATCGGTCTCGTCGGAAGTGGTGTAGCCTGTCGGAGAAGAGCTGTTGGTAATCATGGTTCCGTTGGGGCGGTAAATCTTGGTATAGAGCGTGATGTCGTTAGCCGACTTGGTGCAGTTGTAGGTGAGCTGCGGCTTGGCGTACTTCATCTCCTTCTCGTAGAGCGGCTGACCGTAGTAGGTCAGCATGTCTCCGTCGTAGGTCACGTTACCAATCTTGATACCCGTAATGGTGACGAAGTCCATAGCGTCTTTCTTGTTGGTATGTATCCTGGTGGTTGACGTGGTGGTAGTCGTCGTGGTGGGCTTAGAAGGCTTGGTGGGCTTGGGCTTGTTAGGCTTGCTGATGGTGCTCTGCGCCCCTACGCCTTGTACGCCGATGATTGCTACCGTCAGCAGCATCATGGCCATTCGTTTTAGGTTTGTCTTCATAATTATTAGGTGTT
>JAILHP010000029.1 GCA_024695705.1 Prevotella sp. | reverse complement strand
AGTGCGTCGTGCTTCTCGCTGCTGATGACGTCCTCTCCCAGGTTAGCCCAGGGCATCTGGTCGGCAGGGTCAAACATACCCAGTTCGAAACGTCCCGTGAGCACATAGCGCAGGTGCTTGTCGAGGTCTTCCTCCTTGATGAGACCCTTCTTGAGGCCTTCGGTGAGCGACATGAAGACCTTGCCGCACTCCAGGTCCGTACCGCTGAGCACGGCAGCGACGCTTGCCGACAGGCCGTCGGGGTGCGTCTCGTGCTGTCCGCGGTTGAAGAAGTTGTTGATGGCATCGCAGTCGGTAAGCACTATGCCGTCGTATCCCCATTTGTTGCGCAGGATGTCAATGAGCAGACGGTCGCTGGCACAGCAGGGATTTCCCTCGAAGCGCTGGTAGGCGCACATCACCTCGCGCACGTTACCTTTCTTTACCAAAGCCTTGAAGGCCGGCAGGTAGGTTTCCCACAGGTCGCGGTTCGACGGCTCCACGTTCATGGAGTGGCGCAGGGGCTCCGGTCCGCTGTGTACGGCGTAGTGCTTGGCACAGGCGTGAGTCTTGTAGTAAGCCCCCTCCAAACCTCCCCGAGGGGAGGCTCCTTGCATTCCCAGTACCGTTTGGACGCCCAGTACGGCATTCATGTAGGGGTCTTCGCCGCAGGTTTCCTGACCACGTCCCCAGCGGGGGTCACGGAAGATGTTGACGTTAGGACACCAGAAGGTCAGCTCGGGGTTGCCTGGGTAGTAGGTCTCGCCCATGCCCACGTGCTTGACGCTGTGGTCGGAACGGTTCCAGTTGGCGCGGGCTTCGTCACTTACCTGCGAGAATACGTCATACACCAACTGCGCGTTGAAGGCAGCTGCCATGCCGATGGGCTGTGGATAGACGGTATAGCCGCCCTGCCGCACACCGTGACAGGCCTCGCTCCACCAGTTGTACGACGGAATGCCCAGTCGGTCCACTGAGATGCTCTTGTTCATCATCAGGCCCACTTTCTCCTCGGGAGTCAGCATGCCCAGCAGGTTCTCCACACGCTCTGCCCTTGGCAGCTGCGGGTTCTGCCACGGGTATTTCACTTGAGCCTTCACACTCACGGCAATCATGGCAACGGCCACTACTGCCAACATCATTGTTTTCTTCATTTTTAGTTATATGATTGGTTTTGACGACAAAGGTACGAATAAGTGAGCAAAATACAAAAGGAAAACAAGTTTTTCTTTGTATTTTCGAACCATCGCTCGGTTTTTATGAGCGGGATGCACCTCGGAAGAAAAAAAATAGCAAATTCTTTTGTTCTTCGCTCGGTTTTCACTACCTTTGTAGCGATGATTCAGAACGAAGAAATTGAAGGAAAGCGAATTGCCCTGCTGCTGTCAGGCGGTGTGGATTCCGCTGTGGCATTGCACCAGCTGTGTGAGCTGGGGCAGAAACCTGACTGTTTCTACATCAAGATAGGGGCTACTCCTGACGCTTTTGAGGAGGGGGACCTCCCTGGTGCCGACTGCACGATGGAGGAGGACATGGAGATGGCTACCAGCGTGGCGCATAAGTACGGCTGCCGGCTGGAGGTGGTGGATTGTCACCGCGAATACTGGGACCAGGTGACCACCTACACCATGGAGAAGGTGCGGGCTGGACTGACACCGAACCCTGACGTGATGTGCAACCGGCTCATCAAGTTCGGGGCCTTCGACGAGAAGCGCGGCCATGAGTATGACCTGATTGCCACGGGGCATTATGCGCAGACAGCCACGGCCTCCCCCCAACCCCCTCCGAAAGGAGGGGGAGTTCTGCCGCGTCTGGGCTTCCCCCTCCTTTCGGAGGGGGGCGGGGGGAGGCTCCTCTGCACCAGTCCGGACCCGGTGAAGGACCAGACGGATTTCCTGGCACAGCTGTACTGGTGGCAGTTGCAGAAGGCGCTGTTCCCCATCGGCCACATGATGAAGGACGAGGTGCGTCAGATAGCCGAGCGCGAGCATCTGGTGAACGCCAAGCGCAAGGACTCGCAGGGCATCTGTTTCCTCGGCAAGATCAACTACAACGACTACATACGCCACTACTTGGGCGAGCTGCCGGGCGACGTGGTGGAGCTGGAGACCGGTCGCAAGATAGGCCGTCACAAGGGACTGTGGTTCCACACCATCGGCCAGCGTCACGGACTGGGCTTCGGCGGCGGGCCGTGGTTTGCGGTGAAGAAGGACATGGCGACAAACATACTCTACGTGAGTCACGGCTACGACCCGCAGACAGCGTACAAGCAGGACTTCAAGGTGAAGGGCATGAACTGGCTGGCTCCTGTTACCCCGTCACAACTGGGGGAGGGCATTACCTTCAAGATTCGGCATACACCGGAGTTTCACAAGGGGAGCCTTACCCCTCACCCCTCTCCAAAGGGCGAGGGGAACCACGACTCCTTCACCATCGTCTCGGAGGAGCCGATTCACGGCGTGGCGCCGGGTCAGTTCTGTGTTATCTACGATGCGGAGCACCACTACTGCTTCGGAAGCGGGGAAATTACTATTTAAGTGGAGAGTGTAAAATATGCTACCGCCGCAAAAAAATTGTGGTTAATTAGTGATAATTTGTTTCATAAGATTCAAATCGAAAATAGAATAAGGTGAATTATATAATATTTGCAATGATAGTTACGGCGTTTGCCCTGTTGTACTACGACAGGCGGTACCGTTATATGGAGCGCCGTGAGTCAAACTACCTGCTCAACGAGAACAGCCGACTGTCGCTGGTGCTGCAGTCGGAGAATACCCATGTGTGGACGTATGACGTACTGACCCGTAAGTATCAGATGCTCAGTGCTGACGGCAAGCTGGACAAGGAATACACGCCGCTGGACTATTTACGCTACTTTGACCGTGACGACTTTGAGGAGCTGCGCAACGAGCTGTTGCTCATCAGGGACGGCAAGAAGGAGTCGTCGAACATGGTGCTGCGCGGCCCTATGTCAACTGAGAAGCGGCAGCAGCGCTACGACGTAAGGGTATCGGTGTTCCAGCGTGACGAGCAGGGTGTGCCTACCGTGCTGCTGGGCCGTGTGCGCAACATCACCTACGACCGTGCCCGTCGTGAGCATGAGCGTGACATGCTGCTGAAGTACCAGAACGTGTTCCGTACGCCGCTGGTCGATATGGTCTATTACGACGAGAACGGTATTATGGACGACATTAACGACCATGCCTGCCAGACGTTCCAGGTGCATGATAAACAGGCACTGATCAATATGCGTCACCACATCACGCAGGTGACCTACCTGGATGAGAAGAGTCTGGAACAGATGGAGAAGACGTGCTGTACCACGCTGCTGGACCTGAAGCGCATGGAGGACGAGGGACGTAAGGCCTACTCGGTGCAGCGCGACAACCAGCTCTTCTACGAGATGATGCTTTACCCCATCCGTGACGAGGTGGGCGACCTGCTGGGCTACTTCCTGGAAGGCCGTGACGTCACAGAAGTGGTGGAGTCCGTGAAGCTGCAAAAGGAATCCATGAAAAAGCTGGAGGAGACCATTGCTGAGGTGAAGGCCTATACCGACAACATCAACATGGCGCTGCAGATGGCCGAGTGCCGCATCATGAACTACCTGCCTGACCGTCACACGCTGCAGATCATCAGCGACGTGAACAGCCCCGAGTACGAGCTGTCGCAAGTCAGGGCCGTGGACTGCGTAGCACCGGACTTCCGTAAGGATGCCCGACGGCTGCTGCACCAGCTGGACCGCCGTTCGCTGAAGAAGGTGTACGCCCGACTGAAGACCATCTTCCCCGACCAGAACGGCAGCAACCTCTGGCTGACCTTCAACGGCATTCCCATGTATGATGCCGAGGGGCACATCACCCGTTACTTCGGCATGAGCCGTAACGACACGCGCTTGATCATGACCGAGGAACGCCTGAGAGCAGAGACGCTGAAAGCCCAGGAGGCAGAGAGCCTGAAGAACTGGTTCCTGCTCAACATGAGCTACGAGATACGTTCACCGCTGTCGAACGTCATCGGCTTTGCCGAGATGTTTGACAAGGAGCACGACCCTGCCGACGAAGTCATCTTCGTCAATGAGATCAAGCAGAACTCCAACTCGCTGCTGAGGCTGGTCAACGACATTCTCTACATCTCGCGTATCGATGCCCACATGATTGAGCCGAAGCTGGAGCCCATTGACTTTGCCGGTGTGTTTGAGGGCCACTGCCAGATGGGGTGGAGCAGTAATACCAACCCCAACATCAAGACCCTGGTGGAGAATCCCTACGAGCACCTGATGGTGGTCATTGACCACGAGCTGCTGGGCAAGGTCATTGAGCAGTTGGTGACCTTCTCCATCTTTTTTACCCGTGAAGGCATGGTGCGTGGCAAGTATGAGTACCGTCAGGGTAACCTCAACATCACCATTGAGGACACCGGCGAGGGCTTTGAGCAGGACGTGCTGCCCCACCTCTTCGACCGCTTCAGCCACCAAGGCGGACGTCGCCACTTCGGCAGCGGCCTTGAGTTGCCCATTGTGAAGGGTCTGGTGGAACTGATGGGCGGCAGCATAGAGATGACGTCGGACGTGGGCAAGGGCACCACGGCATGGGTCAGCATACCCTGTGAGCTCATCAGCAGTGAAAAGAAAAAGGAATTTATATAAGCGCGTATGAACAGTTTCAACTATACAGGCACAACGCTCTTCAGCATGCTGATGATTCTGGTGATCATCGCCATGCTGCTGATCATTGTCATCAACTATATTGTCAAGGTGCGCGTTGCCCGTTCCGTCACGGATATTAGGAAGGCCAACCGCGTCATGCGCCAGGCCATTGACATGAGTGAATACCTCATCGTGCAGCTCGACCTGAAGACCAACTGCTTCCATAACATTCACGACGAACGACTGCCGTCAGACGGAGAGAGCGGCATACCCCTTGACGCCATACGCGGGATGGTGCATCCTGACTACGTGGACGACTTCGACAACTTCATTCAGGGGCTGCGCTACGGCGAGAAGCAGAACGACCACCTGAACTACCTCTTCAATACGGAATACACGCCGGGGAAACCTTCCCGTTACCATTGGTGCAACACCAACGGCGTGGTGGAGAACGACAGCGACGGAAAGCCCGCGAACATCATCCTGACCATGATAGACGGGACGGATGAGTTGCACATCCGCCAGATGAGCAACGACATGGCCGACCGCTACAGCAACCTCTTCGAGGACTCCATCGTCGGCATTTCTTTCTATAATTCCGACGGCTACCTTATTGACTGTAACCGCATGATGCGTGAGATATGTAACTTTGAGAGCCGCTATGACAGCCTGTTCTACGATACCTGCATCTTCGACCTGGCCCAGTTCAACATCAACCGCGACCACGTGGAAGAGTCGTGGCTCAGCCTGCATCTGGAACTGGCCAAGCGTCAGCTCAACAAATACCTGGAGGCGCGTGTGGTGCCCATCAACAACGCCAAGGGAAAGCTGCAGTATATCGCTTTGGTGGTGCGTGACGTGACCCAGGAACGTGACCTCTACATGCAGATACGTCAGAACGAGCACGACATCCGCAAGGCCAGTGAGGAGATTCAGCGCTACGAGGAACAGCTGCACTACCTGCTGGAAAACAGTAAGATGCACGTGTGGCGCTCCAGCTTCGAGCCCGAGGAGATAGAGTTCCTCAGCGACCTGCACCACACGGTGGCTAAGATGAGCATTGACGAGTTTACCACCTGTCTGCAGACCGGTGAACAGGAACGCTCCCGATGGCGCATGATGACTCCCGTGGACGATAAGACCTACAGCGGGCAGGTCATCACGCGTCCTTACAAGAACCTGTTGGAGCAGGACGACAAAATACACTGGTATAACTTCATCGGCATTCCGCGTTACGACGACAACGGCGTGCAGCAGGGCTACTTCGGACTGATACGTGACGTGACGCAGCTCATAGAAGAGCAGGAGATGCTGAAGCAGGAGATGGAACGTGCCAGCGACTCCGACCGCATGAAGAGTGTGTTCCTGGCCAACATGACCCACGAGATACGCACGCCGCTAAACTCCATTGTGGGCTTCAGCGACCTGCTGACCGTCATCGACTCGCCTGAGGAGAAGCGTGAGATGATGCGCATTGTGCGTAGCAACTGCGACATGCTGCTGCGACTGATCAACGACTTCCTGGCCATTTCGAGCATTGAGAGCAACGGACTGAGCATCAAACCCGAGGAGTGTGACTTTGCCCGTGAGTTTGACGACTTCTGCCAGTCGCTGGCACAGCGCGTCACCGAGCCCTCGGTGCAGTTTATCACCGAGAACCCCTATACCGTGTTCCGCACCCTGTTGGACAAGGACCGCATCGGCCAGGTGATTACCAACTTTGTCACCAACGCCGTGAAATACACCACGCAGGGCCACATCCGCGTGGGGTACAGGGTGGACAACCCCCAACCCCTCCCCAAGGGAGGGGCTTCCGGTGCCTCAGAGACTCCTCTCCCTTCGGGAGGGAATGGGAGTGGGCTCCTCTACGTTTACTGCGAGGACACAGGTGCCGGCATTCCCAAGGAGGACTGCGAGCGGGTGTTCGAACGCTTTGTCAAGCTTAACGACTTCATACAGGGCACCGGTCTGGGACTGAGCATCTGCAAGGCCATTGTAGAAGGGTGTAACGGACAGATTGGCGTGGACTCCGAAGTGGGGAAGGGCTCTACCTTCTGGTTCCGCATTCCCTGCGAGGTGAGAGAGTTAGAAGCGAGGAGTTAGGAATTAGAAGCTATAAATATGAACTATGAATGATAAACTAAAAATACTGACCCTGTCAGCCCTGCTGCTTGGCCTAACGGCCAGTGTCGGGGCACAGACGCAGCCGCCGCAACCATCACGGCATTTCTATTCCGAAGACAAGCCGCTGATTTATGAGGATGTGTGGGACCTATGGCCCTACTGTTTCCTCAACGAGAACGGACAGCCCGACGGCTTCAACGTTGAGCTGATACGCTTGATATGTAGCGAGTTGAAAATCCCCTACAAAATCCGCCTCACCTCACGCCAGGAAGCCTTCGACGACCTGCGTGACGGGCGTTCGGACCTGACGATGGCGTTGTCGGCGGGCTATCACGACGAGTATGGCCAGTATGGTGAGAACACTATCACGCTGTTTACCCAGAGTGTGGCAACCCCTAAGAGCAAGCCTGTGGAAATCTATAACTTCAAGGACCTGGGCAAGCACCGCGTCATAGTCAACGACAACAGCCTGAGCCACCACCTGATGCTTGACTACGGGTGGGCTGACAATGCCATTGTCACCAAGGACATCAAGGGTGCCATCCAGCAGCTGAGTGCCGACGAGGAAGGTCAAATCGTCTGGAACACCTTGTCGCTGAAGTGGATTATCCATCAGAACCAGATAGACAACCTCAACATCACGCCGGTCAACATGCCCCACGGCGAGTACAAGTTCATGTCGAACGACCCGCAGCTGCTGTCCAAGATTGACAGTATCTACACCGTTCTGAGCACCGACGAGAAACTGGTGGAGATGCAGAACAAGTGGTTCTATCCCGAGCGTCAGGAGCACCCTGTGCCGCAATGGGTGTGGTACGTAGTGGCGGTGGCCACCTTCCTGGGACTCATCCTGCTGTTCTATGGCATCGTCTATCGACTTCAGGCCCGCAGCATACAGAAGGAAAACAGCCTCAGGAACAAGCGTCTGGCTCTCATCATGGAGACCAGCAAGGTGCTGATGTGGACCTACAACGTCGAGACCCGCTTCTTCACCTCGCACAACGAGGACGGACAGCCTTCGTTTACCTATACCGCCGATGAGTTTGCCCAGCGTTACCCCAAGGAGGACTATGAACGGCTGCGCAACGTCATCTACCAACTGGAACACAAGCGGCCTAACCAGAAGAGCTCGGGACGCCGTACTGCTGACGATGAGGAAGAGACCGTTACCCTGTACCTCAAGAAGTTTGAGTCGGAGGATATCAGCGAGCAGCGTGACTACATGGTGAAGATCTCCGTGCTGCGCCGTGACTTTGGCGGCATGCCGCTGGTCATCATCGGCACCGAGAAAGACATTACCAGCCAGAAGAAGAACCTGCAGGAGACCGAGGCCCGTCAGCTGCGTTACAACTGCATCTTTGAGACCCCCATGATGGGTATCGTCATGTTTGACGAGAACGGATACCTCACCAACATCAACCGGAAGGCCTGCGAGATGTTCGGCTGTAACCACGACGAGATAGAGGCCGAGCACGTCACCTTCCACGACCTGCTCG
>JAILHP010000023.1 GCA_024695705.1 Prevotella sp. | reverse complement strand
CTGATAAAGAGGACGGAGAAACGACCACAAAGATACGGACTTTTCCTGACTTCTGTAAGCCTTTGCATCAAGAAACGCCATCATTTTTGTTAGTTTGCCCGCAATCCGTATCTATTTTCCCCGCGATTTGTATATAAATCTCCCACGATTTGCGCAAAGAATCGCGGGAAAAACACATACAAATCGCGGGAGAATTTACAAAGAATCGCAGGAAAACTTAAACAAAACATGGCAGAACACGAATCATAATAAAGGAAATGTGGAAGGATGCCGGCGAGGACTGTGACGGAGGCCGGGGGAAACAGGGACTTTCGGCGGGGAGGACGGGGACTTTTCCCGTACACCCGAAGACTTCAGCGCCCGCTGAAAAGTATTACAGCGCCCGCTGCAAAGTATTGCATGGGGCGCTGCAAAGTGTTTCACCGAACGCTGAAAACCTGTTCTTTTTCTTTCCTGTTTCATAACAGCCTTATTAAAGGCAAGTTTCCTTATTGTTGCTTTACGATGCAAAGGTTCTTTGACCAAAGGTACAAAGCGGCAAAGCCGAGCGGTGCAAACCGAGCGAAAAACCAAATATTTTGAATAAAAAATTTTGGTATTACCTCCGCAACCAGTGCATGGGGTTAAGGGGTGTTTTCCCCTTACGGAGTTGGAACTGGAGGATGCCCTCTGAACCGACAGTGCCCAAGGCCTGGCCAGTGCTGACCGTCTGTCCACGGCTGACACTGACTGTTCCCAAGTTTCCATAGACGGAATAATAGCTACCGTGACGGACAATGATGCCCGTGATGCCTGAATAGTTGAATACCTGACAGACCTCACCCGTAAAGATGCAGCGCACGGTGGCTCCTGGCTGTCCCTTCAGGTTGACGCCCTTGTTGTCGAGCCGCACACCACGCAGGCCCTCCACGTTATACTGTCCGAAGCTGTTGACCACCTGATAGGAGCCGCTGAGGGGCATGGGGAAACGTCCTCGGTTGCTCTCGAAGTTGGTGCTCAGACGGCGGTCTTCGGCATCATAGTTGCTGACGGCTTCCGTCTCACGTCGGGCAGCGGCCAACTCACGCTCATGAGCCCGGCGCTCCTCAGCAGCACGACGCTCAGCAGCTTTTCGCTCGCGTTCTGCCTCACGGGCCAGCCGCTCGGCTTCACGTTTCTTGCGTTTCTCGGCAGCACGGGCCTCACGCTTCAGGCGTTCCTCCTTGGCCTTGGCCTCGGCAATGCGACGGGCATTCTCACGTTCCAGACGTTCTGCCTCTGCCTTCTTACGGGCCAGTTCCTCACGGCGTTTCTTCTCGGCTTCGGCAGCTGCCTTGCGTTTGGCCTCTGCCTCTGCACGGGCTTTGGCACGGGCCACTTCCTCGGCAATGAGCTTGTCAATCTGGGCATTGAGTTCAGCATCCTTCTTGCGCTGCTCGGCAATGAGACTCTCAATGGTTTTGTGCTCTTTCTGAAGCGTGGTCACCACCTTCTGCTGTTCGGTCTGAGTGACTTCCAGTTCATGATGTGTCGTGATGTCACGGCGTAACAGCTTATCTTTCTGGTCCTTGGCATCCAGCAGCACAGCCTGAATACGGGTGAGCTCCTGTTTCTTCTGCATGATGGCCTCACCCTGTTCACGCTGGTAAGCGGCATAATGACGCAAGAAAAGGGTACGCCGATACATCTGCGAGAAGTTCTTGGCGCTGAAAATAAACATGAGCTTGCTCTGCAGGGAACGGTTACGCTGCATGAAGCGCAGCGACTTGACATATTCCGCCTTGTGCTGAACAATCTGTTCCTGGAGCAGCACCATCTGATGGCTCAACTGGGCTATGGTGTCGTTGAGGTGGGACAGGTCCATACGCATGGCCTCAATGCTACGTTTCTTGTCCTCAATCTCCGTGTTGAGCACCATGAGATTCTGGAGCCTGGCCTTGACGTCCTTCTCATTGTTGCGGAGACGCTGCTCCTGCTCCTTGATCTGACGCTGAAGCTGCTGACGCTGGTTTTGCAGTCCCTTAATGGTAGAGTTGGTGGCTGCGGGTTTCTTCTTGCCTTTCTTCTTCTGGGCAGGTTTCTTGTTAGCAGGTTTCTTTTTCTGCTGTACAGACGTAGCTGCCGGCTTCTTGCCCGTCTTCTTCCGCTGTTGGGCGTAAGGAGACAGACAGAAGGCGGAAAGCAAAACCGCTATAATCAGAAACCTCTTCATGAAGATGAAAGATAAAAAACTTTACAAGGCCATGAAGCGACGGAGAATCTCGTCAACCGATACCTCACGATAGTTGGAAGAAACGTCGGTACGGGTTTCCCAACCGTCTTCGTGCTTGATGTAGTTCAGCATCATGTCGAGCTTCACTTCCTTATCGGGAGTGTTGAATGTGATGACGTGCTCGCAGGGATACTGCTTGCGGTTGACGGTCTTGAAGTCCTCATAGTCCCAGTTGAGCTGGGTGGTTCCCTTGAACTGGTCGGAATAGATGATGTTGGCCATGCGGATGCAAGCCTTGTCCTTGGTGGCGAGCCAGCGATACTGCATCTTGCCGCTCTCCAGGGAGATGATGGCGTTGTCACCAGACAAGTCTGTCTGCATGTCCTTCAGCAGCTCGTCGGTCACCTTGGTCTGTCCAGGTACGAAGAGCTCGTTCCAGAACAATGCCTGCATGGTGTAGAAGTTCAGTCCGCTGTTACGCAGGAAATCCACCGAGCTGTAGGTAGCCTTCATGTACTGCTTGTTGATACGGTCCATGATGAGCACATACTCAGGAGTCAGCTCAATACGTCCTGCCTCAACAAAGCCGAAAGCCATGAGCTGCAGGCGTATGCACTCGTCACGTTTCATCTTCAGATTTCCCGTGAGGGTGAGTTTCTGAACACCCACTTCGATGGAGAACTTCACTTTCGAAGTGATAAACTTGGTGTACAGCGAATTGTCGTTCACCTTCTGCAGGAAAGACTGCGACTGAATGGTCTCCTGCGTGACGGGCTTGGCAGGATCAACGACTGCTTGTTTTGACTTACAACCTCCAAAGAGGAACGGCACTGCTACGAGGGCCAACTTGATAAAACTTGAAGCTTTCATTTTCTAATATACTTTTTTGATTTGATTTTCCTTATCAGTAACTCCCGGCGCTCAGCCTTGATTTCCGAGTCGTCGGAAGCTTTAGCCAGCGACTGTTCCCAGTAGCTGACGGCCTGCGCCATTTCACCGCACTTGGCGTAGATGTCGCCGGCATGTTCCAACAGTACGGCACTGGCATCAGGGTCGTACTGCAACGTCTGATCAATATAGATCTTCGCCTCGGCATAGCGTCCCTGCTTGAACAGTATCCAGGCGTAGGTGTCAAGATAGGTGGCGTTCTCCGGCTCGGCCTTGATGGTCTTGAACGACATCTGCTCGGCTTTCTCCAACTGCTCGTCCAGCTCGCTGAGATAATAGGCGTAGTTGTTCAGGCAGTTGATGCGGTCAGCCTTCCACACCAGACAGGAGTCGTAGGCTGCAAAGGCCTCACGGACTTTTCCCTTCTTATACAGTAGCTCGCCCATCACTTCATAGAAGTCGCTCGCCAAATCGGGATTGCTCTCCGACGTAATGACACTTACGCCGTTCTGGAACGCGTCCAGCGCATGGTCGATGTCGTCCTGACGATAGTAGGCAAAGCCCTGATAATAATAGAACGCCATATCGTCAGGATTATACTGGCGGGCGGCCTTGCAGAGCTCAACCACACGGTCCAGGTCCTCACGGTCCCAGGCATCGGCCACTAACTGCAGACGGGCGTAGGCATTGTCGGGGACCATGTTCAGCACCAGTTCATACATGCTGTTGATGCTATCTTTCGGCATCTCACGCAACTTCATGTAGGTGGCACACATCAAAGCCATATCAGGCTCAGGGTCAGGCATAGACAGCACTTTGTGGAACAGCCGTAGGATGCGGGTGCTGTCACCCTGACTCTGCAGGTCGTTCATCACCTCGCGGCGCATGATTTCCAGTCGGGTGTCGGTCTCCACGTCTTCATTCAGCAACAGCCGTTCGTTCATCTCGTCGGCCTTCTCCGTATCGCCCTCAGCGGCATAATAGCCCACCATAGACAAGAGGGCGGGCACGTTCTGGGGTTCTTCTTTAAGCACTTCCTGATAGACGGCCAGTGCCTGTTGCTTCTGGTCGTTCTGCAATAGCGCATCTCCGTACATCACGCGGTAGTTCAGGTCGTTAGGATACTGGTCGGCCAGCGATTTCATCTCAGCGATGGCTGCTTTCTTGTTTCCCTGACGGGTGAACAGCTCGCTCTTAGCCATCGTCAGGCGTTCATTCTTACCATCAAGTGCCTCGATACGCTCCAGGGCGTCAACGGCCTTGTCCAGCTGGTCGCTGCGATTATACAGTTCAAAGAGCATGCCCAGCACGTCGTCACGGTCAGGCTCACGTTCCACAAGCTGCTCAAATACGCCTATGGCCTCATCATAACGCTGAATGCTGACGTATGCCTGAGCCAGCGTTTCCGTGTAGGTGGCATTCGAGGGACTCAGCTCGTAGGCCTTGACCAGGCAGTCGAGCATCTTGTCTTGCTGCTTCATGGAACCATAGTACTGCGCGAGGAAATACCAGGCTTCGGCAGCCTCTGGGTTCAGGGTGACGCAATGCTGCAACAGGTCGAAAGCGGCGTCGTGGTTCCCTTTCTCTCGCTGGCAGACGGCCTCAAGGAAGAAAAGTGAATAGTGAGTGGGGAGTGGGGAGTGGGGAGAGGAGGATACTGATGATTGTGCCAGACAACCTAATGCCCAGTTCGCTATCACCAATAAAAGCAATGCTTTTTTCATATCTCTACTCACTACTCACCACTCACAACTCACCAATCATTTCACTCCCGTATGTCCGTAACCGCCGGCACCACGTTCCGTCTCGTCAAGTTCCTCAACCAGATGGAACTGAGCCTGCTCGTGACGGGCAATCACCATCTGTGCAATACGCTCGCCGGCATTGATGACGAAGTCCTCCTGCGACAAGTTGATGAGCACGACGCCCACCTCGCCACGGTAATCGGCATCAATGGTGCCAGGAGCATTCAGAACGGTTAACCCATGCTTCAACGCCAAACCGCTACGGGGACGCACCTGAGCCTCGTAGCCCTCGGGCAACGCAATAAACAATCCCGTCGGAATCAGTCTGCGCTCCATGGGATGCAGGACGATGGGTTCATCAATATTTGCCCGCAAATCCATACCTGCGCTTTGCTTCGTGGCATACTGTGGAAGAGGCTGTCGGCCGCGGTTTACTACTTTTATTTCTATCATCGATAAACAGTTTAAGTTTATAAACTTTCTTACCCTTTAACCTTTTAACCTTATTTATAGGGTGCAAAATTACAAATTTCTACGGAATAATCCACATTTTTACTCGAAAATATGGTTAATTCTATTAAAAATAGTACTTTTGCACCATATTTCCGCTCACTACTTACCAAATACGAGTCACCAAACAATATGAACTGGAAACAATTAATATCAAACAAACGGTTAGGACAAGAGTACCGTCACGCCAAGCGTCATGACGACCGGACGGAATTCAAACGAGACTATGACAGACTGATTTTCTCGGCGCCCTTCCGACGCCTGCAGAACAAGACTCAGGTGTTCCCGCTGCCGGGAAGCATCTTCGTTCATAACCGACTGACCCACTCTCTGGAAGTGGCCAGCGTAGGCATGTCATTAGGCAATGATGTCGCCACACAACTTACCCGCAGGCACCCAGAGTTGCAAGATACCATGTTCGGACAAATCGGACAAATTGTCTCCACAGCCTGTCTGGCTCACGACCTGGGCAACCCGCCCTTCGGACACAGCGGCGAGAAAGCCATACAGACCTTTTTCACCGAAGGCCCAGGAACAAAGCTGCAAGAAGAGGTGTCGCCCGCTTTCTGGAGCGACATCACGCACTTCGAAGGCAACGCCAATGCCTTCCGGTTGCTTACCCACCAGTTCTGCGGACGACGGCCTGGCGGATTTGTCATGACTTACTCCACGCTGGCGAGCATCGTCAAATATCCCTTCGCCTCGTCGGCGGCAGGCAAGAAAGGGAAGTTCGGCTTCTTTGAAAGTGAACGGGAAAACTACCAGCGCATAGCCGATGAAATGGGCATAATTCGTCTTTCCGGCCCTGATGAGCCGCTACGCTACGTCCGTCATCCGTTGGTTTATCTGGTAGAAGCTGCGGATGACATCTGCTATGAAATCATGGACCTGGAAGATGCCCACAAACTGAAGATTCTTTCGTTTGAGGAAACGGAGCGGCTTTTGCTTGGATTCTTCGATGAAATGGGGAAAAATCGCATTCTCCAGCGCATTGAGGAGGAACAAGTAACCGACCCGAACGAGAAGGTGGTCTATATGCGGGCCTGCGTCATCAGCCTGCTTGAAAACGAATGTGTCAACACCTTCATTGAGAACGAGGAACGCTTACTTGCCGGCACTTTCACTGGCAGCCTCATTGACAACATCAATCCCCTGCCACGCGAAGCCTATAAGAAATGTGCGGATTTATCAGTGGAGCGCATCTATAAGAGCAAGCCTGTGCTGGACGTCGAGCTGTCTGGTTACAAGATTATGGAAACACTTATGCAGCAAATGGTACGGGCCGTTATAAACCCCGACCGATACTACTCACAACAGCTCATCGGGCGCGTCAGCAGCCAATACGACATCCACGCACAAGACCTCGAAACGCGCATCATGGCCGTCATTGACTACATCAGCGGCATGACGGACGTCTATGCGCTCGATGTCTATCAGAAAATCAATGGAATCTCCCTGCCTATCGTGTAGAAGAGTGATAGAAAAAGGCTACGTAACTGCTACCCCTTGGGCTTGTAAATAACCTTATTGGCACCACTGGTGATTTTCAGGGCCTCGGGGTGTTCGCGGACGAATGACTCTATGTGGCGGACACGCTTCTGCTCAAGAATCTCATCAACGGCAATGAGGATACCTGTCTCCTCCACATCGCCAAAACCGTCGTTAATGGCTGTTCCGAAGAGCTTCATGGTGGGAGAAAGGTTCATGTAGGCATTCACCAAAGGAGGAATATTGTAGCCGAGCTTACGAATCTCCTGATTCAGGATGCGGTAGTCAGCCCGGAAGTCCTTTTCACAGAACAAGGCTTCCAGTTCACGCTCGTCAGCTTCAATTTTCAGCGGTTTCATCGGGATAATGAGGTTATCCTTGTCATCAAAATGCTTCTTCAAGAAATAGAGAATCATGTCGCGTCCCTTTCGGATATAGGAGGGATACATGGTCATTTTTCCAAAGAAATACTTGACATTGGGCTGTATGACAGTCAGAGCACCCAGGCCGTCCCAAAGATTATCAAGTGCAAAGAGGCTTTTCGAACCGTTAACATTGGTGTTCTGGTAGGGAAGCGAAACAAAAGAGCGTCCCAACTCAATGGTCTGAGGCAAATAGTCACGGATAAACCTTTCGCTGAAATGGAACATGTGGCTAGTAGCAAGGATAGGCTGGCCCTTGTCATCAAAGTCAATGTCTGTACCCAGTATATAACGATAGCCGCCGATAATTTCCTCTGCCTCTGGATTCCAGACAACAAGTTGTTTATAGCAATTGTCACAAACATCAAACTCATCCAGGTCAAGTTCCTTGCCTGTTCCTCCGCCAGCCTCGCGGAAGACGATTTCACGAAGTCGTCCTATCTCCCTTAAAGTATTAGGGGAATTGTGGATATCAACAATGTAAATCTCATTGTGACTCTTGTTGGTCATTCGCAACTGGCGTTCGGGGGTCAGTTCCTGTTT
>JAILHP010000190.1 GCA_024695705.1 Prevotella sp. | reverse complement strand
GACCTACAAGGCTGCCGCCACGAAGTGTACGGGCCTGCTCTTCAAACCTGGAGACACGGTGCTCACGGTGATTGAAAGGTAAAAAAGGTAAACAGGTAAAAAAGTAAAAAGGCTTCTCACCATCGTGGGAAGCCTTTTGTTAATGTTCAGAGTCGGTTTCGCTCCTCGTTGCCGGCACCTGTTCCCTTGTATTTCGATGAGGTGACGTTGAAGTTGTAGCTCAGGGTGAGGCCTACGCTCTGCGTATAGTTATAGTCGTTCTGAGCGGTTGATCCTATGGCGTAGTAGGTGGTCGTCTTCGTCTTGATGGTGCGGAAGATGTCGTTGGCATACAGTGTAGCGTTCAACCTTCCTTGCCAAAAGGTTTTCTGCACACGGGCACCCATGGTAAAATTGCTGCCACGATACATAAATGCCCAGTGGTTGCTACCGGTATAATCGATGTAAACAAGTGCCTTCGTCGTGGGATTGATGAGGAACCAGTTTCTCAGATTGAAGCTGAATTCAGGCTTGTTCAGCTTCATCGGTACACCGTAGGCTTCGGCGTCAAACATCTGCTGATAGTAATGCAGCGTGGCTTGTGGCTGCCAGAAACCCAGCTTCGGTGATACCACGAGGGTAGCATAGACGCGGTCCTGATGGTCGATGTTGACGGGTCGGAAGATGGCAATCTCGTTCGCCTCGTCATAGACTTCGGCAATGTGGCTAATCAGGTCGTTCTCACGTGTAAAGCCCGTCGTGAAGTTGAGCCAGGAATAGGTGAGGTTGAAGTCGATGCTCTGACGTACCGAAGGTCGCAGCAACGGGTTGCCGCCCTCATAAATCATTCGGCTGTCATAAACTACCATGGATGACAGCATGCGGTAGGGTGGACGTGAGATGCGCTTGCTGTAGCTCAGCTGTGCGCCCCACTTGTCTTTCCGCCAGGCCACTGAGAGGTTGGGGAACCAGTCGTTATAGGTACGGCTGGGCTCTGGCTGCCAGATGCCGAACGACGTGTAGTCCGTGGCTACATGCTCGTAACGTAGGCCGGCGTTAAAGTTGAGCGTTGAGTGGTGAGCGTTGAGCGTGAGTTCGTATTCTGCAAAACCGGCAATGTTCTTTTCCTTCATCTCGTTGTCGGCCTCGGGTATGATATTCTCCTGGTCGATGTTGTGACCATGGCTCTCCGTGGAGGTGGCCTCCGAGCCGAAGCTCAGTACACCTTGCCATACAGGGTAAGTCAGTACCAGTTTGCCGGCTGCCAACGTTCGTTTCTCCTCGTTGATGATGGTAAGGGTGCGGTTGCCCAACTCCGGACTCAACTCCTCCTGGTTGAACTGGTCTCCCGATTCGCGTCGTAGCAGGGTAGCATTCAGGTCGATGCCCAGCTTTCCCACCTTTCCTATATAGTACGAGTTCAGTTCCCACACGGGCTTATCAGGCTCCTCACCCACGGTCTTTAGGAGGATGCTGCCATAGTACGCTCCGTTCTTCTGATACTCCTGCGGCATGTCATTCTTGAAGTGCTGAGATGGTTGCCTTTCTAACGAAAAACTAAGGCCGACAGAATGGTCTGTGTTGAAGTCATAGCTCAACCCTGTCTGGTACTGAAGTCGTGTCCAGCGCGTCCTTACGGGTGCATAGGCATGGATGTTATACTGGTCCTGGCTGATGTGCAGCTCCTGATCCAGGTCTTCGTCGTTGCTGAAGTGCCCCCAGTCGAACGCCACGTTGGCAAAAGCCTCCAGTCCACCCGTGCGGTACTTCACGGTCAGGTCGTCGTAGCTGCTCCAGTGGTTGTTACGCTGTAGATTGCCGGTAGCCATCAGGCTTAGTCCGTCGCCCTGTGGCTTCAGCGTCTTGATGCGGATGACGGCATTCACCTCGGCATTGTACTGGGCACCAGGGGCAGTGATAATCTCCACGTTCTTTACATCGACCGACTTCAGTTGCTTCAGCTCATGCGCATCGCGCACCTTCTTATTGTTGATGTAGATTTCGGGCTCGCCCTTGGCCATGATGGTAAACTTGCCGTCACGCCCCTGAACACCTGGCAACAAGGAGAGCAAGTCATCAGCAGTACCCACATCGTGGAGGATGCTGTGCTGAACCTCGATGGTCATGCCGCCCGTGGTCATCTTGTACTGCGGAATTACGCCCTTTACCACCACACCGTCAATGCTGTAGGTCTCAGGCTGCATAACGATGGTGCCTATCTCGCCCACGCTGACGCTGCGCAGCAAGGTCTGGTAGCCGATGCAGGTTGCCCTAACCGTCACGCGGCGGGCATTGCAGGGAATGACAAAGTCGCCGTTCTCATTGCTCACGCTGCCGTTCAGGAATGTGGAATCTCTGTCGCTGAGCAACGAGACGTTGGCGAACTCTATGGGGTGTCTGGCATTATCGACCAGCCGGCCAATGACTTTCGTGGTTTCCTTTTGCGTACACTCCACGAAGATGTTGTTCTGGTCGTAGCTCACTTTCATGGGGTAGAAGCCGATGACCTCGTTGACGGCTTCTTTCAGCGTCAGGTTGGTGAAGTGGCAGGTCACGGTGAAGTCCTCCAGCTCATCGTAGATGAAGTAGATGGTCTGGTCGCCAGTGACGGCATTGAGGTCTTCCAGCACCTTCGAGAGTGACTGGTTATGATAGTTGCGGGTCAGTTTCTGGGCATTGAGGCACAGGCACAGGCTGCAGAGCAGGGCTGTGAATATAATCTTTCTCATGATGACTACTGCTTTCTTATTCTACAATCAGTTTCTGGTTCTCTCGGGTGATGTGGAAACGCTCAAACTTGTTAAACGTCTCGACAATCTCGTCTATCGACTTTGTCTTGTCCCATGTGAAGTAGAGTCGCACGTGCTTCACCTTCTCATTCTTATAAACGGTCTCACACTTATAGAAAGTTGCAACCTCCTGGAGAATCGTAGCCAGTTCCGCATCCTCAAAGACGATGGGAGTTGAGGGTTGTGGGTTGAGGGTTGAAGGTTGAGGGTTGAGTGTTGAGGGCTGAGGGCTGAGCGATGAGGGTTGAGAGATATTTGCTGAGGGTTGTGGGTCGCCACTGAAATAGTGGAAAGCAGCGTAGGCGATACCCGAGAGCATCAGCACGCCGATGAACATGGCTGCAATCTTCAAGAGTTTAGAGTTTAGAGTGTAGAGTGAAGACTTCTTTGCAGAGCAAAGCGGCGAAGCCGAGCGTGCTGCCGCCATAGAATCTGCGCTTCCATCAGTGGAGGTGGAGGTAGCATTTCCAAAGTGCTTGGCTTCAAACTTCGCCCACTCCTCGTCGATGATGGACGAGGTATCGATGTCTTTTTCTTCGTGGAGGGACTCCTCGGCATACATTTGTCGGAGGAGCTGTTCCAGTTTGTCATTTGATTCCATAACCTAATGATTTAAAATGGTCCTTTAATTGTTTGAGCGACTGTGACAGGTGATTGTGTACGGTGACCTCGCTGACTTGCAGCGCTTCGGCTATCTCACGGTATTTCAGACCCTGCTGGTAACGCAGACGCAGCACCTGCTGTGAGAGTGGGGGCAACTGTCCGTCAATGTAGTGGTACATGTCATCCAGCAGTTCCCTGTCTGTATTCTCCGTATTCAGATCTACGACGACTGCCTGCGTACGCTGCTTCTTGACCAACAGATTGATACAACGGTTGCGGACACTGGTCAGCAGATAACTCTGGAGCGTGTCTGCTCGCAGGTCCTTGCCGCTGTCCAGCAGGTGGGCGAACACGTCGCTCACCACGTCCTTACTTTCTGCGTCATCACCCAGCATCTTCCTGGCCAGTCGGAACATCCCGTCGTAGTGATGCCTGAAAATCGTTTCAAATTCCCGTTTGTCAATCATCTGTTCTTTCAGTCTTTTTACTCATAATACAATCGACACCTCCGTTTTCCTAAGACAAAGGTAATGAAAATTGAGCGAAATGCAAAATAAAGATGTTTTTTTTCATTTCAGAGATGCATCTTACATTCGGCGAAGCCAAAGGAAAAGCGTAAGGTAAAACTTTTTTCGGAAAAGTGATGAGAGTAGGAAAATAATACGTATCTTTGCAGTCAAAAGAAAGGAAAATGAAAACACGTAAGTCAATAAGAATAGCGTTGTTACTGCTGACCCTCTTTTGGACAGCAGCAGTTATGGCACAGGAAGTGAAGCCTACAGTCACGGAAACCCTAACGCCAGACACTCCCACAGCCCCCTTGTCATCCCCCGAGGGGGACACAAGTGTAAGTCCTGTAGGTATTGAAGCCCCCTCGGGAGTTGAAAGGGGGGCTCCAGGAGCAGATAGAGGTGCCGTCAGTTCTTTGGGTTATGACGTGGAGAGCGGCAAGATGAGCGGTGTATACTTCCCCTTGTGGAAAAATGCGGCAGTGGGCGTTTATGGCGGTATGGACCACATGCCTGGACTCATGGATTTGAATACCGGTTCGGTGGTGCTGTTCCAAGACCTCGGACGGCTGCATCTGTCGCTGTCGGCCAATGCCAACAAGTACTGGATGCCCATGCAGAGCACGTTACTGACTCAGTACGGCTTTGGCGGACACGTGAGTTACGATGCGGCCAGTTGGTTGTCGCTCCATGCTTTCGGCAACTACTATGCCGGTGACCTGCGCCTGCAGCCTGCCATCAGTCCGTATGCCTTTACGACGTCGTATGGAGGCTACGCCGACGTTCGCTTCAGCAACCATTGGGGTGCAAACCTCGGTGCCCAGCGTTATCTGAATCCTATGAACGGACGTTGGGAAACGGAGCCTATCATCACTCCCTACTATAAGTTTAACAATGGAGCCAAGATCGAGTTACCCTTGGGTCACATAGTCAAGGAAGCTATCTGGGGTAAGGACCGTCCCATGTTCGGAGACACCCCCGTCCCCATCATGATGCGGCCCTTCCCGTAATCATTTATAGCATTCGAAAAACTTGTTGACCAACGAACGGTCGAGCTTCGGCGTGAAGAGGCTGGCAATCCATGTGACGGGGAAACCGCCTACCATGGCGATGGCACCGCAGTTGATGGGATTGATGGGATTGCCTAAGAGCATGTTGATAACCGTCAGACCTACGCCCCATACGAAGCAGGCCCAGACAGCGGTGGTGGTAACACCACGCCAGTAGAGACCCAGCATGAAAGGAGCCAAGAAGGCACCTGCCAGTGCGCCCCAGGAGATGCCCATGAGCTGGGCAATGAACGTGGGAGGATTGAGGGCAATCATCAGCGAGATAACAATGAAAAACATGATAAGCACACGCATCACCACCACTTTACGACGCTCCACCTTCTCGGCGACGATGTCGTCGATGGTTCCTTCTTCCACCTCACCCGGCAGTGACTTCTTGTCACGGTAGATGAGGTCGAGGGTCATCGTCGATGACGACGTGAGCACCAGCGAAGCCAGCGTGGACATAGAAGCCGACAATACGAGCAGCACCACGAGGGCGATGAGCGCATCGGGCAGTGTAATCAGCATGGCGGGCACGATAGAGTCGAAGGCAATCTTGCCGGTCGCTTCGTTAATGACGGGCTCATACAGACGTCCGAAACCGCCAAGGAAATAGCAGCCACCAGCCACCACAAAGGCAAAGAGGGTCGAGATGACGGTGCCACGCTTGATGGCACTCTCGTCCGTGATGCTGTAGAACTTACCCACCATCTGGGGCAGTCCCATGGTACCCAATGAGGTCAGGATGACCACACCCAGCAGTCCCCATGGGTCAGGACCGAACCACGAAGCAAAGCCGCCGTTGACCGACGGGTCGGTATCGGAGGGCAGTTGGGCCAGTTTCTCGACGGCAGGTGTCAATCCGCCCTGTGCATAGAGCACGGCGACGATGACCGCCACAATGCCGAAGAGCATGATGATACCCTGTATAAAATCGTTCATGGCCGTTGCCTTGTAGCCGCCCAGAATGACATAGACAGCGGTGAGGATGGACATGATGACCACGCAATACTCGTAGGGGATGTTGAAGCCCATCTCAAAGAGACGGGAGATGCCGCTATAGACGCCAGCCGTGTAGGGAATAAGGAACACGAAGGCGATGATGCTGGCTGCCACGCGCAGTCCCTGACTGGCAAAGCGTGTGCCAAAGAAGTCGGGCATGGTGCGACTCTCGATGTGCTGCGTCATCAGCTTGGTGCGCCGACCTAGGAGAATCCATGCCAGCAGGGAGCCAATGACAGCATTGCCAATACCTATCCATGCGCTGGAAAGACCATACTTCCAACCGAACTGTCCGGCGTAGCCCACAAAGACCACTGCCGAGAAATAACTTGTTCCGAAGGCGAAAGCCGTGAGCCAGGGGCCTACGGCACGTCCGCCCAATACGAAACCTTCAACACTACTGGCCTGCTTGCGGGTATAGAGTCCCACACCAATCATCACGGCCAGAAAGATGACGGTCAGTAATACTTTTATAACCATAGTTTAGAATGCTACTTGAACTTGTGCCTGAATCCAGTTATAGTCTTTAGTGCTGATGTTCTCGCCACAGAGACAGCGGGTGTATTGCAGCTGCAGACGGCACTTCTTGTAGTACCAGTACTGCAGGCCGACAGTGAGGTTCGTCTGGTCCCATCCTTCCACGCTGGTGTTGCGGTCGAAGGTTTCGCCGCTGGCTACGATATCGAGGGCATCGACCACGGGAATGGCTGTGGTGATGTAGCCGCCCCGTGAACCCACCTCGCCGTCTTCACCTCCGAGCCACTCGGCACGGATGGAGAGCGGACGGGCCTCCTTGTACTTACTGCCTGTGTAGGGCGTTGACTTGTATTCGGCACCCACCGAGTAGCGGTTGCGCTTGTAGTTGTCGCCCACCTTGATATTAGGGTTCCAGGCTGCCGTACCTACGGCACAGCCCGTACCCAGATAGCCTGAGCCCACGATGCGCAGTCCGTCGAAGGGGCGTACCTCGAGTTTTGCGATAAAGTCTTTCTGGTTGTTTTGGTCCTTACGGTTGATACCCTGTCCACTCATCAGCGCCAACTCGTAGTGCAGGTGGTTCTGCAGCAGGTCACCATAGACCATCAGTCCCATGTCGCGGCCGTAATTCACGCCGTTCAGGGGATCGGGGCCTTCGCCGGCCAGATAGAGCACGGCCTGCGAATAGACGTCAATAAGCTCGAGTTGGGTGGGGGAGAGGGGGTTCTCCATGGAGTAGGAGTGCTTAAACTGTCCGAGGCGGACGCTCAGCGCGTTGTCGTTCGAGACGCGGTAGTCTGTATAAAACTCCTGAACGACGCTGGAGAAGTCGTGCATGAAAAGGAACGACCATCGGTCGGTGATGCGGGCTTTCGCCCAGAGCAGGGTACGCTTCAGGTTGTAGGCATTCTGCTTCTGTCCGTTGGGGTCCTGATAGGACCATCCGGCCTGTGCGTAACCGTTGAGTGTGATACGTGAGGTGAGGTCTTGCAGCCAGTCTGTTTCGGTTCTGGCGGGTGAACCACCAGACACACTGGCTTGACCCATGGCCGCCGTGCTGCTCAATGCAGCAAGCGCCACAGCCAGTGTGGCGCGTCTGATAAGTCTTGTTGTCATTATTGCGTTTTAATGTTTAATGTTTTGTCTTTCATCTTTCATCTACTTATAGTCCCTGATCCTCACATCAATGCCTGTGCCGCCCAGGAACATGGTAACCTGGTCGATGACGGTATTGCTGTAGTGATAGGGGAAGAGCACCTTCGGACGGATGATTTTGGCAGCGCTGACCAGCTGATTGACCGTCATGGTGTAGGGCTGGTTGCAGGGCAGGAAGGCAATGTCGATGGGACCGAGTTCTGCCATTTCAGGAATATCCTCGGTATCACCGGCAATGTAGATGCGCAGACCGTCGAGTGTGAGGATGTAGCCGTTGTCACGACCTTTGGGATGGAACTGTTCGCGTCCCTCGGTGGTGTTGTAGGCTGGCACGGCTTTCAGCAGGATGTCGTCGGCTATCTGTACCGAGTCGCCATTATTGATAGGCAATCCGTTGAACCACATGTTAAAGACGCTCAGTGGCTCGTAGATGACCGTAGCGGGAGTGCGTAGAGCGGCAATGGCCTCGCGGTCGAAGTGATCCTGATGCTGATGGGTAATCAGAATAATGTTGGCCTTGGGGAAGTCGTAGTAGTTGGTCACGGGCTTCACGGCATCGCTGACGGGGTCAACCTGAATCTCCGTTCCGTTGTAGTTGATTTCAAGACTGGCGTGCTTGATGCACGTGAATGTTACTTGCTTGCCCGACGGGGTTGTGAAAGTGTCGGTCTTGCGCTGTGCGCTGGCAGTGATGGTGGCCAGTGTCATAAGCAGAATAGTAAGAGTTTTTTTCATTATTATTGGTTTTGACGGCGCAAAGGTACGAATAAATATGTAATACGCCAAGAAAAAAGTGTATTATTTTACATTTTTCTCTGCTTTCCTGAGTGCTTATACGTTTTTTTCATTACCTTTGCACCATGATTATAGAACCGATTGCTTATTTCCATTCTCCGTTGAAGTCGAAGTTCGGCGTTCCCCGACAGGCGGGTATCGTACCCGACCTGCGTGGTCAGGTAGTCTTTGAGCCGCAATTCCGTAATGTTGAAGCGTTGCGAGGACTGGAAGCATTTGACTATTTGTGGATTATCTGGGGCTTCTCGGAGAATATCAAGGAAGCTCCCTCCTCCTTCAAGGCTACCGTTCGTCCCCCACTGCTAGGCGGAAACGAACGGGTAGGTGTATGGGCTACGCGCTCACCTTTCCGTCCCAATTGGCTGGGACTGTCGTCAGTACGTATTGCGCGAATAGAGGAGGGCGTTATCCACGTATTGGGTGCCGACCTGATGGATGGCACGCCCATCTTCGATATTAAACCTTACTTGGAGTATGTGGATAGCCATACGGGAGTGCGCAGTGGCTTTGTTGATGAGAGGAAGTGGAAACGCTTAGAAGTGGAGATGCCCAATGAGCTGCGGGCACAGTTCTCCGCTAATGACCTGAAGGCCTTACTGGCCATTCTGTCTGAAGACCCCCGTCCGCAATACCACGACGATGCGCAGCGCGTCTATGGCCTGCCGTTTTCAGGACGTGACGTTCGTTTCCGAGTCAGCGGAAACCGTCTCGTGGTCGTAGGCATCGAGCTGATTGTGCCATAAGTATGTGCGCGTCTCATGAACTACAATGCCGCTGAGGAAGAGCAGTGAGAGCAGGTTGGGAATGGCCATGAGGGCGTTGGCGCAGTCGGCAAACGTCCAGACAAGACTCAGGTTGATGACGCTGCCCACGAAGACGGCAACAATATAGAGCACACGGAACACCCTTACCCAGCGCATACCGCCGAGATACTCCACTGCCCGCTCTCCGTAGTAGCACCAGCCGAGAATGGTACTGAATGCGAAGGTCAGCAAACCGAAGGAGAGCAGTGGCGTGCCTAAATAGGGAATCTTCGAAAAGGCCGCTTTGGTAAGCGCAGCACCGTTGGAGTAGTCTATGTCGCTGTAAGCCAAGATGCTGCTGACAATAACCAGACCTGTAATGGCACAGATGACAACGGTGTCCCAGAACGTGCCGCTTGACGAGACCAGTGCCTGACGCACCGGGTTTCGCGTCTTGGCAGCGGCTGCCACGATGGGAGCGGAACCCAGGCCCGACTCGTTGGAGAACAAACCACGGGCAATGCCGAAACGGGCTGCCATCATGACCGTAGAACCTACCAAACCTCCACCAGCTGCTTCAGGCGAGAATGCCGACACGACAATCAACTTGACTGCCGGCCAAAGGAAATGCCAGTTAATGCCGAGAATGACCAGACAACCTAACACGTAGAAGAATGCCATGAAGGGCACTAGCATGGAACAGACACGGGCAATGCTCTTGACACCGCCAAGCACGACGGCTGCTGTCAAAATGCAGATGACAGTTCCTGATAGGTAGGGTGAGATGCCGTAGGAATCGTTGGCCAGCATGGCAATGGCATTGGCCTGTACGGTGTTGCCGATGCCAAAGGAGGCACAGGCGGTAAAGAAGGCAAAGAGCACAGCGAGCCATTTCCAGCCCAGTCCGCGTTCGAGTGCATACATGGGGCCGCCGAGCATGCGGCCGTCTTCTGTCTTCACGCGGTATTTGATGGCCAAAAGACCCTCTGCGTACTTCGTCGCAATACCGAACACACCCGTCAGCCAGCACCACAGCACGGCACCTGGTCCGCCCAGCGCAATAGCCGTAGCCACACCGATGATGTTACCTGTTCCGATGGTGGCAGCCAAGGCCGTAGCCAAGGAACCGAATTGTGACACGTCGCCATGACCGTCAGCGTCTTTCTTGACGGACAGGCGGATGGCCGTAAAGATGCGTAGCTGCGGAAAGCGCAGTCGCACGGTGAGGTAAATGTGGGTTCCCAGAAGCAGGATAATCATGGGCCATCCCCATAGGAAGTCGCTGATAGTGGTGAGCAGGTCGATCATGCTGGAATACGGATTACAGATTAGGATTAAGGGGGGAGGTATCGAAAGTTACACTGACGTGCTCGAATCCCATGACGCGGAGCATATCGGAGATCTGCTCATCGGCATTCTCCTGGGCACGCCGGAGGTTTTCAAGTGTCAAGCACTGACGCAGCATTTTCTGCCGAGCCCGACGGTAAAGGGCTTCACGGTCGGCACCGCTCCATTCGCCTTTGGAGATGAACGAACGTGTACGGGCTTCGTCAATGAAGTTATTGTCAAGCAGTTGGATGGGAGGCAGTGCCACAACAAGCGTATCGCCTCGGGAGGTGAAAGCACTGTCTCGGAGTTGTTGCATGTCAATGCCTAAGCGCATCGTGCCGTAGTAGATGCGTACTAACTGGTCATCGAAGAAAATGCCGCGCCTGATGGTGTCAATCATTTCTTCGTCGCTGATGCTGAGGAACTCCCACTGGCCAATGGCTCGCATGGAGCGAATCTGCTGGGGGGTAACGTCAATACGGTCATCAGTGGTCAGACTGATGTCGTTGCTCTTTACCTTATTATATATAAAGAAGGCTGCCAACAGGAAAAGAATGAAGGCCAAAGTGCCGACAGCAATGATCCAAAAGCGATTCTTTTTCATTCCGTACTCCTTTCAATAATGTTTTGCGTATTCAAGTCCTTGCGGAACGTAATGGTGATGTTACGCTCGCTGAAGCCCATTTGCTTGATCATAGGAATGAGGATACGAGCTGCATTCTTGCGGGCAGACTCGACGATGTCCATTTCGGGGATGGCCTTGAGAATAGCGGCACGTCCCTGTTGCTCATAGGAGGATATCTCATCGTCGGTGAAATCGGAACGCAGCAGCGCCACATACTTCTTGACGTTGTCATGGTCAATCTTCGTACTGGTCAGTTTTACCTTCGGGTCGGGCAGGATGATGGTGATACGCTCGCCGTCACGCTCTACGTTCTGCTCAGAGAAACCACTGAAGTCAATATAAGCCTTCACTGTAGCATCCATGGGAATGGCAATCTTGCGGTCGCCAAGCACGGGTAGCGCAATGTCGTAGTCCTGGCCGGTCATCTGGCCTTGCAGCCGGAGCACGTCGTCGTGAGTGATAATCTTGTGAATCTGATACTCAGCCGTGTAAAGGCGTGAACATTGCTGAATATGCGTTATAAGCAGCTGGCCGTCGTCCACCGTTTCTTGTCCGTTGTCTGTTGACTGACAGCAGACGACAGACAGCCAACAGCCGACAACCAAGAGCCAAAGTAAACCTTTTTTCATCATCCTTTTTATAATTTGTTGCAAAAATACGAAAAAAAAGTCAGTTTGCTTCAAAATTCTTCTTTTTTTTTCGCTTATCATTAAACTTTGTGTGTGTTCCTTCGTCATAATATCAGAACATAACATAGATTCATACATCATAGTGATTTAGGTTAACATAGTGTTTTAGGAAGGCAAGCGAGCCTGTCAATAGTTAGTAAGATTTTTTAGGTTTAAGATTATTTGGTGATAACTTTTGGAGGCTCTCTGCTGGACAGCAGGGAGTTTCTTTTTTTATAAAGTTGGCAGATTGTTTGGATTTCTCATAAATAATGTTTACCTTTGGCAGTCGAAAACCAATAAGAAACAATGAAACGACTACTTCCCATTATTGTAATAGGCTTGTTGACAGGCATTATAGTATCGTGCAGCAGCAAGAAGAAACGTGATGACATCATTACTGTCAAGTATGAGAAGCCGGTGCCCCAGGGGCCCATTTCGACTGATAATTATCGGGAGAGCAAGTCTTTCCGCTGGTTAGACCGCGATTATGTGTGGACGATTGAGCGGCTGGCTGATGACTCGCTCCCGATGGTGAAGGATGAAACGGGTCAGTTGTTTGTGGATAACCGTGTACATCTGACCATCAGCCGTAGCGATGGCAGCGTGTTTTTCAACCGCACGTTTACGAAGGCTTCGTTTAACTCGTATATAGATGATGACTTCCGTCAGACGGGTATTCTTGAGGGCTTTGTGTTTGAAAAGGTTGAAGGAAATGATGTCCGCTTTGCCTGTAGTGTGAGCAAGCCGCAAAGCGATGAGTTTATTCCGTTAATTTTGGCAGTGACGCGGTCGGGTGAAATTGCAATCACCCGTGATACGCGGTTAGACACAGAACTAGAGGATCGGGCGGATATGCCTTCCGATGACGACGGCGTCTGACAGAAGAGCACTATTTGCTGAAGAGCTGATTCCACAGGTGCTGCACCTCAGCCATGTTTTTCAGGACAATGTCCGCCCCTTCGTCATAGAGCAACTGGTCGGGCAGTGGACCTGTGTTGACAGCAATGGTGAAGATATGTGCGGCTACGGCTGCACGTACTCCCAACGGTGCATTTTCAATGACAATGGCTTCCCATGGCTCAGCTCCCACCTTCTGAAGTCCTGCGAGGTAAGGCTCTGGATTCGGCTTGCCTCGCTTGACGTCCATGCTGGTCACCATCAATTCTTTTTTGAGCAGTCCGGGGAATGACTGTTCCAGTCGGTCAAGCAATGTGTGCTGACCGCTTCCGGTTACTACTCCAATGATACAGTTGCAGTCTTTGATTTTTTTCATCAGCGACTCCACTCCCGCCATCTTCTCTGTAGGGGGACAGGCTGCGAAGTATTGCGTCTTCAGGTCGTACATGCGTTGCGCTTCCTCGTCACTGATGTCGCGCCCCCATTGTTGCCGTGCCTTCATCTTGATGGTTTCCACACCGCGCATACCCTCGTACTCATAGGCTTCGTCCTCGGTCATCTCGATGCCGCACTGCTTCATGGCCTTGTGCCACGAACGGGCATGATTGGGCATGGAGTCAAAGATCACACCGTCCATATCGAAAAGCACGGCTTTCGGGGTGAATGTCCGAAAGCCGTTGCTTATCAAGTATTGTTGAATTGCTTTTTTCATTATCTTAGTTGTACCAGTTCCACTAGTCGTACTAGTCCTACTAGTTTAGCATTCCTTTGCCAGACGTTCCTTTATGGCCTTTGAGTCTGCCTCGTAGCCAGGCTTGTCGAGCAGGGCAAACATGTTCTTCTTGTAGGCCTCTACACCAGGCTGGTTGAACGGGTTGACACCCAGAACGTTGCCGCTGATACCACAGCCGATTTCGAAGAAGTAGATGAGCTGTCCGATGTAGTATTCGTTGAGTTCAGGTACGCTGATACGGATGTTGGGTACACCCCCATCGACGTGAGCCAGACGGGTACCGAGCTCTGCCATCTTATTTACCTCGTCAACGCGCTTACCTGCCAGGAAGTTCAATCCGTCGAGGTTCTCCTCGTCACTGGGGAAGAGCAGTTCGCGGTTGGGTTTCTCTACGCTGATAACGGTTTCGAAGATGGTACGCTCACCGTCCTGAATCCACTGACCCATAGAGTGCAGGTCTGTCGTGAAGTCGCAACTGGCGGGGAAGATACCTTTCTTGTCCTTACCCTCAGACTCTCCGTAAAGCTGCTTCCACCATTCGCTGATGAAGTGCAGCTTGGGCTGGTAGTTGACCATGATTTCAATCTTCTTGCCGGCACCATACAGACCGTTGCGAACGGCAGCATACTGGGCTGCAGGGTTTTCATCGAACGGAACGTTCGCTGCACACTGCTTCTCCATGTCTTGAGCACCCTGTACGAGTGCCTTGATGTCAAAGCCAGCACAGGCGATAGGCAGCAGGCCTACCGGAGTGAGCACCGAAAAACGTCCGCCCACGTTGTCGGGGATGATGAAGCTCTTGTAGCCTTCCTTGTCAGCGCAGGTACGGGCAGCACCACGCTTGGCATCGGTGACGGCAACGATGACCTGCTTGGCCACGTCCTTGCCCATCTGAGCCTCACACTGCTTTTTGAGCAGACGGAAGGTCAGGGCGGTCTCGGTGGTCGTTCCTGACTTGGAGATGTTGATGACACCAAACTTCTTATCCTTCAGGTATTCAGTCATCTCCGAGAGATAGTCCTCGCCGATATTGTTTCCGGCAAAGAGAATAACGGGATTCTTCTTGTCTTGGATGAGCCATGCAAACGAGTTTCCGAGGGCTTCAATAACGGCGCGGGCACCGAGATAGCTTCCGCCGATTCCGGCTACTACAACCACTTCACACTTCTCGCGGAGCGTATTGGCCACAGCCTGTACCTCGTCAAGGAATGCAGGTGTAATGGAGGAGGGCAGATGAAGCCAACCTAAGAAATCGTTACCAGGGCATGTGCCCTCTTCAAGCGCCTTCTGCGCCTCTTTTACTTTCGGCTCGAAAGCCTTAACTGCACCAGCTTCAAGGAAACAGGCAGCTTTTGTAATGTCAAGACTAATACTTTTCATAGTTTTGTTTTATCTGAATGAATCTGTTAACAGTTTAATTTCAATCTGTGGACTGATGCGCTCGTACAAGATGTTATAGACAGCATCGAGGATAGGCATGTTGACGTGCTGGTGACGGTTGATTTCCTTCATACACTTCGTGCCGAAATATCCCTCGGCAATCATCTCCATCTCAATCTGGGCCGACTTGACGCTGTAGCCCTTGCCAATCATCGTACCGAATACACGGTTACGCGAGAAGTTCGAGTAGCCAGTCACCAACAGGTCGCCAAGATATACCGAATCGTCCATGTTACGTTCCTGAGGATGAACGCTCTTCAGGAAACGTGTCATCTCCTGTACCGCGTTGGAGATAAGTACGGCTTGGAAGTTGTCACCGAACTTCAGACCAGAGCAAATACCCGCGGCAATGGCATACACGTTCTTCAGCACCGACGAATACTCGATACCGATGACGTCGGCCGATGTCTTCGTCTTGATGTAGTCGCTTGTCAACATGTTGGCAAACGCCTGTGCCTTTTCTAAGTCCGAACAGCCGATGGTGAGATATGAAAGACGCTCCAGTGCCACTTCTTCTGCGTGCGAAGGTCCGCCTAGACAGGCCAGATTCTCGTAAGGTACGTCATATACCTGATGGAAATATTCAGAGCAGACAAGATTCTCGTCGGGTACAATACCCTTGATGGCTGTTACGATGAACTTGTCGCGCAGGCGTGTTTTCAGTTTTTTCAAATGACTTTTCAGGTAGGGAGACGGGGTGACGAAAACGAGCGTGTCGTACTGCTGTGCAATCTTGTTGATGTCGCTCGAGAACTCTATCTCGTTGATGTTGAAGTGCACACCAACCAGATATGCCGGATTGTGACCCAGCCGACGGAAGTCCTCTATGCGGTCGTCGCGGCGCATGTACCATCCGATGTGGTGGGTGTGTCCCACCACAATCTTGGCAATGGCCGTAGCCCACGAACCGCCACCGATAATCGCTATTTTACCACAATCAAACATTATCTTGCTGTTAGCTTTTGGCTATTAGCAGTTAGCTTTTTCAATCCAACCCTGTACGTCGTTGACGCTGGGCTTCTGCATGTCGAGCTTGAATTTCTTGACAATGTCGCCAATCTTCTGCTGCAGACCCTGCGCCTTCTCGTCCTTGATGTTTGAAACGAGGTTGAAGCCGGCCTTACGCAGCACGGGAACCCATTCTTCCGTGACGCCCACTTCGGCCCATTCTGCTACGGACGACTGAGGCATCTTCTTCTCGGGCTTCATCTGCGGGAAGAACAGCACCTCCTGAATGAACGTCTTGCCGGTCATCAGCATCACCAGACGGTCGATGCCGATACCAATTCCTGAGGTCGGTGGCATGCCGTACTGCAGGGCACGCAGGAAGTCCTGGTCAATGATCATGGCCTCGTCATCACCCTTGTCAGCCAGACGCATCTGCTCCACGAAACGCTCTTCCTGGTCAATGGGATCGTTCAGCTCCGAGTAGGCGTTGGCCAGCTCCTTACCGTTGACCATCAGTTCGAAACGCTCAGTGAGACCGGGTTTTGAACGGTGCATCTTCGTCAGCGGCGACATCTCGACAGGATAGTCGGTGATGAACGTCGGCTGGATGAACGTGCCTTCGCAGAACTCGCCGAACAGCTCGTCAATGAGCTTGCCCTTGCCCATGGTCTCATCTACGTCCATGCCCTTTGACAGGCAGAATGCGCGGATTTTCTCTTCTGTCTTGCCGTTGCAGTCGAAGCCTGTCTTCTCTTCAATAGCCTCGAGAATGGGCAGACGACGATAAGGTGCTTTGAACGATACAAGGTTTCCGTCAATCTCGCGTTCGGGCTTGCCGTTCACGGCGATACAAATGGTTTCCAAGAGCTTCTCGGTGAACGACATCATCCAGTTATAGTCCTTATACTGCACGTAGAGCTCCATGCATGTGAACTCGGGGTTGTGGTTGCGGTCCATACCCTCGTTACGGAAGTTCTTGCCAATCTCATAGACACCTTCGAAGCCGCCCACGATGAGGCGCTTCAGGTAGAGCTCGGTGGCAATACGCATGTACATATCCTGATCGAGGGCATTGAAATGCGTGATGAACGGACGGGCGGAAGCACCGCCGGCAATCATCTGCAGCGTTGGTGTCTCCACCTCGGTATAGCCAGCCTCGTCCAGCACCTTGCGAAGGGTGCGGATGACGGTGGCGCGCTGCAGGAACGTGTCCTTTACTCCCTCATTGACCACCAGATCAACATAACGCTGGCGGTAGCGCAGCTCAGGGTCGTCAAACTTGTCGTATGCCACACCGTCCTTGTACTTTACGATGGGCAGCGGCTTCAGCGACTTCGATAGCAGCGTCAGCTCCTTGGCATGTACGCTAATCTCGCCCGTCTGTGTGCGGAACACGAAACCCTTGATGCCAATGAAGTCACCAATGTCGAGCAGGCGCTTGAACACCGTATTATATAATTCTTTGTTCTCGTCGGGGCAGAGGTCATCGCGGGTGATATATACCTGGATGCGTCCTTTGGAATCCTGCAGTTCAACGAATGATGCCTTACCCATGACACGGCGGCTCATCATACGACCGGCTATGCATACCTCGCGCTGTGGCGCATCGTCCTGGAACTCGTCACGGATGTCAGTTGAGAAAGCATTGGTTGGATATTCAGCGGCGGGGTAGGGATTGATTCCCATCTGTCGCAACTCTTGCAGACTATCGCGTCTGCCTATTTCTTGTTCACTTAATTCTAAAACGTTCATACTAATAAAGTGTTGTTTTGGATGCAAAGGTACAAAATAATTCATAATTCATCGTGCATAATGGATAATTTTTTCAATTATTGCAAAAAAAACGGTAAATCATTTGGTCGCATGGCGAATAATTGCTAAATTTGCGACAACTTTAATAGAATAGCTATGATTGAGACCTCAATGAAAGAAAAAGTATTTGGTGTGCAGATTAGTATTGAACGCACCATATACGCTATTATTGATATCCGGGGTAATATTTTGGCTCGTGAAGAGTTTCCAACTACTGACTATGACAATGTAAATGATTATGCTTCGGGTTTATGCGAACGTTTGCTTGAGATGATGCTGGCAAACGATGCGTTGGGTGCCATCCGTTCCATTGGCATCAGCGCTCCCAATTCAAACACGCAAACTGGATGTATTGAGAATGCCGTCAATCTTCCTTGGAAGGGAATTATCCCATTATCCGCCATGATACGTGACAGATTGGGACTTGCAGTGGCTATTGGAAACAAGCCACATTTGCGATCCTTAGCCGAACATGAGTTTGGCGCAGCCCATGGCCTCAAGGATTTTGTGTTGATATCTCTTGGTCATGGTTTAGGCAGTTTTATCTATTCTGATTCTTTCCCATTCATGGGCGCTGACGGTTTTGCCGGAGAAATCGGCCACACGTGTTGCGACATCAACGGACGTCTCTGCAACTGCGGTAAGCGTGGATGTGTCGAGGCCTATGTGGCTGCAAAGGGTATTCTCCAGACGGCCCGTGAGGTAATGGAAGAAAGCATTGAGCCGAGCATGATGAGGAGTCTCAGTAATCTGAAACCGAAGACCATCACCGCCTTATGTGAACAAGGTGACGAATTGGCTATTGAGGTGATGCGCCGTACGGGCTGTTATTTGGGCTGGTCGCTTGCTAACTATGCGTCAGTAATTGACCCGGAGGCATTCATCTTTACGGGTGGTGTTACGAGAGCTGGAAAATGGCTTTTGGAACCTGCTGAGGAGATATTCAATAAGTACGTTTTCCACAATATCAGGAACAAGGTGCGTTTCATCATGTCTGGACTAGACGAAAACGTAGGAGAAATTCTTGGTGCTTCCGTTCTGGCTTGGAGCGTGAAGGAATACTCGCTGTTCAAGTGAGATTGATGTTTAATGTTTCATTTTAATGTTTAAGCATTATGGAAGAGATGAAGATTAAAACCAGGGTGTTTGGCGTTGACTTAAGTTTAGAAGTTACGACTTATGCCATTGTCAATATTCGTGGAAAAGTCATTGCAAAAGATTCGTTCGCTACCTTAGACTATGATGATATAAATGATTTCGTGTCTGCACTTTACGACAGGCTGATACGGATGGCAGAGGAGAATGGAGGCCTGGAGCTCATACGCTCCATAGGCATCAGTGCCCCAAGTGCCAACTTCAAGACGGGATGCATCGAAAACGCTTCTAACCTGCCTTGGAAGGGTGTTGTTCCTCTGGCAGCTATGTTGCGCGATCGTCTGGGCCTGGCCGTTGCCGTAGGCAATGACGGCCATGTGACGGCTTTGGGTGAAATGACATACGGCAGTGCGCACGGCATGAAGAATTTTATAGTCATGACCTTTACCCATGCAGGTGTAGGTAGCAGTATTTTCATTTCAGGTAGGCCGCACTTGGGAGCCAACGGGTTTGCCGGTGAGATAGGTCATACCTGTATTGTTCCTGATGGTCGCCAGTGTGGCTGCGGAAGCCGGGGCTGTCTTGAGACCTACGTTTCTGTGTATGGTATGGTACAAACGGCTCGTGACTTGCTGAAAGAGAGTGATGTGCCTTCCTTGATGCGTAATATAGAGAATGTCAATGTCAAGTCTTTGCTGTTCTGTTGCCAGAAAGGAGATGCAATAGCTCTTGAAGCAGTCAGGCGCTCGGGCGTCATCTTAGGACGTGCCTTGGCCAATTATGCTTCGGTACTCAATCCTGAGGCAATCATCCTAACGGGTGACATACTTCAGTTCGTGGAATGGCTGATGCCTAGTGTCCGACAGACCATAGAGGAAAACGTCTTCCATAACCTTCGTGGTCGTGTCAGGATTCTGGCTTCTATCCTTGATGAAGAAAACCGAACCCTTCTTGGAGCTTCAGCATTGGCTTGGGACGTCAAAGAATACTCCCTGTTTAAATGATCCTCCTTTTCTCATTATAATGTTTAATCTGTAATCAATAATCTTTCCCGTGGATGTTGAAAGAATCAAGCAAATCATAGAAGAAAAGCCCAACCTTTCCACTGCCCTCGGGATGGAATTTGTCTCTACGCCCGAGGATGATATTTGTATCGCTCGCATGAAGGTTGACGAGCGAAACCGTCAGCCGTTTGGGTTCCTGAGTGGCGGTGCATCTTTAGCGTTAGCCGAGAATGTTGCTGGAGTGGGATCCTGTTCGCTCTGCCCCGGGCAGATGTGCGTGGGTATTGAGGTCAGTGGCAGCCATGTACGTGCCGTCAGCGAAGGTGATACAGTGACAGCCGTTGCTCGCCTTCAGCACAAGGGTACCACGCTTCATGTGTGGAATGTTGAAATAAGTAACAGCGCAGGCGAACTGATATCCACCATTCGTGTCACCAATTATGTCATCACCAAATCTAACAATAAAGATTAAACCTCAGATCCTAAATCTCGAACCTCAAATCTCAATTGTCAACTCATGAAAGCCTTTGCTATCTACCGCTTGCCTCGCCAAAACCATTATACTTTGGTTGAACAGACCGCTGGGGTACCCTTGGAGTTGTTCTCCTTGGCGGAATTGAATGGCAAACGAGGTTTTGTGCTGGCACCTTTTGCTGTTTCAGAAGAAGAGCCGATTATGCTGATACGAGGAGACAGGGTTGAGACTCGTCTCATAGATTCTTTAGAAAGTGCTGTCCTTTCAGAAGCTTCGGTTCTCAAGGAAACGGATATCTCCCGTGACGATTACCACATAGACTTTGCCAATTACCATGCACATTTGTTGTCGGGCGAATTCCGTAAAATCGTGTTGGCACGCAGTGTTAATGTAACTTCAGACCCTGTACGTAGCGGCCTTGACCTTTTTCGTGATGCCTGCCAACGTTATCCGCGTATGTTTATATGCCTTGTCTCTACGCCCAAGAGCGGTACATGGTTGACAGCAACCCCCGAAATCTTACTGTCGAATACAGGCGGACTATGGCAAACCATCGCTTTGGCGGGAACCATGAGATTAGAAGGGGATGACTTAAATAGTGAGGGTGAGCATGTTTTATGGAGCACCAAGAATATTCAAGAACAACGTTATGTGGCTACTTACCTGACCGAATGTTTAGAACAGTTTACGGGTGATTTCAACGAATGTGGTCCATATACAGCACGAGCTGGACATCTGGTACATCTGCGCAGCGACTTCACTTTCACACTGCCCGATGAACAGCATCTTGGTGACGTACTGATGACCTTGCACCCAACGCCTGCCGTCTGCGGGCTTCCCAAGCCTCAGACTTTTGACTTTATTCAGAAGAACGAACATTCACCACGCCGTTATTACAGCGGTTTCATGGGGCCAATCCTCCTTCCATCTTCCACCCTCCACCTTCCACCTTCCACTCATCTGTATGTGTCGCTCCGCTGCATGCAGTTACTTCCTGACGGTTATCGCCTTTATGCAGGAGGTGGTTTGTTGCCTGACAGCGTGGAGGAACAGGAATGGCAGGAGACGGAGGCAAAGATGGAAACCATGCGTAATCTTTTAAATAGTAAAACCGCAAATCGTAAATAAACAAGGTGTACAGCAACAAGGAAAACGTCAATATACTCACAGCCCTGCTCGTGGCGCACGGCATTCGCCACGCGGTGCTCTGTCCTGGTAGTAGGAATTCTCCTATTGTGCATAACCTGAACGAGTGTCCCGACATCCAGTGCTATCCCGTGACCGATGAGCGTTCGGCGGGCTTCTATGCGCTGGGCATGACGCAGGCCACGGGAGAACCGGTCGCCGTATGTGTCACCAGTGGCACGGCGCTGCTGAACCTTGCTCCGGCTGTGGCTGAGGCTTACTATCAGCATCGGCCGCTCGTCGTCATCTCGGCCGATCGTCCGCCCCAGTGGATTGATCAGCTCGACGGCCAGACGCTGCCGCAGCCCGATGCCCTCGGACGCTTTGTCCGTAAGGCTGTTTCCCTGCCAGAGCCTCATGACGAGGAAAGCCGCTGGTATTGCAACCGTTTGGTGAACGAGGCACTGATGGAGAAGCATGCCCCCGTGCACATCAACGTCCCCATCAGCGAGCCGTTCTTCCTCTTTTCCACGCCTGAGCTCCCCCAAGAGCGCAAGATTGATTTCATGCCGGCTGACATGTCTTCTGTCATGCTGGACCGCGTCTTCCGCATGTTTATGCAGTCCGCGCGTCCCATGCTTATCAGTGGACAGCCCATGAATCCGTTGTTAGAGGAGGCTGTCCTGGCGGTGCAGGACGATGAGTCGTATGTGCCTGATTTCGTCCTCTATACGGGCGGTTCCATCGTCAGTAAACACGTTAAGCGTTTCCTGCGTAAGGCTCGGGAGACGTGGGCCGTGAATCTTACGGGCGAGGTGAACGACACCTTCATGAACCTGACGCAAGTCATTCAGGGCGACCCGGAGGTGGTGGCAGATATGATTCGCCTCAAACTGCAGGAGAAACCCCATCCCTTTGTTCAGAAGTGGGAGGGGTTGCTCGCTCAGGCACGTCAGCAGGTGGAAACCTGCGAACTGCCATATTCCCAGGCTGCAGCCGTGAAGTATTTTGAGGCGCGCCGTGGCGGACAAACCGCCCATTATGCCAACTCAATGGCCATCCGTCTGGCTAACATCTATGCGAAACATCCTGTGTTCTGCAATCGCGGTGTCAACGGCATTGAGGGCTCGTTGTCAACGGCAGCAGGCTTCTCGTGTGTGACGGATGAAAAGGTTTTCTGCGTCATCGGCGACCTCAGTTTCTTCTACGACCAGAACGCGCTGTGGAACCGGAATCTGCACGGCAATTTCCGCATCCTGCTGATTAATAACGGTTGCGGTGGCATCTTCAGTCATCTCAAGGGTTTGGAACAGAGTCCTGCTCGCGACAAGTTTGTTGCAGCAGAACATCACGCTACGGCTGAGGGTAACTGCCAGCAGAATCATGTCGGCTACCGAAAGGCCACTAACATGGAAGAGATGCAACAGGGTATCGACTGGCTGCTACAAACGGAAAGTGAGCACCCCCTGTTGCTGGAAGTGCTCACCACCAATTAATACTTGAACGAGCTGCCGCCCACGAACTCACGCATGATTGAGGTGGGTGGTATCTCTTTGTCGCTGATGGGAATGAAGAAACGTAGGAATTTCAGTAGTCGGTGTGCTTCAGCATACTCTGGACAGTTTTTCGGTACAGAGGCGAGGATGATTTCTGCATGGGTTCGCAATACGGCAAACTCAATGTTGAGGGCCGAGTTGAACATGGCGTCCGCACTCTCTTGATGAGGGAATATCCATTTGTCTTCTGCTTCACAGACGTTCTTCCACTGACTGATGGTCTCACGGGCCGAGTAGGCTCCTTTATTATAGTCACGGATGATACGGCGAAGCAGTCGGTTGTCGCGCACAGGAATCCAGTTGTGGTCGTCGAGTGAGATGCTGGTCAGTGCTGAGATGTAGATCTTGAACTTGGCCGTATCGGGAACCTTCTTCGTGAGCAGTGGGTTTAGGGCATGGATACCCTCGATGATGAGCACGCTGTCGTTCGACAGCTTCAGTTTCTTGCCGTTCCATTCACGTTTGCCGGTCACGAAGTTGTATTCGGGAATCTCGACGCGCTCACCCTGCATGAGTCGTAGCAGATGGTCTTCCAGTAGCGAGTATTCCACCGTCTCAATGTTATCGAAGTCATAGTCGCCGTTGGGCAGCTTCGGGGTGTCAACGCGGTTCACGAAATAGTCATCAGTCGAGAACGACAGGGGCCTGAGTCCGCAGGCCAGCAGCTGGATGCTAAGACGCTTGCAGAACGTGGTCTTACCTGACGATGACGGTCCGGTAATGAGTACGATGCGTACAGGGTTCTCCTCATCGTGGAAACGGCGGTCTATCTCTTCGGCTATCTGTACTATTTTCTTTTCCTGCAGAGCCTCGCTCACCTGTATCAGTTCTGAGGCATAGCCTTTTAGAATGGCACGGTTCACGTCGCCTGCATTCGAGAGCCGCATGATGATGTCCCACTTCGTCTTCTCGGCAAACATGCCGTAGGTCTTCGGCATGTCAACCTTTTCTGCCAGGACGGTGGGGTTGTTCCAGTCGGGCACGCGTAATAGCATACCGTCGTGGTATGGTTCCAGTCCCCACACCGTCAGGTAGCCGGCAGAGGGGACGAGCGGACCATAGTAATAGTCGGCCGTGTCACCCAGTGTGTAGTAGTCGCTGTATATCTGTCCGCTGGTTTCCAGGAGTTTAACCTTGTCCGTCAGTCCCCTCTCGGCAAACACACGGACTGCCTCTTCGGTCGTTGCCTCGTTGCGACGGAAGGGCATATCGAGGTTGATGATTTCCTGCATGCGCTCACGGATGCGCTCTACATCACCGTCAGCCAGAGGTTCGAAGTTCTTTTTCTTGAAGTTACAGTAGTAGCCGCGTGAAATGGTATGCTCGATAAAGAGTTTGGAACCAGGGAATACGTCCTGCGTGGCTTTGAAGAGTACGAAACAGAGAGAACGAACATAGACGCGGTGTCCGCTTCCTTCGCGGGCATCGAGAAACTCCACGTCACGGTTCTGGTAGAGGCGGAACTTGAGTCCTTGTGAGGCGTTATTCACTTTGGCAGAGACCACGGGGTAGGGGAGTTTAATCTCGTTGGCAAACTCCTGATAGACGTCGAGCAGCGATGTTCCTTCTGGGAAGCTCTTTGTGACGTTGTTGTTTTTACAGCGGATTTGAAGCATAATTTTGGGTTTTACGCGTGCAAAGGTACGAATAAGCGAGAAGAAAACCAAAAGAATTTTGAGTTTTCTCGAGTGGGAATACCTCGACTGCAAGTCAAAGATAATAAAAAGATTAAAGATTAAAGTTGAAAGATGAAAGAATTTGCTCCTTTTTTTGTAATTTTGCAGCAACAAAAAGAAATAAGGCTATGAAACAAAGAGAATGGAAAGAGATTTGTAAGTTCGAGGAGATACTTTTCGAAGAGTATAATGGCATTGCCAAGATAACCATTAACCGTCCCAAATACAGAAATGCTTTTACTCCGAAGACCACGCAGGAACTGAGCGAGGCATTTTCTCTCTGCCGTGAAATGCAGCGCATCCGAGTCGTACTGTTGACGGGTGCCATGTCTGATGTGCCCGAAGGAAAGCGTCTGGAGGACGTCAAACATGCTTTCTGCTCGGGAGGAGACATGCACGTGAAAGGGCGTGGAGGCTATATTGATGACGAGGGTGTACCCCGCCTCAGTGTCCTGGACGTGCAGATGCAGATACGTCGGCTTCCCAAGCCTGTTATCGCTATGGTTAATGGCTATGCCATCGGTGGCGGTCATGTGTTGCACTTGGTCTGCGATCTGACCATTGCCAGCGAGAATGCTATTTTTGGACAGACTGGGCCGAAGGTAGGTTCGTTTGATGCCGGATTTGGCAGTTCATACCTCGCCCGTATCGTAGGTCAGAAGAAAGCCCGTGAGATATGGTTCCTCTGCCGACAATATTCTGCCAGCGAAGCCGAACAGATGGGCATGGTGAATAAGGTAGTGCCTCTCAGTGAGTTGGAAGATGAATGCGTCAGCTGGTCCGAGGAGATGATGGAACGTTCTCCCATCGCCCTTCGTATGATTAAGGCTGGTTTGAATGCAGAACTTGACGGACAAGCGGGCATCCAGCAACTGGCAGGTGACGCTACCATGCTCTATTACTTTCTCGATGAGGCTCAGGAAGGTGGCAAGGCATTCCTCGAAAAGCGCAAGCCTGACTTCGAACAATACCCAAAGATTCCATGAAGATAATAACCAAGGAGTTTGTGCTCCATTTCAAACAGCCCGCAAGAACAAGCCGCGGTGTCTATACCGAGAGAAGGATATGGCTGGTTATTATGTCCGAGGGGCCTGTTACAGGCATCGGCGAGTGTGCACCGCTGCCACAGTTGTCGTGCGACGACCTGCCTGACTATAGTGAAAAGTTAAGGGTAAAGAGTAAAGAATTTGCTGCCGCCATTGAACAGGGAGAAGCTGCTGTTTCCGATTTCTTCGAGTCGCTGCGCGACTATCCCTCTATGCTCTTTGGCTTCGAAACAGCCCTTCTGACCCTCCACCGTCCTCCCTCCACCCTCCATCTTCCACTGCTTTTTGATACGCCGTTCAGTCGTGGCGAGACGGGCATTCCCATTAACGGCCTTGTCTGGATGGGCAACTACGACGAGATGCTCCGTCGCTTGGAGGAGAAACTGGAACAGGGCTTCCGTTGTGTTAAACTGAAGATCGGAGCTATTGACTTTGACCGTGAACTGGACTTAATCAAACGCATCCGTCAGCGTTTCTCCCATCATGAAGTGGAACTGCGGCTCGATGCCAACGGTGCCTTCTCCTTTGACGAGGCGCTCTATAAGCTTGAACTGCTCTCGCAGTACAACATCCACAGTATTGAACAGCCTATCCGTCAGGGACAGTGGTCCTTCATGGCTGAACTTTGCCGAGAGTCGCCGCTCCCCATCGCTCTTGACGAGGAACTCATCGGTGTTAACGACCCAGAACAAAAACGCCAAATGCTGAACATTGTCCGCCCACGATACATCATTCTCAAACCATCACTGCATGGTGGTATGGCAGGAACACGTGAGTGGATTCAAATAGCTCGCGACATGGGTATTGGCTCATGGATAACCAGTGCGCTGGAAAGCAATATCGGCCTAAATGCTATTGCCCAGTTTTGTTCAGCAGTCTATGGTGACCGGATTACCATGCCACAAGGACTCGGCACTGGCCAGCTCTTTAGAGATAATATCCCCATGCCGCTTGAAATACGTGGTGACCAGCTATGGATCTCGAAGAATTCTTAACCGAATGGCACAATGACAGCCCGACGGTGCTGGTACATACCAGCGGCTCAACGGGAAAGCCGAAAACCATGCATGTGGAGAAACGTCGCATGGAGGCCTCGGCACGTACAACGTGTGAGTTTCTTGGATTACATGAGGGTGACACAGCATTGCTCTGTATGTCGCTAGACTATATTGCCGGAAAGATGATGGTAGTGCGTGCGTTGACCTGCGGACTGCTGCTCATCGTGCAGGAGCCTTCAGGCAAACCAGAGCTCCCCTCCTTTGGGGAGGGGCTGGGGATAGACCTTTGTGCCATGGTGCCGCTGCAGGTATGGAACTTGTTGCATGATGCCGAGGGACGTGAACGTTTGAAGCAGATACGACATCTGATAATTGGCGGTGGAGCCATCGACGAGGCGCTGGAGCGTGAGTTACAGGACTTTCCTAACGCTGTGTGGAGCACTTATGGAATGACCGAGACACTCTCGCACATTGCCCTGCGGCGGCTCAACGGTCCCAGCCGCAGCAACTATTACACGCCACTGCCTGGTGTCACGCTGTCGCAGAACGAAGACAGCTGCCTGGTGATTGATGCGCCCGCCGTCCACGAAGGTAAATTAGTTACCAACGACATCATTGAACCCTATCCCCCCTCCTTTGGGGAGGGGCAGTGGGTAGGCTCCTTCCGTATCTTGGGACGTAAGGACAACGTCATTTGTTCGGGTGGTATCAAGATACAAATAGAAGAGGCCGAACGCCTGTTGCGTCCCCACCTCTCTATACCTTATTTAATTACGCGCGCACGCGATGAGAAGTTTGGTGAAATAGTTGTCCTGTTGGTGGAAGCTCCCCTTTCGTTCCCCGAGGAAGAGAAAATCGCAAGGCTTTGTCGGCAAGTGCTGCCAAAGTACTGGGTGCCGCGTCGTATTATTGCCGTTCCACACATTCCCCTGACGGAAACCGGCAAACCCGCCCGGGCCGAGGCCGAACGGCTCATCCCTCGCGGTAGAAATCAAGGGCCTCTTTGATTTCTTCCTCAGTGGCTGTCTGGTTGATGCTGATGTCACCAATTCCGCCAAGCAGGGTGAAATTAATGGTTTCTCCCTCGTTCTTCTTGTCGTGATGCATCAGCTGCAGCAGTTCGGGGTAATCGTTGCAGGTGAAGTTAAGCTGCCCATAATGTTCACGGATGAACTGGACGGTCTGACGCATGCGGTCAGTGGGGAAGCCGGTCTTGACAACACTGAGATAAAGCTCAACGATGATACCCCAGGCTACGGCGTATCCGTGCAGTACGGGGTTCCGCTTCATGGCAAACGACTCAAAGGCATGGCCGGCAGTATGTCCAAGGTTCAGGGCTTTACGAATACCTTTCTCTGTCGGGTCGGCCAGTACGATGCGCTGTTTGACGGCAACACTCTTCTCAATGGTAGTAGCAAACTCTACGCTATTCACTCTCCACTCAAAATTCATCAGTTCCGCCCATGTCTTTTCATCGGAAATGAGTCCGTGCTTCAGCATCTCGGCAAAACCGGACAGCAGGTTCTCCTTGTCCATGGTACGAAGGAAGATAGTGTCGAGAATGACAGATGAAGCGTTGTTGAATACGCCCACCTCATTTTTCAGACCTCCGAAGTTGATGCCCGTCTTGCCGCCCACGCTGGCATCGACCATTGAGAGCAGGGTTGTGGGGATGTTGATGTATTGAATGCCGCGTTTGAAGGTTGATGCGGCAAACCCCCCGAGGTCAGTTACCATGCCGCCGCCCAGGTTGATCATCAACGAGTGACGCGTAGCACCGCCCTTTTGCAACTCGCTCCACACGTGGCAGAGCGACTCCAGTGTCTTGTTGGTGTCACCAGTTGGAATGGTGATAGGTGATAGGTGATAGGTGATTGGAGAGTGGTGAGCGGTGACCATTGACTTTTGAAGCACGGGCAGACACAGTTGGCGTGTGTTCTCGTCGCAAAGGATGAAGAGCCGGTCGTACGCTATTCCTTCCATTGCAGCCGTGAGCGACTGGGTCAGATTCTCGGAGATAATCACTTTTTGCGGGTTCATTTTTATTTTCAATTGTTTTTTCGGTGCAAAGGTACGATTAAGCGAGAAGAAAACCAAAAGAATTTTGAGTTTTCTCGAGCGAGAGTACCTTCGATTTTTTATCAAAATTACACTTTTTCTTTAAACCTTCAAAGTTTCCGTACGTCAAAAAGACATAAAATTCAAAAGTAATGAAAAGAATTCTATTGATGATAGTTTCCGTTATTACGGCATTGACTATCCAGGCACAACACAAGGTTACAGGTACCGTTGTAGATAACCAGTCGGGTGAAACCGTACCAATGGCAACGGTAAAACTGTTAAAGACCGATTCGACGATGGTGAAAGGCGTACTGTCTGATGAAGACGGTAATTTTAACTTAGAGGCTCCGTCGAACGGCACTTACATCGTCCAAATTACCAGTGTAGGCTACAAGCCCTATACCAAACGGGTCTCAGTGAGCGGCAAGGATGTCGCTATGGGTTCTGTTGGCGTGAAGACCGATGCCATCATCCTGGAAGAGACGGTGGTAACGGCTCAGGCTGCCAAGGTGACGCTGCGTGCAGACACCTTCGTTTATAATGCCAGTGCTTTCCGTACGCCAGAAGGCTCTACCATTGAGGAACTTGTCAGACGTCTGCCAGGTGCTCAGATTGATGATCAGGGAAAGATTACCATTAATGGTAAGGAGGTCAAGAAAATCAAGATTGACGGTAAGGAGTTTATGACCGGCGATACACAGACGGCGCTGAAAAACTTGCCTACAGACATTGTCAACCAAATCAAGGCTTACGACGAGAAGAGTGACCTTGCACGTATCAGCGGCATTGAGGATGGCAACGAGGAAACGGTGCTCGACTTTGGCGTGAAGCCCGGCATGAACCGTGGACTCATGGGTAACGCTGACTTGGCTGCTGGTACGAAGCATCGCTATGCCAGTCGTATCATGGGTGGTAAGTTCGACGACAAAATGACCGCCATTGCCATGCTCAATGCCAACAACACCAACGATATGGGCTTCCCTGGCGGTGGTGGCGGCTTCCGTGGCGGTATGGGCCGACAGGGTCTGACTGCCAACAAAATGGTTGGTATCAATATTAACTATGAGCCCAACAAGGACTTCAAGTGGGATGGCAGCATCCGCTGGAATCATAGTGATGGTGATGCAGCCACAAGGCAGTCTTCCCAAAACTTCTATACTACTGTCGGTTCCTTCTCGAACAGCCTGAGTCAGAATTACTCTCGAGGAAATCGTTGGAACGGACAAATGCGTATAGAATGGCAGGCAGACTCGGTGACCAACATCATGTTCCGTCCGACGTTCAGCTACAACGGAAACGACCAGACTAGTACCAGCAATTCGGCCTCTTTCAGCGTAGATCCCTATCTTTATGTGGATGATCCCCTGAGTGCTGAAAGTCTGGCACGTATGCTTGCAGTCAACGATACCTCAGTGGTCAACAATCGTATCAACTCTTCCATTAATTACACTACTTCTACCAGTCTTGGCGGTACGTTGCAGTTAAACCGCCGCCTTAGTTCCATGGGACGTAACGTCACCCTCGTTTTAGGAGGTAATTATAGTGAGAACAAAGGAAATCAGTTCCAGTCGAACCTGTCGCACCTCTACCAGATTAAGAATATGCTCGGCGGTGACTCCATTCTACAAACCAACCGCTACAACCTTACACCGACCAAGAACTGGAATTACAACATTCGTCTGACTTACAGTGAGCCCATTCTTCCCCGAACCTACCTGCAGTTCAGCTATGAATTCCAGTACAGATACCAGAAGAGTGACCGCTCAACCTACGACCTCGATGAATACGACTTCACGAATATCTCGGCTGGCTATCGCGGATGGGACGCCTACTTGTCACATCTCACTAATCCGCTCAGTGACTATCTGAGTGTGCCGCTGAGCCGTTTCTCCGAGTACAAGAACTACATCCACACGGCTGAGGTGATGTTGCGCATTGTCCGTAATGACTATAACTTCAACATTGGTGTGCAGATGGTTCCACAGTCATCGAAGTTCTCACAGCGTTATCTGGGTGTAACAACTGATACCACCCGTACTGTCTTTAACATCACGCCGACGGCCGACTTCCGCTGGAAGATTTCAGATGTCAGCCAGTTGCGCATCAACTATCGTGGACAGACCGGTCAGCCCTCCATGAGCGACCTGCTTGATATTACCGACAACAGTGACCCCATGAACATCACGAAAGGTAACCCGGGACTGAAACCCTCGTTCACCAACAACTTCCGACTGATGTACAACAACTACTTTACCAGTCACCAGCAGTCGGTAATGGCCAACCTCAATTTCCGCATGACCAGCAATTCTATTGCCAATATGGTGACGTATGACCCCAAGACGGGCGGAAAAATATCGCGTCCGGAGAATATCAACGGCAACTGGAGCGCACAGGGTTTCTTCGTCTATAACGCATCCATTGACTCCACGGGCTATTTCAACGTCAATACGTTCACTAACCTGAGCTATAATAACTCTGTTGGTTATGCCAACCTGAACCGTGGTGCGGATGTTACGAAGAGCACAACCAAGACCTTTGGCCTTAGTGAGCGCATCGGATTGAGCTACCGCGACCAGTGGCTTGAGATTGAACCAAACGGTTCGTTCAATTATAACCGTTCTCGTAACAGCATACAGGATAATGCCAACCTTGACACGTGGACCTTCTCCTACGGACTCAGCGCCAACGTGACAATGCCGTGGGGTACTCGTCTGGCATCAGACATCAGCATGAACAGCCGTCGTGGCTTCAGTGATGCTTCGATGAATACCAATGAACTGATATGGAACGCTCAGATATCACAGAGCTTCCTGCGGGGCAATGCACTCACCGTCAGCCTGCAGTTCTACGACTTGCTGAACCGTCAGTCGAACCTTACCCGAACCATCAACGAAATGATGCGCAGTGATACGGAGTACAATTCCGTTCACCAGTATGCCATGCTTCACGTCATCTATCGCCTGAACATCTTTGGTGGACGTCAGGGTAACCGTGGACGCGGTGGCTTCGGAGGTCCTGGCGGCATGCCTGGCGGTGGCTTCGGCGGTGGCCGTGGAGGCGGCTTCGGCGGTGGCCGTGGAGGCGGCTTCGGCGGTGGCGGTATGTTCCGACCGATGTAAAGGTAAAAAAGTAAAAAGGTAAAAGAACTGAGTGCTTCGGTCTTTTACCTTTTTACTTTTTTACCTTTTTTATTCTTCTTCTTTCTTTTCTCTGTCGTCAATGTTGTCGCCTTCCGTAGGCTTCAACTGATCAAAGTCCGTGACGCCTGCGGCTATGAGAATGTTGTACCACTGCAGCAGCTTCTTGATGTCGCTGTTGTGTACGCGGTCGCGGTCCCATTCAGGCAGCACCTTCGTGAAGTAGTCCTGCAGTTCCTTACCGCTGGCCTTCTTGTAGTCGATACTCACAGTTTTTCCCTGTTCCAGTTCCTTGATGGCATTGAGCACCTTGTATAGGGCAATGTCCTCGGTCTCTGTAAACATGGCAATGTCGCCTAATGATATGATACGGTCCGTTCCGAAGGTCGGGAAACGCTTTTTGGTTTCGTCAAGTGCCTCGACAATCAGGCTGTTCTTGGCACGTGAAATGAGTTTGTAGAGTCCCGGCTTGCCCGAGATAGCTAAAATTGTAATCTGTGACATAATGTGATTTACTATTTACGAATTTACTATTTACGATTTAATGATACATTTTTAAAAGAATGTTCTCTATTTGTTCGTCGATGTCTGCTATGCCGTCATTAATGATTTCAAAGTCTGCATGCCCGACCACCTCTTCCTGAGGCCACTGACGCTGCATCCATTCCAGTACTTTCTCCCGCGTGATGCCGTCGCGCTGCATGACCCGCTGAATCCTTACTTCCTCGGGCGCAGTCACCACGATGACACAATCTACCAGTCGGTAGATGCCCGACTCGAAGAGGATGGCACTCTCCATCCACTCCATGCCACTCTCCTCGAAGTCTTGGAAGACGGCAGGGTGCACAATGGCGTCAATGGACTTGGCATTTTCCTCGCTCTGCAGTAAGAACTGGGCGACTGCCGCCTTGTTGAGGGTATAGGGAGGAGTGGTGAGTGGTGAGCAGTGATAGGCTTCTGGGCCGATGAGTGCAGTCAGCTGACGATGAATATCGGGTGAGGTGCGGATAAGACGCTTGGCGGCTTCGTCGCAGTCATATACTTCGAACCCGCGAGCCTGTAGCCACTTGCACACATAGCTCTTGCCACTGCCTATTCCCCCTGTTATACCCGTCTTCATTATTCTTCCTCAATGAGATAATCCACCTGTTTCAGATCCAGTGTGGCACGGCTGATGCCAGAAGGTACTGACTTGAGGTAGATGTTGCACTTGTCTGACGGCTTGGCAATAATCTCCTTGTAGTCGGCAGTTACCACAAACTGCTCTGGCCGTAAGTTGCGGAACTGGCTGACACCCGTCACAAAACTCACCTTCACCTTTGCAGGGAAAGTGCGCAGCACCTTGCCCTCAGGCATGTTCAGCGCAATGATGGGAATATCGTCAATGCTCTCTTCCGTCAGTACGTCGGTGTAGAACCCCACTTTGATGTGCTCAGGAACACACTTGACACCTTTCACCTTAGCCATCTGGCAATCCACGATAAGCGTATCTCGGAAGTTCGCGTAGTTCAGCGTTTCGGTATAGGCTACGGTAATGCTGTCCAGCTTGCCGGGTGAGGCATAGACGTCAACGCTGTCAGGCCAGTATTGTGTTTGTGAGATAAAATAGAGATGCTCGGGAATCACCCGTCCGCTCCATCTTACCGGCACGCGCTTGTGGGCTCCGTCATTATAGAAATATTCCAGTTTCTCTGGTTTGATACTGGTAATCTTCGACGTCATGATTGGATTCTGGGCGTGAATGAGTTTCATTAGCTCATTGGCAGGAATCACACCGTATCCGTTTCCTCGGTTGTAGTTCTTGAAGTTTGCATAGACCCGTTTCAACTGGTTTCCATAGAGGTAGGACAGGATCATCCATCCCCTATCGCGAACGGTGATACGTACCGTATCGACATCGTCGGAGGTGAGCACGACGTTGTTGGGAATCTGTGATATCTGCACGGGTATCTTCAGCTCTTTCTCATAGGTCTCTACCAGTGTCAGCATCATCCAGAAGATGCCTGAGAGCGAGAGAAAGAACAAGAACGTCAGGAACTGCTTGTTGATGTTACTGAACAAGAAGTCCCTGACTATACGGAAAACACTCGTGATGCTATTCACTTAACTCCTAACTTCTAACTTCTAACCTCTTACTTCTTACTTCGCTGTCGGCGTGCTGGCATCATCCTTGAACACGTAGTTCCTGTTGACGCGGATGATGGTGCCCTTGGCTACTTCTACCTCCACAATGTTGTTGGCCAGGTCAATCTTCTTGACCGTTCCATAGATGCCTCCGCTGGTGAAAACGTTGGTGCCCTCAGTCAGCGAGTTCTGGAAATTGCGAATTTCCTTCTGCTTCTTCTGTTGCGGACGGATCATAAAGAAATAGAAGATGGCAAAGATTGCCACCATCATGATTAGCATTTGTGTATTCGGGTTCATAATTATAAAGTTTAATGTTTAATCTTTCATTTTTCATCTTTAATATTTTCTTCTTGGCTCTTCCATCCGCTTCATCAGCCGGTGCGTGTTGATGAGGTGACGGGCAATGGCATCAAGCATGCCGTTGATGTAGCCTCCACTCTTAGGAGTGGAATAGAGCTTGGCAATGTCAACAAACTCGTTGATGGTCACGCTGATGGGAATGCTGGGGAAAGTCATCATCTCGGCGATGGCTATCTGCATGATAACCACATCCATATAGGCCAGGCGTGAGAAGTCCCAGTTGTGTGATGCTTCGCTCATGAATCCCTGATACTCGTTGGCATTCAGGATGGTTGAGCGGAACAGCTTGCGGGCAAAGTCCTTGTCTTCCTCGCTGTCGTATTCGGGCAGCAGTTCTTGGCTGGCCTTGTTGTTTTCCTCAAAGCGCTTGATGGTCTTCAACACAAAGGTGTCAACAATCTCCTTGTCGTCGTTCCAGTAGAGGCTCTGTTCCTCTAGCACGCTGTCCAGTTCATTGTTGTCCTGGATGAACGTGCGATAGATCTTCCGCCAAAGCTCCCGGTCGGCAGCATACGAATCTTCTTCATTGTCCATGTATTCCTGATAGATGGTGCTGCTGACAATCTGGTTGTAGAGGGTTTGTACGGCCTCAATGTCGTTGTCCCAGCTCTTCTTCTGAATCTCCAGGAAGTCGTTGAGCATCCTGTTTTCCTCCAGTTGCAGGGCGAAACGGTTGTAGGCAAACTTCCCTGAAGGCTCTGGTGTGCCTTCGCGTTTTGCTTTTGACTGGGCTACTTCAAGGTGTTTGCGTGCTTCCTTAGTGACAGCAACGATTAAGGCCAGGAGGTAGTTGTAGAGGTCATAAGCTTTAGAAAGGCTGAAGAAAAGTTCTTTTTCAGCCGAATCCATGTTCTTGCTTCCGTTTTGATAGTACGCGTAGGTTAACTGGACTATCTTAATTCTAATAATTTCGCGGTTAATCATATCCTATATAATAGCTGATTGATACTCTTATCAACCGCAAAAATACAAATAATTCCCCGATTGTGCAAGAAAAATGGCATTTTTTTTAAAAAAATCGTAAATCATAAATTGTAATTCGTAAATTATTATTACCTTTGCAGTCGCTTTTTAGGCACCGTGTGATGGTGAATTAAGCAAAAGTAGTATTAACAACTTAATTTAGAGTAACACAAAATGAGAGAAATCGCATTGAACGGTCAGAAGCGCACCGACACTGGTAAGAAGGCCAGCAAGCTGCTTCGCAAGGAGGGTCTGATTCCCTGTAATCTGTATGGTGAGAAGAGAGGCGAGAACGGTCTGCCCGAGGCTTTGGCATTTGCCATTCCTATGGCTGAGCTCCGCAAGGCTGTCTATACTCCCCACGTCTATGTCCTGAACATCACAATTGACGGTACGCTCCACGTAGCCGTTGTCAAGGAGTTGCAGTTCCATCCCACAACTGATGCGCTGCTGCACGCTGACTTCTACGAGGTAAACGAGACGAAGCCCATCACCGTGGGTATTCCCGTGAAGCTCAACGGTCTGGCACAGGGTGTTCGTGACGGTGGTCGTATCAACCTGTCTATCCGCAAGATTAACGTCACAGCTCCTTATAAGAACATTCCCGAGACGCTCGAGATTGACGTTACCGACCTCCAGCTCGGCAAGAGCATCAAGGTAGGCCAGCTGCAGTTCGAAGGTCTTGACATCGCTACTTCACCTGAGGTGGTTGTATGCTCGGTTAAGGCTACACGTGCATCACGTTCTGCTGCATCTGCTGAGGAGTCTGCTGAGTAATCCATATTCCCTAATTTCTTAGGATGGATAAGTACTTAATTGTCGGTTTGGGCAATGTCGGCGCAGAGTACGACATGACTCGCCACAATGCAGGATTCATCGTATTGGACGCTTTCGCGAAGGCGTCCAATATTGTTTTTGCCGATAAGCGTTATGGCTTTGTGGCCGAGACGTCGCTGAAGGGCCGTAAGATATTCCTGCTCAAGCCCTCCACCTACATGAACCTCAGCGGCAATGCCGTGCGCTACTGGCTCAACAAGGAGAACATTGACCAGCAGCGTCTGTTGGTCGTCAGCGATGATGTCGCTCTGCCGCTTGGTCAGTTCCGCCTGAAGGCCAGTGGCAGCAATGGCGGTCACAACGGCTTGGGCCACATCCAGCAGCTCATCGGTCAGCAGTATGCCCGTCTGCGCATGGGCATCGGCAATGACTTCCCGCAGGGCATGCAGATTGACTATGTGTTGGGGCGTTTTACCGAAGAGCAGCTCCAGCAGATGCAGCCTGCCATCGATCTGGGCGTGGAAATCATCCGTAGCTTCGTCCTGGCCGGCATCGACATCACCATGAATCAGTATAATAAACTTGGGAAAAGACCCTCCCCCAACCCCTCCCTGAATGGAGGGGAGGAATTACCTCATAAAGAATAAAGGAATAAATATGAAGGAAAAAACCTCAGCGCAGAAAGTATCTTCTCCCCTCTCTCACAGAGAGGGGCAGGGGGAGAGTCTTGCCCGTATAGACAAATGGCTCTGGGCCGCCCGCATCTTCAAGACGCGTAGCATTGCCGCCGACGCCATCAAGAATGGCCGTGTTACCATTGGCGGTGTCAACGTCAAGCCTTCACGCATGGTGAAAGTGGGCGAAACGGTCAGTGTGCGCAAGCCGCCTGTCACCTATTCCTTTAAGATTCTCAAGACCATCGAACAGCGTGTAGGTGCGAAACTCATTCCCGAGGTCTATGAAAACGTCACAACCCCCGACCAGTACGAGCTTTTGGAGATGAACCGCATTAGTGGCTTCGTCAACCGTGCCCGTGGCACCGGCCGTCCTACCAAGAAGGAACGTCGTGCACTCGACGACTTCATTGGACCCGTGGTTGAAGACTTCGATGACTTCGACTGGGACGACTAAAAGTTTATAGTTCAACTCTCAACTCTCAACATGATACTTGATGTCCTTTATATTATAATAGGTGTAACGTTGGTGCTCGTAGGTGCCGACCGTCTCACGGAGGGCGCCAGCTCGCTGGCCCGTCGTTTCGGCGTTCCTGAGATAGTGATTGGCCTGACCATCGTAGCCTGTGGTACGTCGGCGCCTGAGTTCTTCGTCAGCCTCATGTCAGCTCTCAACGGCACGCCAGATATGGCTGTGGGTAACGTCGTGGGCTCCAACATCATGAATACCATGGTCATTGTGGGCTGTGCGGCCATGGTGGCACCTATGGTCATCAGTCCTTCCACCGTGAAGAAGGATATCCCCTTCTCCGTAGGAGCCTCGCTGCTACTCATCCTGCTGACGATGGCCGACTCCGACGTTAGCCGTATCGACGGCATCATCCTGCTCCTTGGCTTTGCAGGCTTCATGGCCTATACCCTTTGGCAGGCGAGGAAAAGCTTCCTTACTCCCTCTCCCTTCGGAGAGGGCCGGGGTGAGGCCGTCAAGAACTCCCCCTCTCTGGGAGGGGGCTGGGGGGAGGCCCTCTGGATTCTCCTCGGGCTTGCCGGCCTTGTGTTTGGCAGTAACCTGTTTGTGGATTCTGCCTCCAGCGTTGCCACGTCGTTGGGCGTCAGTGAGGGAGTCATTGGCCTGACCATCGTAGCGGGCGGTACGTCGCTGCCCGAACTGGCAACCAGTGTGGTGGCTGCCCGCAAAGGTCAGTCGGCCATTGCCATTGGCAACGTCATCGGCTCCAACGTCTTCAACATCCTGTTGATTCTTGGTGCTACGGCAACCATCAGTCCCCTGCAGATGGAGGGCATCACCGTCATCGACATGGGTGTGATGATGGTCAGCATTGTTTTGGTGTGGCTCTTCTCCTTCACCCGCTATACCGTTGAACGTTGGGAAGGTGCCGTCCTCGTGCTGGGCTATGCCGGCTACCTGACTTGGCTGCTCTGCAACGTCTGATAGCGCTTTAAAACAAACACCGCTCGCTGTTCGTTTCAACAGCGGGCGGTGTTTGTTTGAACAGAGGGCGCTGAATTCCAGAGACATCCGTGGTCTCTCCGACTTTCCCCGGCAGAAAGTCCCAGTTTCCCGACACCTCTCTTCCAGAGACTCGGCATGAATCAAAACGACACCCGGCGGGTATCAACCTTTTGCCAGTGCGCAAAACACCTTTCACCAGCAGGCAAAAGACCTTTTGGCAGTAGGCAAAATAGGTGAGATATTTGGAGCATTCATGTCTAAGTGTAGTGAAACAAAAAAAACTCAAGCCCCTTTGTGAGACTTGAGTTTTTTTGTATAGTGAATGATTTATTAATTATTCGCAGGTTTTGGAGTGAACCAATCAGTAGGAACCTTTACACGCTCATTCATCCAATTGGTCGTAACGGGCACAGCAACAATCTTCGGGGCTACACCAGCCTCCGGGAACGGGATGGAATGCACACCTTCGTTACTACCTCTGTCCTCAACAGCCACAGAAACGTTATTTTCATTGGCAATATAACCCGTGGCTTTAAACTCGCCCATGACGTAGTAGGGGTTGTAACCCCGCTGGGTGTTTATCATCTCGGTCTTGCTGACATTTTTACTCTTTATCCACACTTTTTCACCGGCAATCATAATTGCGAAGTCGAGGGTACCACCTGCTGCACGGACAACGCCCAAATTCTCCAGAGTCCTCGTCTGGGTATCACTGGGAACGGTGGCGTCAGCGTTATCATAGATATAGGTGATTTCCTTTCTGTCATAGAAGATATCAAACACTACGTCGTTGAAGTCGAAGTCGTCGGTCTCGCCGAGGTCTTCCATGATGTAGCGTTTTGACTTCTGCTCTATAACCTTTTCTACACGCTTTGTCGGAGGTACGGGCTTTCCGTAAACCATGAACACCAGGTCCTCAAAGTCATTGTCGCCGTGCTTATTGTCCTCACAGCCGATGATAGTAGCCGAATAACCTTCGGGCAATCCTACGGGTACAGGGGCATTCTGCAGATCAATCATCCATGCATCGACAGACGAACTGATGATGGGATGATTAGCTTCGTTGAGAGGATTCTGCTCATATGCCAAGAATTTGTCATAGCTAGTCCACACTCTCAGAGAGAAAGCCATCGAATTGCCAGTAGGCAGATTGTTGAAAGTGTAGCTGGGTGCCTTGACCTCAAATGGGCCAGCGTTTGAATCCATACCATCCTTACCTGTACCTACAGTTTGGAATTCATCATTTGTTCCGGCCTTTCTGTATTTGAGACCTTCACCCTTTGACCAGATTTTGTATTCGCCGACACCCTCTACAGTCATCCACAACTCCCAGTAGTAACTTGCACAGCCCTGGAAGAGGGGTACGACGGTGAAGTCGTTTTCTCCAATAACCATTTCGAATTTTCTACCCTTTGAAGAGTTGTCTTGGCCTTTGGGCAGATTGTCAGCGATGTATTCGCTGATTGCCGGCTGGATATCCATTTCTCTTACCTCACAGGTGAAATTAGCAGTTTCAAGAGATGCAGCGGCACGGGTAGCGCCACCTGTGGAAACCATGCTGTAAGTTGGCGTATCCGTTGTAAAGTCCCAAGTCTGATTCGGATCAATCTTACCGTACCTCTTCTCGAAGTTGGAAGTGTAGGCTTCGTCCTTCTGCTTATGATAAGCATTATCGTCGAAGAGACTTTCATTTGAACACGAGATGAAAGCAACGCCCATTACGGCCATGCTTCCCATCAATAAAAATTTTTTAGTAATCATAATTTAATGGTAATGGTTTTATTAATAATTTTTATTTTCTTACGGGATGCAAAGTTACAAAAAGTATAGTCATATCATATAAGAATTGAGTTAAAAAAGATTAATTATTTGCCGAACCCAACATGAATCAATTACAATTTCAAAGAACTCTTTGGCTGTGCGGCTTAGCTGTTACGCTAGGTCTATTCTCCGAAGATTTCTTCGAGCTTGTCCTCCAGGGCGCCGTTGAAGAGGTTGGAGGCAACGATGTTGCCGTCAGGGCCAATGAGGATGTTGGCAGGAACCTGGTGGATGCCCCATGCCTCTGCGGCAGGACTATCGGGACCTTTCAGGTCGGTGAGTTGCGTCCACGTCATCTGGAATTCGTTGATGGTACGCAGGAAGTCCTGTTTGTCAGTATCTAGGGAGATGCCGACTACGTCAAGCCCTTTCGGATGAAACTCCTCGAAGCAATAGACGATGCGTCGCAGATCACGACGGCAGGGTAGGAACCCCGTGTACCAGAAGTGCAGAAGCACGTATTTGCCCTTTCCGCACCACTCGCTTAGTTTGTGCTGACGGCCGAAGCTGTCGTTCAGTTCCAACTCCACAAAAGGCTTTCCAGGGAGTTTTATCTCGTAATCGCTGAGCATGGTGCGAGCTTGTTGCACCAACGTGTGGTTGTAATAAGGCTTGTCGGGTGCCAATAGCTGCTTCATTTCCTCGTAGGGGGTGAAGTAAGCCAGCTCATTCATGTAGAGAGCTGGTATCATGTTGTCCTGATTCTCAACGGTTGCCGTCTTCATGGCAGTGCGCCACTCTTCGCGCAGCGAGTCGAGGCGTTCCGTCTGCTGTCCCATATAGGCGTACTGCATCGCCATTTCAAGCGCGTTGACCCGCAGTTCGTAACCGTGTAGCTTCTCATTGAGCGGCGAGCCCTTGAGGGTTCCCTTGTTGAAGTTGATGCTGACGGGAATGCCGTCGCTGATCAGGACGAAAGTCACTTCCTTGGAGCCTACGCGGAAGAACTGGTCGGGCTGTGCCGTGCCTGAGAAGCGGAACTGGTTGTCTCTCGGTGCCATGCTGTCAATGGCTATTCCCCGTGCCATGTCGAAGAGATAGATCTTTCCCATGCTGGCGGGTGCTATACCCTCCACTTGGAACTTCACTTGCGCAGACGCTACGCTAAATGATAGATGAATAATCAATGATAAAGCTAAAAAGCGGATAATCTTCATGTCATATCTTGATTTGGCGACAAAGGTACGAAAAAGCGAGAAGAAAACCAAAAGAATTATGAGTTTTCTCGAGTGTAAGTACCTTCTTGCGTCCCGTTGGTAACAAGCGTCACCCTTCGGTATGCCGAGCGCGACAACAGTCAAAGTACGAATTTTGAGTGAACCCCAAAAGGATAAAAGGTAAAAAAAGTTAAGCGGTTGGAAAAAACTCCTGACTCCTAACTCCTAACTCCTAACTTTTTCTTATCTTTGCAGCCAGTACCTTTTATGCTCCCTGAATAAGATGGACAGAAAGAAAGAAAACCTAAAACTGCTGGGAAAAGACACGCACTATTGTGACCAGTATGCTCCTGAAGTGTTGGAGACCTTCGAAAACATGAACAAGGAGAACGACTACTGGGTGCAGTTTAACTGCCCCGAGTTTACTACCCTGTGCCCCATTACGGGACAGCCCGACTTTGCGGAAATCAAGATAGCCTATATCCCGGATGAACGCATGGTGGAGTCGAAGAGCCTCAAGCTCTACCTTTTCTCCTTCCGCAACCATGGCGACTTCCACGAGGACAGCGTCAACATTATCATGAAGGATCTTATCAAGCTGATGGACCCCAAGTACATTGAGGTGCTGGGACTTTTCGTTCCCCGTGGTGGCATCAGCATCTATCCCTACGCCAACTACGGCCGTCCAGGCACCAAGTACGAGCGCATGGCTGAAGAGCGTCTGCTGAAGAGGGGGATGGTGTGAGAAGTTGAGAGATTAATTAATCATTATACATTAAAGATAATAGTATGAAAAAGAAAATCAAGTTCAGCCTAGTCTATCGTGACATGTGGCAGTCTTCAGGTAAGTTCCAGCCCCGTAAGGACCAGTTGGAGCGTGTGGCTCCGGCCATCATCGACATGGGGTGCTTTGCCCGTGTGGAGACCAACGGTGGTGCCTTTGAGCAGGTAAACCTGATGGCAGGTGAGAATCCTAACCTGGCCGTACGCGCTTTCTGCAAACCGTTTAACGAAGTAGGTATTCAGACCCACATGCTCGACCGAGGCCTGAACGCCCTGCGCATGTATCCTGTGCCCGACGATGTGCGCGCCTTGATGTACAAGGTGAAGAAGGCACAGGGCGTTGACATTCCGCGTATCTTCTGCGGACTGAACGACACCCGTAACATCATCCCATCTATCAAGTGGGCCAAGGAGGCTGGCATGATTCCCCAGGCTACCCTCTGCATCACCACCTCACCCGTACACACCGTAGAGTATTACTCGGCTATTGCCGACGAGCTCATTGCTGCTGGAGCCGAGGAAATCTGTCTGAAGGACATGGCCGGCATTGGACAGCCCGCCATGCTGGGTGCGCTGACGAAGAGCATCAAGACGAAGCATCCTGACATCATCATCCAGTACCACGGACACTCCGGTCCTGGACTGTCGATGGCTTCTATCCTTGAGGTCTGCAACAATGGTGCCGACATCATCGATACTGCCATTGAACCGCTCAGCTGGGGTAAGGTGCATCCAGACATCATCTCCGTACAGTCGATGCTGAAGAACGAGGGCTTCGAGGTGGCCGATATCAATATGAATGCCTACATGCAGGCACGCACGCTCACACAGGAGTTCATCGACGACTGGCTGGGTTGCTTCATCAATCCTGCCAACAAGCACATGTCATCACTCCTCCTCGGCAGCGGACTGCCTGGCGGCATGATGGGCTCGATGATGGCCGACCTGGGTCCCATCCAGAAGATGATCAACAAGGAGCGCGAGAAGAAGGGCGAGCCGACCTATACGATGGACGATATGCTCGTCAAGCTCTTCCAGGAAGTTGAGTACGTATGGCCGAAGGTGGGTTATCCCCCACTCGTTACGCCGTTCTCACAATACACGAAGAACATTGCCCTCATGAACCTTCTCACGATGGAACAGGGCAAGGGTCGCTACGTCATGATGGACGATGCCATCTGGGGTATGATTCTCGGCAAGAGCGGCAAGGTGCCTGGCACTATTGCGCCTGAGCTCATTGAGCTGGCTGAGAAGCAGAAGCGTGAGTTTACCGATGCTGATCCGCATACCCTTATTCCCAATGCCCTCGACACGTTCCGCAAGGAGATGGATGAGAACGGCTGGGAGTACGGTCCTGACGATGAGGAACTCTTCGAGCTGGCCATGCACCCAGAGCAGTACCGTCCCTTCAAGAGCGGAATGGCAAAGAAAAACTTCCTGGCAGACCTACAGAAGCAAAAGGATGCCAAGTTGGGTACCAAACTCAGCGTAGAGGAACTCTCTGCCTTCAAACATGCCAAGGCCGATGCACTCACGGCACCTATCGCTGGACAAGTGTATTACGAGTTCTCAGGCGAAGGAGCCTGCGAACCTTGTCTGGAACCGTTTGTCGGTCAGCAGTACAAGGAGGGTGAGACCTTCTGCTACATACAGGCTCCATGGGGCGAAATCGTTCCTATTCCTGCTGCACTCGGTGGCAAACTCGTCGAGGTCGCTGCCAAGCAAGGTGCCAAGGTGCGTCGGGGTGATAACCTTGGATGGATAGAACGTTGCTGAGATGAGTGAATTGACAATTCGTTATTGATAATTATTGACAATTCGTTGTGAACTATCAAGCGATAATCGATAAATACTACCCTGCGGACAATCAGCTCCGCAGGG
>JAILHP010000040.1 GCA_024695705.1 Prevotella sp. | reverse complement strand
ATAAGTTCCTGAACGTGATGCCTGCCAGCAAGGTGTTTGCAGTCATCAAGGCTGAGAACCGCTTCCACCGTGAGATGTGGAAGAGGTGGAACCATAATAGGCACAGATAGGTTTCAAGTCACAACGCTCACAATGGGGGCGACGTGACGTGCAGACATAACGGCCGTGTAACAACAGCCAGTGATGAGCCCGGGGAATATCTTCCTCGGGTATATTTTTTACCAGAACCTGTTCTACCTTATAGGGTGTGTCCTCGTGCTTGGTCACCAAACCTAAGCGATGGCTGACGCGGAACACATGGGTATCAACGGCCATTGTAGCGCGACCGAAGGCCACGCTCTGTACCACGTTGGCGGTCTTACGCCCTACCCCAGGCAACTCCAGCAGCGCATTCATATCTGACGGCACCTCACCGTCGTGAAGCTCCACTAAGCGTCGTGCCATCTTTACCAGATGATCTGCCTTTGAGTTAGGATAGGACACGCTGCTGATGTACTCCAGCACGTCCTCCGGCTCAACGGCTGCCATCGTACGGGCATCAGGGAAACGACGGAACAATGCAGGGGTTACCAGATTCACCCGTTTGTCTGTACATTGCGCACTCAGGATAACAGCCACCAGCAACTGGAATACGCTGCCGAACTCCAGTTCCGTCTGCACCTCCGGCATCTGCTCACGGAAATAGGCCAACGCCCTTTCGTATCTTTCTGCTTTTCTCATTGAGCTCAAAGTATCTTATTTCTTGGTAGTCTTCTTTCTTCTCCTTGTCTTTGCGGCAGGCTTCGTCACCTTCTCTTCGTCAAGGGCATCAAGCATTGACATCTGTTTTTCCTTCAGGTAGGTCGTCACCGTAAAGCCCTTCTCAGCTATCTTCATCAGCAGATAACGCCGTGCGAGCCACGTCTGGCGCAGGTCGGGCAACGCATTACCCAAACGGCGGGCAGCCTGCTTGTTGTTGGTTTCTACCTTTCCCGACAACTCGATGGGCTTTGCCAGAATATCGCGCAGCTGGTCGGCAAAATACTGGGCGCTACGCTTCACCCTTTCCATGAACTCCTGCTCATGCAGGGCTTCAAAGGGCATTGGCTGAATCATCTGCTGCCACTTGCCGGCAACAACGACAACACGTTCCCTAAGGTCCATCAGCGTACGGTCATGCAACTGCTTCAGCGAAGCGTGGCTGTGATAGAAGAACTCTGCGAAGATGCGCACCATCGTCTCTTCCATGTTGAGGATGGAGCGGAAATCAAAAAGTTGCAGCAGCAGATAACGTTCATATTCCTGCTTGAGTACAGGCAGCTGACGGATGCTGCGCTCGGCCTCGCTCTCCTGCTGGGCAATGTAGTTATCCACTCGCTCGTCGTTGATGATGGCACGTGCCTCCAAGGGTGTGGCAAGCACCAGTCCTTCCAATGTGCGGCAACGGCTCAGCGCCACATAAACCTGACCAGGGGCAAACGACTGGTTTGCATCAATGATGGCTCGGTCAAACGTCAGTCCCTGGCTCTTGTGTATCGTAATTGCCCAAGCCAGACGAAGGGGCAACTGCTGGAACGTGCCCTGCACCTCCGACTCTATCTCGCGGGTTTTCTCGTTCAGCGTATAGCGTGTGTTCTCCCATTCCAGCGGCTCCACCTCAATGGCTTCTGCATCCCCCTCACAATAGACGGTGAGGCGTTTCTCGTTGGCTTGCATGACGCGCCCTATGCGACCGTTATAATACAAATGGGCTCCTGAAGGATCGTTCTTGACGAACATCACCTGCGCCCCCTCCTTCAGTTCCAGCGTTTCGGCTGTAGGATAGGAATAGTCCGGAAATGTTCCCTTAATCTGCGCACGGTATGTCACCAATCTTCCCGGCAACTTCCTCAGTTCCGATTCGTTATAGTAATTGGCCAAGTTGTTATGCGTGGTCAGTCGAATGGCGCCATCACTCTGCTGTAACTGATTGCCTTTAGCAGCCCTGCTGTTCAACCTTGCCAACGACTCCACAGAAAGATGACCGCACCGCACCTCGTTCAGCAAATCGACGAACGAAGTATCCTGCTGCCGATAGACATGATTCAGCTGGATGGTCACATAGTCAATCTGCTGCAGCGCCTTCGAACCGAAGAAATAGGGCGTATCATAATACGATTTCAGTATCTGTTCATCCTCGGGCGTCACTACTGGAGTCAACTGCGCCAGGTCGCCAATCATCAGCAGCTGCACGCCGCCAAACGGTTGGCTATGCTCACGGAAACGGCGCAAAACCGCATCAATGGCATCAAGCAGGTCAGCCCGCACCATCGATATCTCATCAATAATCAGAAGGTCGATGGAAGCAATGATTTTGCGCTTCTCACGTCCGAAGTCAAACTTGCTCTCTACCTTCGCACCAGGAACATAAGGCGAGAAGGGCAGCTGAAAGAAAGAATGAATAGTGACTCCTCCTGCATTAATGGCAGCAACACCTGTCGGGGCCACCACAATAGG
>JAILHP010000189.1 GCA_024695705.1 Prevotella sp. | reverse complement strand
CAAGAAAGGCTATCTTTTTGACCTTCGTCAACAAAGCGGCGTTTGAGCGCAGAATTCTTACGTAAACTTTGCGTAAACCAAAAAGTCGCCATACCTTTGCACCGTCAAAACGACGAAGAGACGTCGGAAAGACAGAAGAATATTTGAGCTCATTATTCAGGATAACATTATTAACGTAAGTAGGTGCAGAAAAGACAAGAAAGAACAAGCACCGAGTAAAGAAAGAAAGGGTAAAAAGATGAAGAAAGTAATTTTAACAGTTGTAGCAGTTCTGAGTATGACCACTGCATTTGCCGGCAACGAGCCTATCAATGGCCAGGGCAACAACACAAGTGTTTATGAGCTGAATGTCAACATGAACCAGCTTGCCAGGACGCTGAGCCTGACCGAAGGCCAGAAGTATGAGGTACAGGGCATCATGGATACCTTTGCCAAGGAGCTGAAAGAGGCCGGTGAGTCTGAGGATTTGTACCGCAGCATGCGTGTCAAGGAGGCTATCAACAAGGACGTCAAGAACATGCGTCGTGTCCTCAACAAGAAGCAGATGCGTACCTTCCTGAACGTGCTGAACTCCACTGTTGCCAACCGCGGTCTGCTGAAGTAAAAAAGAATCTTCGATTGGTAATTACATCTAAAAATATACCTCTGGGGCACCACCCCGGAGGTATTTTTGTTTCACATAAAAACAAAAAAAAGTTAAAAAATAATCAGCGGTAGCAAATTCTTCACTTTTCACTTATCACTTTTCACTTAAAATTCGTACCTTTGCACCCGCTTTATGCGCAATAGACAAATAACAATTAATAATAACAAGTAAAAATGAAAAAAGGTATTCATCCAGAAAACTATCGCCCCGTCGTGTTTAAGGACATGTCCAACGGCGATATGTTCCTCTCGCGTTCTACAGCAAAGACGAATGATACAGTAGAATTCGAAGGCGAAACTTACCCAGTGGTAAAAATCGAAATTTCTAACACCTCTCACCCGTTCTACACCGGTAAGAGCAAGCTTGTCGATACGGCTGGCCGCGTTGATAAGTTCATGAGCCGCTACGGTAAGGCTGCGAAGAAATAAGATAAACCTAAGAAAATTAGTAAAAGGGCGCTTTCCAGTAGTTGCATATGCCGGAAGCGCCCTTTTTCAGCTAAAAACCCAATTTATGCCTAAACTGATGACGAATTACACATTACGGATTACGGATTACGGATTACGGATAACAGGTTACTGTCAATTGTCAATAATCTTCACCTGCCTGCTCCTGCTAGTCGCCTGTAGTGATGACCATGATGATGTGATTGTGAAGCCCGGCGGTGGAGATAACCCTACAGCCACCAACTCCAACAAGAACACTAGCGGTCCCATTGAAGCCCGCTACCGTCTGGAGTTCCCGAAGCTGAAGGGCGGCGACAACACGGTAGTCGTGCATAAGGCCATTCTCAACAAGAACAACAAGACCGAGGGCGTCAACTACTGCGTGGAGTGGGATCCCATCATGAAGGCACAACGCTGGAGCTGCTACCAGATGTACAGCAGCATCAACTACCACTCGTCCTACAACGTCACAAGATACAGGGCCGACAACGACGGCACCCTGTTGCCTACCTGCCAGTATCCCAACGACCACGACCTGCCCTTGGAATACCGTTTCCCCACCGATCCCTATCGATACTCGGGCTACGACCACGGCCATATCTGTCCTTCTGCTGACCGTCTGAGGTCGGAGGAAGCCAACTACCAGACATTTTACATCACCAACATGCAGCCGCAGCGCAATAAGTTCAATGCCGGTCTTTGGGAGAAGATGGAAAGCCAGATACGCAGCTGGGCCGCCACCAGCGACACGCTCTACGTCTGCAAGGGCGGCACCATTGACGCTGCTGAAAACATCATTACCTACATTGGCAGCGGCGACAACCGCATTCCCGTGCCCAAGTATTTCTTCATGGCGGCCTACCGCAATACCCCTGAAGGGCCTCAGGCCATTGGTTTCTGGGTGGAGCACAAGAATGAAGACCGCTCCAACGACAACCTGGGTAGCTACGTGGTCAACATCTATGAACTGCAGAAGCTGACCGACATTGACTTCTTCTGTAACCTTCCCGACGACACCGAAAGCAAGGTAGAAAACCTGCCTGTTGCCAACGTCAAACGGGAATGGGGAATTTATTAGTAAGAAAAATCCGCGATTTTCTTGCAAATGTCAGGGAAAATGTCTATATTTGCGACAAAATTAGCGAATTACCTAATTATAAATAAAAAAATGAAGACAATTTATGATTTCTCTGTCAAGGACAGAAAAGGAAAAGACGTGTCACTGAAAGAGTATGCCAACGAGGTTCTGCTCATTGTAAACACTGCAACAAAGTGTGGATTCACCCCTCAGTACGAAGAACTGGAAAAGCTCTACGAGAAGTATCACAGCCAGGGGTTCAACATTCTCGACTTCCCCTGCAACCAGTTCGGCCAGCAGGCTCCCGGTACCGACGAGTCTATTCACGAGTTCTGCAAGCTGACGTTCGGCACGGAATTCCCCCGCTTTAAGAAGATCAAGGTCACCGGTGAGGATGCCGACCCACTCTTCAAGTTCCTGGATCAGGAAAAAGGCTTCCAAGGCTGGAACATGGAGCACCCCATTGCCCACATTCTCGACGACATGCTGACCAAGACTGACCCTGACTACAAGCAGAAGCCTTACATTAAGTGGAACTTCACCAAGTTCCTCATCAACAAGAAGGGACAGGTGGTTGCCCGCTTCGAGCCTACCGAGAGCATGGATGTAATTGAAAAAGCAATCGAAGAACAGCTGTAATAGTTTAGAGTGTAGAGTTTTGACTCTACATTCTACACTCTAAATGCAAATATATGGAAAGAGTAAAATGTTTGATTATTGGCAGCGGACCGGCAGGCTATACCGCTGCCATTTATGCATCAAGGGCCAACCTGAGCCCTGTAGAGTACAGCGGACTGCAACCCGGCGGTCAGCTGACGCAGACCACCGAGGTGGAAAACTTCCCCGGCTATCCGCAGGGCGTTGACGGCAATCAGATGATGATGGACCTGCGTGAACAGGCCGAGCGCTTCGGTGCCGACATCCGTGACGGCAGCATCATGAAGGTTGATTTCTCCCAGGCTCCCTATAAGCTGTGGGCTGAGGACGGTACGGAACTTGAGGCCGACACCGTGATTATTGCCACCGGTGCCTCTGCCAAGTACCTGGGTCTGGACGACGAACGCAAGTATAACGGCATGGGTGTTTCCGCCTGTGCCACCTGCGACGGTTTCTTCTACCGCAAAAAGACCGTTGCCGTAGTGGGCGGCGGCGATACGGCCTGTGAGGATGCGCTCTACCTGAGCGGACTGGCCAAGAAGGTGTATCTCATTGTGCGCAAGCCCTTCCTGCGTGCCTCCAAGGTGATGCAGCAGCGTGTCAAGGAGCGTGAGAACATTGAGATCCTGTTTGAGCACAACACCATCGGCCTGTTCGGAGAGAACGGCGTAGAGGGTGCTCGTCTGGTCAAGCGCAAGGGAGAACCCGACGAGCAACTCGTTGATATTCAGATTGACGGATTCTTCCTCGCCATCGGCCACAAGCCCAACACCGACATCTTCCGTGACTGGCTTGACACCGACGAGGTAGGTTACCTCAAGAAGATTGACGGCACCCCGCGCACCAAGCTCCCCGGCATCTTCGTGGCAGGCGACTGTGCCGACCCCGTCTATCGCCAGGCCATCACCGCTGCAGGCACTGGCTGCCAGGCAGCCATCGAGGCCGAGCGTTTCCTGTTGGAAAAGCAATAAACAAATAAAAGCGGCGCACCCCGAGATGTGGATGCGCCGCTTTTTTATTCCTCTGTCTGACTGGCCTTTAACTTCTCTAGGTATTCCTTTGGCTGCATGCCAAACTCCTTCTTGAACGTGGTAGAGAAGTACTTAGGATCCTTGAAGCCGATGCGGTAGGCAAGGTCGCTGACGCGGATGTCAGGCTCCTGACGGACAATGTCGGCAATGGCTTTCATGCGGATGTCGCGGATGAAGTTGGTCACATTCATACCCGTCGTGGCCCGTAGCTTGTTGTAAAGCTTTGACTGGCTGGCACCCATCTCGCGGGCAAAGGCATCGCGGTCGAAATCCACATCGTCCAGATGGTCGTTGACGCACTGGATAGCCCTCTGCAGGAACTCGTTGTCGGGTGTGGGGTCCTCGGCCACTTTCTTCTTGGTTTCCACAATGGTCTGCTTCTTGAATTCGTGCAGGATGCGCTGTCGGTTCTCAATAATGTTGTCTATGCGCAGCTGCAAGTCACTCAGTCTAAACGGCTTGGCAATGTAGTCGTCGGCACCGGCTATCAGCGCCTCTTCGCGATCGGTATCCTGAATCTTCGCCGTCAGCAGGATGATGGGCAGATGGCTGTAGTCAGCATCGTTCTTGACGGCCTTGGTCAGTTCGTAGCCGTCCATCTCGGGCATCATCACGTCAGAGATAATCAGGTCAAGGTCGGTAGAATGAACCACCTGCAGTGCCTCGCGTCCGTTCTGGGCCATGTAGGTGCGATACTTCTTGCGCAGCAGCTGCTGCATGAGCATCAGCAGCTCCGCATTATCCTCCACCAACAGCACCTTGTAGGCATTCTCCTCCGCTTCGCGCTCGGCCTCCACCTCCTCCTGGGGCCGCTGCTCCATTTCTTTAAAGTCAAGAATGACGCTGTGGGGAACGTTGACGTTAATCTTGTTCTTCTCGTCAATCTGCGAGTGGGCAAATGCCTCCTTGTAGATGGGCAGGGAGATGATGAAGGTAGTCCCTTCACCCTCCGTGCTCTCAAATTCAATGGTGCCGTTATGCAAATAGACAAGGTCACGGGTCAGGGACAGGCCGATGCCCGTTCCTATGGTGTTGAACATGCGGTACTGCCCGTCATAGAAACGGTGGAACAGTCCTTTCTGCTTGTCCTTGGGTATGCCGCAGCCGTTGTCGCTCACTCGGATAATCACATGGTCAAAATTTTTGTTGGTCTTCACTTCCAGCTCCACGCGTCCGTTCTTCCCCGTGTATTTAGCGGCATTGCTCAGCAGGTTGAAGATGATTTTGTCCAGCTTGTCGGTGTCTATCCATCCCAACATGCTCTCGGGCGTACATTTTATAATGAATTCCAACCCGTGCTTCTGCATCAGGGGCTCAATGGTGACGGCCGTCTCACGGATGTACTTCATCACGTCGCCGTGGCTAACCATGAGTTTCAGCTCGCCGGACTGCGACTTGCTGGTTTCCAGTATCTGCTGCAACAGCTTCACCATACGCTGGATGTTCAGCTGCATCATGTCGTAGTCATAGCCGTATTTGGGCTCTTCGGAGCGCAGATGCTCTACCGAGGCGGAAATAATGGTCAGCGGCGTCAGCAACTCGTGAGTGATATTGGCATAGATACGCTCCATCTGCAATCGGTTTCTCATACGCACACTACGGAGGTACAGCCATCGTCCGAAATAGATGATAGCAACCAAAACAAACAGTCCGAGTATGAGCCACCAAGTGCTAAGATACATAGTTTTATTATTAGTTTTCGGCTGCGAAGTTACGGAATTTCTTTCAAAAAACCGCAATTTCGAGGTAGAAAATGCGTTATTTGTAAGCAAAAAAGTTTGTTTTCCGCTATTTGGGGTAGAAAAATAGTGAAATGAACGAATATTAGACGTTTTTTCTGTCAAAATATTTGCATTGTATCAAAATGTGTCGTACCTTTGCATCAGTAAGATTTTTTTAATGGTTAAGGTTTATGGTTGATTAATTTAGTTTTTTAAAATTATTAGATAAAAGGCCACGCTGTGAAGCGAGGCCTTTTATCTTTTTAGTGGTTAGAGGTTAGAGTTATGAGAATACCTGAGAGACGTAAGCCAGAGCATTCCGAACGTCAGCAGCCCGTTCAGCATCAGCAGTTCGTAGCCGAAGGTATAGCCTGCGGCAGCAGCGGTCTTGTCAATGGCGAGGCAGATGAGCGGTGAAGCCACGGCGATGTAGGGCACCCAGCGGTCACGTGGCAGCTTTTTCGTCAGCAAGCCGAAGGCAAAAAGTCCCAGCAGCGGGCCGTAGGTATAGCTCACCAGCACGTAGATGGCATCAATGACACTTGTGGAGTTGAGCAGCCTGAACAACATGATAAACATGGCAAACACCACGCTCATGACCAGATGCACCCGTTTGCGCAGTCGTTCGTCATCAGTTCGCTGGCAGATATCCACACAGTAGCTGGTGGTCATCGATGTGATGGCCGAGTCGGCACTCGAGAAGGAAGCTGCCACCACGCCCAGTGTAAACAGCACCACTACGGCATTGCCCAGCTCACCGATAGCCGCAAACATCGGCAGTAGCGCATCGCCTGCCGCCGGCAGCGCCACGCCGCGGGCTTCGGCCAGCAACACCAGCAGCACGCCCAGCGACAGGAAGAGCAGGTTGACGGGCACAAAGGCAAAGCCGTAGGTCGTCATGTCTTTCTGTGCCTCGCGCAGCGTCTTGCAGGTCAGGTTCTTCTGCATCTTGTCCTGATCCAGTCCCGTCATGACGATGACAATGAAGATACCGCTGAGAAACTGTTTCCAGAAGTATTGCTTCGAAGTCCAGTCGTCCAGCACGAAGATGCGTGACAGGGAGCTGTCGCTGACGGCCTGTACCGCCTCGGCCGGTGTAATGCCCAGCTCGCGCGTTACCTTATATATAATAAGGAGTAAGGCCGTGAGCAGACAGAAGGTCTGCACCGTGTCGGTCCACACCAGCGTTTTGATGCCTCCCCGCCGGGTGTAAAGCCATATCAGCGCCACCATGACCACCGTTATCACTGCGAAACATCCGTAATCTGTAATCCCTAATCCTTCACCCATCATCATACACACCACGTAGAACGCCACGGCAGCCCCCGACATCTTGGAAATCAGGAAGAACCAGGCTCCCGTCAGGTAAGCCTTCGGTCCGAAGCGCTGTCCCAGATAGGTATAGATGGACGTCAGGTTCAGCCGGTAGTACAGCGGCAACAGCACGTAGGCCACCACAAAGTAGCCGACGATGAATCCCAGACACGTCTGCAGGTAGGCCATGCCGATGCTTGTCACCATGCCCGGCACGCTGACAAACGTGACGCCTGAGATGCTGGCCCCCACCATGCCAAACGCCACCATGTACCACGGCGACTTCCTCTCCGCACGGAAGAAGGACTCGTTGTTGGCTCTGCGGCTGGTCCAGCGACTCACGCTAAACAGCAAGACGAAATAGATGAAAAGCGTCAACCACATCATATCAGGGGGCAAAATTACAAATCTACCATCACTTAACCTTTTTTACCTTTTTAATTTTTTACCTTTTTAACTTTTTTCGTACCTTTGCAGCAACTAAACCACTTCTTATAATGGAATCGCAAAGCTACACCCTACTC
>JAILHP010000161.1 GCA_024695705.1 Prevotella sp. | reverse complement strand
AGTAGTGACCATATTGAGGCAGCCACCATCACGCCGGAGGCAAACCCCAATAGTGTCTTTTGCACTCGGGGCGACATTTCATCCTTCATCAAAAAAACGAATGCTGAGCCAGACATCGTACCCAGCAGCGGTATCAATAGTCCTATGATCAACGTTGTAGTCATCTTTGTTATGATTCTATTTCTTGCAGAAGTTAAATGAATATGATAATTATCACTGCAAAGATAGCACTTTTTATGAAGAATTCAGAAAGGAACTTGGATGTTCCCTGAAGCACGTCGAATCGTTTTATTCTAATTGGGGCATATTATTCAAGCAATGTAACGTCAGGCGCTGTTTGACTTCGTCTGGTTTCAACGATGTGCGCACAAAGCACTTTGTGGGTTCATCTGGCAACAGGTCGAAGTAGTTGTTGCTGAACCAGCAGTCTTCCGCTCCATCGATGGCGAGGGCAAGGGCGCGAACGAACTTGCCTGCCTTGACGGTTATCTGGCAACCGCCCTCTGTGGCTTCAACACTCACCTCGGGCTTGACGGGCGACAGCCGCAGGTCTTTCTGCCGGCAGAGGAAGCAATCGGCCTGATAGCTCACACCTGAAGATGCAGAAAGCTGCATGTTGACCACCACTTCCTCACACTGCCGCCCTTTCAGCAATTCTGCTAAAGGCTGTTCGAGAACTAAAGTGGATGTGTTGGCTGGAATGCTGACAGTCTTGGTGAACGAGTTTACCGTTTGTCCGCTGAGGGTATAGACGGTCAGCTTCAATTTACCCTGCTGTTTTCGTAACAGGTCGCTGACGGCATAGACAAGCAGGTTGTCACCTTCAACGATGGCCGAGCATATCAAAGGTTCAAATGCGTGGCGCACCATATAGTGTGCTGCCTTCCAACGACCATAATAGTCGCGTGTGGCCCACGATGCTACAGGCCAACAGTCGTTATGTTGCCACAATAGCGACCCCATACAATGGGGCATGTTGCGGCGATGGGCCTCGATGGCAGTACGCATCGCATCACCCTGCAAGAGTTGTGAGGCATAGAGGAACTGGCGAAAATCCTTTGTTTCACCATATTCGCTGCTGACATACCACTCAATCACCTTGTTGGCCTCCACACCGCCACGCTGATGCCACATCATCAGCGGACTGCTGATGTTATGCGTTGTTGTGTCAGGTGCATAGCGAAGTACTGTGCTATATTCAGGGAACGACTGCATGCCATATTCGCTGAAGAAGTGGGCCTTCTCTTGGTTGTAGTTGCTCACGGGCATACGGCGATGTCCCACACCATAGAAATGGCGGTCACCATTGATGCCATCGCTGCCACGTCCTCTGACAGAAAAGGGTGAGCCAACGGTGTAGATGTCGTCTGGAATCTGCTGGTTGGCAACCTCTTGCAGTACATCGTAATAGAGACGCTCTTGTTGTTCACCAACCAATCGGGCTCCTTCGGGATTACTCTTCTCCATCTTAGCCTTCCATCCCCAGTTGTACCACGCATCCATACACTCATTCCCGCCGCACCAAATCACAATGCTTGGGTGATTACGCAGACGACGCACATTGTCGATGGCTTCCTGGCGCACACTCTCCAACCATTCGCCCTCAGCAGGATAGGTACTGCAGGCAAACATGAAGTCCTGCCACACCATCAGTCCCATCTCGTCGCAGAGGTCATAGAACAGGTCTTCCTCATAGATGCCTCCGCCCCACACACGAATCATGTTCATATTGGCCAATACGGCATCCTGCAGAGTCCGGCGATGGCGCTCAGGAGTGACGTTCGTCAGGAAATTATCTTGTGGGATATAATTGGTACCTTTGGCAAACACGGGTACACCGTTGAGCACGAAATAGAACTGACGGTTGCCGTCAGCATCAGGATCCATCACTAATTTAACAGAGCGCAAACCTATGCGCTTATCCTGCTGAGAAAACAGTCTGCCGCCAGCAGAGACCTTTGTAGTAAACGTATATAATTCAGGCTTTCCTAAGCCATTGCACCACCAGAGTCTTGGACTTTTGATGAAGAATTCCACAGGAATCGTATTGATGCCTTTGTGCAGCGAGCACTTCTTTGTAGCTACTGTGCGCCCATTGTTCTTATCAGTGACAATAATAACAGCATTCTCAATGTCTTCAGCAGCTTCCACTTCCACGACATCAGTGAGTAGCGCCTTCTTGGCAGTCACTTCTCTCTGACGCAGATGAACGTTGGTAATCCTCGCCTTGCTCCATGATTCCAGATAGACATCACGCCAGATGCCGGAGGTGACCAGTCGTGGTCCCCAGTCCCAGCCATAGTGATAGCCGGCTTTACGGGCAAACACGCTGAGCTTACGATCCAACAGCCCACCATTCTCAGACTGGTCGTTGGAAGCCTGGTACAGGTAAGGATGCTTCGCCCATTTAGGCAGATCTATTTTTACAGGTGAATGGAAATAGATGCGCAGTATGTTATCGCCCGCTTTGACATGCGACTTTACGCTGATGCGCCAGCGGCGGAACATATTGTCTGCCTCCAAAATCTTAGAGCCGTTCAAGAATATATCAGCGTAAGTGTCCAGTCCGTCGAAACACAGGTCGATATGCTCGTCGTCAAGAATAGCCTCAGCAGCACGGAATGTCGTCTCATAGACCCAGTCCTCCTTGTCCACCCATTGCACCTTGCGTTCGTTCAACCCGACGTATGGGTCGTCGATAAGTCCCTGACGTAGCAAGTCGGTATGAACTACGCCTGGCACCTGAGCTGGATAGCGGTTAGGGAGACGCGCCTCGCCAAACGTCCATCCTTCATGCAGATACTGTCGTTTCTGAGCAGGTAACTGCATGACTGATGCGAACAACAGTATGATGACAATAGCATAAAAGCTTCTTTTCTTCATGAGTTCTTATTTGGATGAATGAATCAATACCTCCTGTAGCACGATGCCTGGGTCGAGAAGATAGATACGTAACCGCTGATGACCACTCTCTGAGACGGGGATGCTGCGCGAGGCATAGCCGCGAAGTACATTCCAGCGCCACTCTGCTGTGAAGTCGTTGGCGTGGATGGAGTAGATGGTGGGAGCCGAATCGCCTAACTGAACGGCATATCGAATGTCTCTGCCGTCATACACATGCAGCGTTGGCAGCGTGCGGATCTCAATGGTTGTATCGCCAGTCTGCAAGTCGAGTTCATATTCTGTGTATGGAGCTGCCTTTATGTTCTCCTGCTGATACGACGGTGTGTCGAATGGCTGAACAAGTACACCATCCGTGTAGCCCAAGCCTTCTATGCGCTGGATACTTCCTTGCTTATTCTGATAATGCGAAGCTGGAATGCGCAGACGAGGTTCCTTGACGAACGGTGGATAGATTCCGAGGAAAATCTGGTCGATGCGGGCATCGGCCTTCAGATCGGTGATGCATAGATGATTTTCGCCTTTCTTGAGGTGTATCGTTCCTACACGGCTCCACATCGGTCCGACATAGGGCGCATGCCATACATTATTAATAGGTGTTGCTGAGGCCACATAGCTGTCATTCTCTGTTTTTACCTGGCAGAACTCGTTGTCCTTAGCTTCCTTTGAGAAATTACGAATCGGTGTCAGCGCTTCTATCCAAATGGGCATCTCGGCATCGGCATCACTAGCAATGATGGTTCCCTTGCTTAACAATGCTTCGCTGACAGAGAGGAAACGCGCCTGAGGACTGTTTTTTGCCTGCGCTATCAGTTTGGGTGTCGCCACAGGCTGCTCTATCTTATCAGAGCGGAACCAATGGTAGGGTTGCCAGTTGAAGAAT
>JAILHP010000145.1 GCA_024695705.1 Prevotella sp. | reverse complement strand
ACTCCTCCTGAGCTGTACGCTGACATCGTGAAGAACGGTATCTGGCTCACGGGTGGTGGCGCCCTGCTGCGTGGTCTTGACAAGCGTCTGACGGACAAGATCAACATTCAGTTCCACATTGCCGAAGACCCGTTGCACTGTGTAGCAAAGGGTGCCGGCATTGCACTGAAGAATGTTGACCGCTTCTCGTTCCTGATGCGATAAGCGTTGAGGGTTGAGTGTTGAGCGTAGAGGGTTGAGTGTTAAGTGAAGAACCTGCTCGAGTTCCTGGCCAAGTATCATCACTGGTTTCTCTTCGTCTTGCTCGAAGTGTTCAGTGTTGTCCTGCTGTTCCAATACAACAGCTATCAGGGCAGTGTGTGGTTCTCAACGGCCAACTCAGTAGTTGGAAAGCTCTACGAGGGACGTGCTGCCCTGGAGTCTTTCTTCTCGCTGACCAAGGTCAATGAGGAACTCACCCTGCGCAACTTCTATCTGGAGCGTCAGGTTCATGAGCTGGCAACGGCCTACGGTGACCTGACCAAGGACACAACGGCACTGGAACGCAACGGACTGCTGTTTCTCCAGAAGTACAAGGTGATTCCTGCCAAGGTGGTTTCCAACTCCGTAGATAGCAGGGATAACCTGATGACCATTGACAAAGGCAGCAAGGACGGTGTAAAGGTGGATATGGGCGTGGCCTGCGGCAGCGGTGTCGTGGGCGTCGTCTATCTGGTCAGCGACCATTATGCGGTGGTGATTCCCGCCCTCAACAGTTCCTCTTCACGTATCAGCTGTGCCATCCGCGGACGCGGATACTTCGGCTATCTGCACTGGGACGGCGGCGATGCCAGCCGTGCCTACGTCGAGGATATTCCCCGCCATGCCCAGTTCCATCGTGGTGAGTGGGTGGTGACGAGCGGCTATTCCTCGATCTTCCCGGCAGGTGTGATGGTGGGACAGATTGAAAAGGTGTTCAATTCACCTGACGGACTGTCGTATCGGCTGCAGGTGAAGCTGGCAACCGACTTTGCCAACCTGCGTGACGTGTGTGTCATCAATGATGAGAGCGTCGCGGAACAGACACGCTTGCTCCATGCGGCACAGGATTCTTTAAAGGCGACAAGACAGGAGTAAACTGTAAAGCTCAAAGCTCAAAGTTCTTTGCAAGCAAAGCGGCAGAGCCGAGCGCAAAACTCAAAGATAATATGGCAATAGACACCCTGAAACGGTTACTTTCCTTCGTGCTGCTGTGTCTGGCACAGGTGCTGGTGCTTAACCGCATCCACTTGTTCGGCTATGCAACACCGTTGCTCTATGTCTATTTCGTCCTGCTCTTCCCAAGGCGCTATCCCAAATGGGCACTGCTCCTCTGGTGCTTTGCCTTAGGACTTGTCAACGACACCTTCTCCAACACCCCGGGTGTGGCTTGTGCCTCGCTGACGCTGCTGGGAGCCATTCAGCCCTATTTCCTCGAATTATTCGTGCCAAGGGATGCCGTTGAGGCATTTTCCCCCTCGCTTCCCTCACTGAATTACGGCAAGTTCCTGCTTTATTCTCTGTCGTTGGTGTTCTTCTATTGCCTGGTGTTCTTTGCCATAGAGGCTTTCACCTTCTTCAACTGGGAACAGTGGTTGATCTGCTCGAGTGCCAGTACGCTGCTGACTGTCATCCTTATCATGACCTTGGAGGGTTTCAAGACCAGCAAGCAGACGGATGCGTCGGCTGCCGGCAAATAAGTTCGTAACCGGTTCATTCGAAAAAAGAGACGACAGTGAAAGACTTTGAGTTAGATAACCGGCGCTATGTGATAGGTGGTGTGGCCGTTTTTATTGTGGTGGTCTATATCATCCGTCTCTTCATGCTCCAGATTACGAGCGACGACTATAAGAAAAGTGCTGACTCAAATGCCTTTCTCAAGAAGATTGAGTACCCCTCGCGTGGTATCATCTCCGACCGTAACGGCAAACTGATGGTGTATAACCAGCCGGCATACGACGTCATGGTGGTGATGAACGAGGTGGGCGACCATCTGGATACCCTTGAGTTGTGCGAAGCCCTGAACATCACCAAGGAGGACTTCATCCACCGTGTCACCACGATGAAGGACCGTAACAAGAATCCCGGCTATTCTCGCTTCACCCAGCAGCTGCTCATCAGTCAGCTGTCCGACAAGGACTTCAGTCTGTTTCAAGAGAAGATGTTCCGCTTTCCCGGCTTCTATGTGCAGCGTCGCAGCATCCGCCAGTACAACTATCCCTATGCCGCCCATGTCCTGGGTGACGTGGCCGAGGTGTCGCCAGCCGACATTGAGGAGGACGACTATTACATCCCTGGCGACTACATCGGCAAGTTGGGTGTGGAGCGCAGTTACGAGAAACAGCTGCGTGGTGAGAAAGGTATTCAGATTCTTTTGCGTGACGCCCATGGACGTATCAAGGGACGTTACCAGAATGGTGCCCTCGACCAGAAGCCCAAACCGGGAAAGAACCTGACGCTGGCTTTGGACTTGGAACTGCAGGCCTTGGGCGAGCGGCTGATGGAGGGTAAGATAGGCGGCATCGTATGCATCGCCCCCCAGACAGGCGAGGTGCTCTGCATGGTGTCGTCGCCCAGCTACGATCCCCGTATGATGGTAGGCCGTCAGCGTTCGAAGAGCCATGCCGTTCTGAGCCGTGATGACTGGAAACCCTTGTTGAACCGCAGCCTGCAGGGAGTCTATCCTCCAGGTTCCACGTTCAAGACTACACAGGGCTTGACGTTTGTCACTGAGGGCATAATCAGTCCTACGGAAACTGCCTATCCCTGTTATCGCGGCTTTGTGTTTAAAGGCTTGCGTGTAGGCTGTCACGGCCACGGCTCTCCGCTGCCTCTGGTTCCTGCCCTCTCTACGTCGTGCAACGGTTTCTTCTGCTGGGGACTCTACCACATGATCAATACCAACCTCTCGAAATACCATAATGTCCACGATGCCATGAACGTTTGGCGTGACTACATGGTAAGCATGGGCTTTGGCTATAGGCTGGGCATTGACCTGCCAGGTGAGAACCGTGGCATGATTCCCAACGGCGACTACTACGACAACCGCTACAAGAAGTCGTGGAACGGACTGACGGTCATCTCCATCGCCATCGGACAAGGTGAGGTGACGGCTACGCCACTGCAGATTGCCAATCTCGGAGCCACCATTGCCAACCGCGGCTGGTTCATCACGCCCCATGTGGTCAAGAAGGTGGAAGGTGAGCCACTTGACTCGCTCTATACCCAGCGCCGTTATACCAAGGCCAGCCGTGTGGCTTACGACTATGTGGTGAAGGGCATGCGTGCCTCGGCTACGGGTGGCACCTGTAAGGCGTTGGCACACTATGACTTCGTGGCCTGCGGCAAGACGGGTACAGCCCAGAACCGTGGTCACGACCACTCTGTCTTCATGGGCTTTGCTCCTATGGACAACCCCCAGATAGCCGTAGCCGTCTATGTGGAGAACGGTGGCTGGGGTGCTACCTATGGCGTTCCCATCGGTGGTCTGATGATGGAACAGTATATTAAGGGAAAACTCTCTGAATCCTCTATGAGAAAGGCTTCGGAGATACAACACCGTCGTATAGCTTATGGCACAGTCGAGAGATAGGAGAAGTACAAGTGTGCTGCGTTCACTCGACTGGTGGACCATCGGCATCTACTTGGCACTGCTGGTATTCGGATGGATCAGTGTCTGCGGTGCCAGCTATACCTATGGTGATACCGACATCTTCAGCCTTTCCACCCGCTCGGGTATGCAGATTGTATGGATTGGCACGTCGATAACCTTGGGATTCGTCATCCTCATGCTCGACGACCGGTTCTACGATACCTTCTCCTTTATTATATATGCGCTACTCCTGGTGCTGCTCTTTGCCACCATCTTCAATCCGCATTCCATCAAGGGCTCCCGCTCCTGGCTGGTGTTAGGTCCCCTGCGACTGCAACCGGCTGAGTTTGCCAAGTTTGCCACGGCGTTGGCCCTGGCGAAGTTCATGAGCATCTACGGCTATAACATCAGGCAGTGGAAGTACTTTTTCGCTACGCTGGCCATCATCTTTGTGCCCATGGCCTTCATCGTGCTACAGCGTGAGACGGGTTCCGCCCTGGTGTATTTTGCCTTCTTCCTCATGTTCTACCGCGAGGGAATGCCAGGCTCCATCCTGTTTACGGGGGTTGCTGCCGTCGTCTATTTCGTGGTGGGCATCCGCTTCGACCAGGTGGCCCTGCTCGGCACGCCCACGTCACTTGGTAAGTTTGCTGTGCTGCTGCTCATACAGCTGTTCACGGCGGGTATGGTACTGGTGTATTGCCAGAACCGCAAGATGTTTTTCCAACTGTTGCTCTATGGGCTTGGCACTACGCTGGCAGCCGTTCTTGTCTCCGTTTATATCGTAAGTTTTGATGTGGTGTGGGTGCAGCTGGTGCTCATGGTGCTGCTGATTGGCTGGCTGTTGTGGCTGGCCATTGGCTCGCGCATCCGTAACTACTATTACATTGTGTTGTTTGCCATTGGTTCCATGGCGTTCTTCTATTCTGCCGACTACGTGCTCAACAATGTCATGGAGAAACACCAGCGCACGCGTATCAACGTGTTGCTGGGACTGGAGGAGGACCTGAGGGGAGCCGGATATAATGTCCATCAGAGTGAGATAGCCATCGGTTCGGGCGGACTGGAGGGAAAGGGCTTCCTGAACGGCACACAGACCAAGCTGAAGTATGTGCCTGAGCAGGATACGGACTTCATCTTCTGCACGGTAGGTGAAGAAGAAGGCTTTGTGGGGTCGGCGGGTGTGTTGCTGTTGTTCCTGGCTTTGATTCTAAGGCTGATAGTGCTGGCTGAGCGACAACCGTTCCGCTTCGGACGTGTCTATGGCTATAGTGTGGCGTCCATCTTCCTCTTCCATGTCTTCATCAACGTGGGCATGGTGCTGGGCTTGACGCCTGTCATCGGCATTCCGCTACCGTTCTTCAGCTATGGCGGCTCGTCGTTGTGGGGCTTTACGTTCCTGCTGTTTATCTTCCTCCGCATTGATGCCGGACGAAACCTCGTCAG
>JAILHP010000106.1 GCA_024695705.1 Prevotella sp. | reverse complement strand
CTCCGTCACGCGGATGTCCATACGGGCCTGGTTGCCGATGGCGGCAGGAATACCGATCATGGGCACATCCGGCTCACCGGCATGGGCCGTGCTGACGGCACTGGGAACGGTAATGACTTTCGCCTCACCCTGTGGAGTGGTCACCGTAGAGGTGTAGAAACCCGGTACCTGAAGGCGTACCTTAATGCTTTCCTCAGAGGAAGAAACCAGCTGAGTCGTCATCTTAGCAGGTGTTGCGTCAATAACGGTCGTCCACTGCGGCTTCGCATTTTGAGCAAAGGCCACAGTGGCGAAAACAACAAGGAAAAGCGTCACCGCCATCCGTGAAAGTTTGTTAGGAATGATTTGTCTCATTATCTAAAATAAAATTGAATTGTATATTTGGGTGCAAAGTTAAGCATAAAAAATGAAACTTCTATCATTTTTTCGAAAAAAGTTTTTTCACGCGCGTATATATTAATAAGGTAATCAAGTTTTGCATGTTTCACATGCTCAACATTCATCGGTGTGTGGTACTTAGTGAGTGGTACCAAGTATCAGGCAAAAATGAGGTAAAGAAGTGGAAAAAGACGGCAAAAGATAAGGAAAAGAGCAGAAAATTGTTTATTTTTCAAAAAAAAGTGCCGAAAGATTTTTGTTTTCCGTTGAAAATCAGTATCTTTGCAACCCAATTTCAAAATTAGTATTAATAAACAATAAGTAAAGTATCATGACAAAAGCTGATATCATCAACAAAATCTCGACCCAGACAGGTCTTCCCAAGAAGGATGTTGCCATTACTGTCGAGTCATTCATGGAGGAACTCCGCCAGTCGCTGATTAACAAGGAAAACGTGTATCTGCGTGGTTTCGGCAGTTTCATCGTTAAGCATCGCGCCCAAAAGACGGCCCGTAACATCTCCAAGAACACTACCATCGTTATTGAGGCACATGACATGCCGGCCTTCAAGCCTGCCAAGAGCTTCGTTGAGAAGATGCAGTAATAGAGTTACGAGTTAGGAGTTAGAAGTTTAAAGAGTAATATTCAAATATTAAAGATTTAAGTTATGCCAAACGGAAAGAAAAAGAAGGGCCACAAGATGGCTACACACAAGCGCAAGAAGAGACTGAGAAAGAATCGTCATAAGAGCAAGTAAGCCGCAAGTGTGACAAGAAAATGAAAGGAGTGTGCCTGACGGGTAATCCCAAGGCGCACCCTTTGTGTTTAAGGGATTAAGTATTTAGCATTCAGAAAGATGACAAGTGAAGTTATTATTGACGTCCAGCCCAAAGACATATCGATAGCGCTGCTTGAGGACAAAGACCTGGTGGAGTACCAGCAGGAACCTCGCTCTGCATCGTTTGCCGTGGGCAACATCTACGTGGCAAAGGTAAGGAAGCTGATGCCGGGACTGAATGCGTGCTTCGTCGATGTAGGGTCAGAGCGTGACGCGTTTCTGCACTATCTGGACTTGGGGCTTCAATACAGCTCTATTGAAAAGTACCTGAAGCAGGTACAAAGCGACAGAAAGAAACTTTATCCTATCAGCAAGGCTACTCACCTACCCGACCTACCGAAAGACGGCAGCATTGCCACCACACTGAAAGTAGGCCAGGAGGTATTGGTACAGGTGGTCAAGGAGCCCATCAATACCAAGGGTCCGCGCCTGACGTGCGAGTTGAGCTTTGCCGGACGGTACATTGTACTGATTCCTTTCAACGATAAGGTTTCTGTTTCTTCTAAAATCAAAAAAAGCGAAGAACGGGCACGCCTGAAGCAGCTCATGCAGAGCATCAGGCCGAAGAACTTCGGAATCATTGTGCGGACGTCGGCCGAGGGTAAGCGCGCTGCTGAACTCGATGCGGAACTGAAGGTGTTGCTGAAGCGTTGGGAGGACGCCATCACCAAGGTTCAGAAGACAACGGAACGTCCGCTGATGGTATTCGAAGAGACGAGCCGTACCGTGGCGCTGCTGCGCGACCTGTTCAATCCCACGTATGATGGTATCTACGTGAATGATGAGGATGTCTTCAACCAAATCAAGGACTATCTCTCTGTGATAGCTCCTGAAAAGGTTGACATTGTCAAGCGCTACACGGGCAAGGTGCCTATCTTCGACAACTTCAACGTCACGAAACAGTTGAAGTCGTCGTTCGGCCGTACCGTAAACTACAAGCGCGGAGCCTACCTCATCATCGAACATACGGAGGCCATGCACGTGGTGGATGTTAACAGCGGTACTCGAATAAAAAAGGAAAACGGTCAGGAAGCCAATGCTTTAGAGACAAACCTCGGTGCTGCCGATGAGCTGGCACGACAGCTGCGTCTGCGTGACATGGGAGGTATCATCGTGGTGGATTTCATTGATATGAACCTCGCCGAAGACCGTCAGATGCTTTATGAGCGCATGTGCAAGAACATGCAGAAAGACCGCGCACGACACAACATCCTGCCGCTGAGCAAATTCGGACTGATGCAGATTACGCGTCAGCGAGTGCGTCCGGCCATGGATGTCAATGTAGAAGAAACCTGTCCTACCTGCTTCGGAAAGGGTAAGATCAAATCGTCGATACTTTTCACAGACCAATTGGAGAGCAAGATTGACCGCTTAGTCAACAAGATAGGCATCAAACGATTTAACCTGCACGTTCACCCCTACGTGGCTGCCTACATCAATCAGGGACTGGTTTCACTGAAGCGCAAATGGCAGATGAAGTACGGATTCGGCATTAACGTTATCTCCTCGCAGAAACTGGCGTTCCTTCAGTATGAGTTCTACGACAAGAAAGGTGAATTCATTGATATGAAGGAAGAAACGGACAATTAGGAGTTAGGAGTTGAAGTGGATTGAGATTATATTCTGGGTTTGCCTGGTACTGGTGTTTTACACGTACTTAGGGTACGGCATCGTACTGGCTGGGCTGGTTTTCCTGAAGCGCCTCTTCAGGGGAAAACGGCTCAGGTATCCGTTGCCCAGCGACATTGACCTGCCGGAAGTAACGCTCATGATCTGTGCCTACAACGAAGAGGACATCGTTGAGATGAAGATGGAGAACACCCGCCGACTGAACTATCCCAAAGGGAAGCTCAAGGTGATGTGGGTGACCGACGGCTCGACGGATGGCACCAACGACAAACTCGCGGCCTACGATGAAGTAACAGTAGTCTTTACCCCTGCACGCCAGGGAAAGACTGCTGCGCTCAATCATGGAATCAAGAGCGTCAAGACCCCGCTGGTGGTCATGACCGATGCCAACACGCTGCTCAACGAAGACTGCATACGCGAAGTGGTCCGCTGCTTCATGGATCCCAAAGTGGGTTGCGTGGCCGGCGAGAAGCGCGTTATGGCCCGCCGCAAGGGGGAGGCTGTTGCAGAGGGCGAAGGGCTCTACTGGAAATACGAGAGTACGCTGAAACGTTTGGACAGCGAGTTCTATTCAGCCATGGGTGCTGCAGGCGAGTTATGTGCCATCCGTACCCCACTCTACCGCGACATGCCGAAAGACACGCTGCTCGACGACTTCGTCCTCTCCATGCTCCTGGTCGATGAAGGCTACCGCATAGCCTATGCCCCTCAGGCCTACGCCATGGAATACGGTTCGGCAGACATCGTCGAAGAATCCAAGCGCAAACGGCGCATTGCGGCCGGCGGTCTGCAGAGCACTTGGCGGCTTTACAAGCTGCTCAACCCCTTCCGCCATCCAGTGGTGGCTTTCCAGTTCCTGTCTCATCGCGTGTTACGATGGACCATCACGCCCTTTGCGCTTCTGGCACTCATTCCACTAAACCTTGCACTCGTTTGTCTTGGTGCGGAAAGCCTGTTCCTTGCGCTCTGGGTTTATTGGTTACTTCTTGCCATGCAGCTGCTCTTCTACGTAGCGGCTTTTGCCGGTTGGCTTTTGGCCCGCAACGGAAAGAAGAACCGCCTACTGTATGTGCCCTATTATTTCCTGTTCATGAATATCAACGTGTTCAGGGGCATTGCCTATTTGCGTAGCCACAAGAACAACGGGGCATGGGAGAAAGCGAAACGGAGTTAGGAGTTACGAGTTAAGAGTTAAGAGTTAAGAGTTAGGAGTTAATAAGGGGAGTGATAAAAAAAGTGAAAAACTCCAAACTCCTAGCTCCTAACTCCTAATTTTTTATTATCTTTGCAACGTAATGTAGATATACGTCATGGAACGACAAGAGAAAGACATCCTTTTACAGAAATTAGCAGAAGCAAGTCAGAAACTACAAGTTGCATACAACCACATCGATGAGGCTGAAGCTAAGCTGAAGGAATACGAGGAGAAAGCTCAGCAGGCAGAAAAAGCCAGCCGGATGAAGTCGCTTTTCCTGGCCAACATGAGCCATGAAATCCGTACCCCGCTGAACGCCATCGAGGGCTTCTCACGTATTATGTGCGAAACCGACTCCCAGTCGGAGCGCATGAAGTACATGGAGATCATTGAGAGCAATAACGCACGTCTGCTCAGCCTCATTGATGAGATTCTTGACCTGTCAAAAGTAGAGGCAGGCGAAATCACCATCAAGAAGTCACAGACCGACCTCGACCAGCTGTGCCTAGGCCTCAAGCAACTCTTTAAGTTCCGTTGTCCTGACTCCGTTTCCATGGTCTATACCAAGCCCAACATGAACGTGACGCTGAATACCGACGAGAACCGATTGACACAGGTATTCTCGAACCTCATCAGCAATTCGCTCAAACATACCACCAACGGAAGCATCAGCTACGGTTACCGGCTCATCAACGACGGACAGGAAGTGGAGTTCTTCGTCAGCGACACCGGTTCGGGCATTGCCGCCGAAGACCTGCCCAACATCTTCAAGACCTATGTATCAAAGGATGCCGAGACCATGCAGAACGGTTATGGACTGGGACTTCCGCTGAGCAAAATCATCATCGAAAAGATGGGCGGAGAAATCAGGTGCAATTCAGAACTCGGCAAGGGAGCCACGTTCATCTTCACACTGCCCTTCGAAGGAACCATCGGCGGCGTGCAGAAGAATACCCGCATCACCACCAACTCCAGAACCATACGCATCAGTTCAAAGGACGACTCTGAGCAAAGAAGCATGATTTTGGTGGCCGAGGACGAGGACAGCAACTTCGAGCTGGTGAAGATTGTGCTGGCCCGACGCTACCGGCTGGTGAGAGCCAAAAACGGCATCGAGGCCGTTACCAAGGCCGAAGAGGAAAAGCCCAGTCTGATACTCATGGACATCCGCATGCCGGACATGAACGGGCTGGATGCCACACGCATCATCAAGGAAGTACACCACGACACACCCGTCGTCGCCCTCAGCGCCTACGCCTTCGACGAAAACATCCGCGAGGCGAAGGCTGCCGGCTGTGATGATTTCCTGGCTAAGCCGTTCCGTGTGGAAGACCTGATAGAGATGGTCCACAAATATGTCAAGGACTAAAACCATTCGCTGTTGATTATGGGAAAGTTAGCTGTCTATCGTTATTTCTCTATGATGTTTCTTGTCATCACGGTTGTCGTGATGCTGTTTACCTTTGGCGGACTCTTCGGCGGACGTGTTGACCCTGTCGGCAATACCGCAATGGCCATGCTCGTCTATATCCTCCCTGTACTCATTTTCATGAACGTTCTGCTCCTCATCTACTGGCTCGTCAGAAGAAGATGGAAGTGGATTGCACTGCCCATCATCCCCATCATCTGCTGCATTCCCTACATGGGCACCCTGCTACAGCTGCGTCCGCCGACGTCAGACGTGGAAGACTACAAGGGACTGATGGTAGCCACGTACAACGTACAAGTGTTCGGACACGAAACAACAGGATTCAAGGCTGAGGACATTCTCGCCGAGATGAAACGCCAAAAGGTACAGGTGCTTTGCCTGCAGGAATATGCAGAGATGAGTGGCGACAAGAAAAACTCAGAAAACTACAAGACCTACTTCCCCTACATGGCCATGGGTAAGAACGACATGGTCATCTTTAGCCGCTACCCTATCAAAGAATCCAGCAACATCGCTTTTTCCGACCCTGACGACGATGCCGCATGGGAAACAAACCAAAGCGCCATGTGGGCAACCATCGAAATAGAAGGAAAGCTGATACGTGTGTTCAACGTACACTTGGAGACTACAGGCTTCAGCCGCACCATGCACCATGCGAAAAAAATCCTGTCAGCAGGTCATCACGTGGAAGACAACAGACTGATCAGAGCCATCTATGGTAATTACACGCTCGGTATGATAGTACGTTCAGGCCAGGCACGTATCGTTGCCAACGAGATAGCCCAAAGCAAGGAGCCTTGCATCGTCTGCGGCGACTTCAACGATGTCCCCTACTCCTACACCTACCACACCATGCTGGGCAACCTGGTTGACGGTTTCAAGGAGTGCGGCAGCGGTTTCATGTACACCTTCCGTGAACCGAAGAAGCCCGT
>JAILHP010000066.1 GCA_024695705.1 Prevotella sp. | reverse complement strand
CGATGCGGATGGCCTGCTCCTTGCCGGTGGCCTTGTCCTTTGCAGAAACCTTGAGGATACCGTTGGCATCGATATCGAAGGTTACCTCAATCTGAGGAATACCACGACGTGCGGGTGCGATACCTGTCAGGTTAAACTGACCGATGGACTTGTTCTGGCTGGCCATAGGACGCTCTCCCTGCAGTACGTGGATGGTTACCTCTGTCTGGTTGTCGGCAGCGGTTGAGAAGGTCTCGCTCTTCTTGCAAGGAATGGTTGAGTTAGCCTCAATCAGCTTGGTCATTACGCCGCCGAGGGTCTCGATACCCAGTGTCAGCGGGGTGACGTCGAGCAGCACGATGTCGCCAACACCGCCTTCCTTGTTCAGGATAGCACCCTGGATAGAAGCACCTACGGCTACCACCTCGTCGGGGTTTACACCCTTTGAAGGCTCCTTGCCGAAGTAGTTCTTAACGAGTGTCTGCACAGCGGGGATACGGCTGGAACCGCCTACGAGGATAACCTCGTCGATGTCGCTGGTTGACAGCTTGGCATCGGCCATAGCCTTCTGGCAGGGAGCCAGACAAGCCTGGATCAATCCGTGTGCCAGCTGTTCGAACTTGGCACGTGTCAAGGTCTTTACCAAGTGCTTGGGCACGCCGCCTACCGGCATGATGTACGGCAGGTTGATCTCGGTGCTGGTAGAAGAAGACAGCTCAATCTTGGCCTTCTCGGCAGCCTCCTTCAGACGCTGCATAGCCATTGGGTCGTCCTTCAGGTTGGCACCCTCGTCGTTGCGGAACTCCTGTACCAGCCAGTCGATGATGACCTGGTCGAAGTCGTCACCACCCAGGTGGGTGTCACCATTAGTAGAGAGCACCTCGAACACACCACCGCCGAACTCCAAGATAGAGATATCGAACGTACCGCCACCCAGGTCGAATACGGCAATCTTCATGTCCTTGTTGGCCTTATCGACACCGTATGCCAAAGCGGCAGCCGTCGGCTCGTTCACAATACGCATCACGTTGAGGCCTGCAATCTGTCCGGCTTCCTTCGTAGCCTGACGCTGTGAGTCAGAGAAGTAGGCCGGAACGGTGATGACGGCATCCGTCACTTCCTGTCCGAGGTAGTCCTCGGCGGTCTTCTTCATCTTCTGCAAGATCATAGCAGAAATCTCCTGCGGGGTATATTTACGTCCGTCAATGTCAACACGCGGATAACCGCCTTCGTTGACGACTGTGTAGGGCACGCGGGCAATTTCCTTTTCTGTCTGCTGCCAGTTCTCACCCATGAAACGCTTGATAGAATAGACGGTCTTCTTCGGGTTGGTGATGGCCTGACGCTTGGCAGGGTCACCAATCTTACGTTCACCGTTCTCAACGAAGCCCACCACCGACGGGGTAGTGCGCTTACCTTCGCTGTTAGCGATTACAACGGGCTCGTTACCTTCGAATACGGCAACGCAGCTGTTTGTTGTACCTAAGTCAATTCCAATAATCTTTCCCATAATTTTTATACTTTATATTGTTATTATTCGTTTTGTGCGATTATTCGCTGACAGCATACAGCAAAGCGTGTGCCAAAGCCTAGTTATTGACGAATAGAATGCCAATTTGGCACAAATAGAAAAAATATTCCTTGTTTTTAATTATTTTTCTCAATTTATTTGTATCTTTGCACGCAGATTTCGAAATTAAAACGTTTTAATATATTAATCATCATGAAGAGAATGATCTTACTCGCCGCTATGGCATGTGCCATGTTGACGGCAACGGCTCAAGATTCATACATCGTGAAGACGAATAATGTGAAGCCTACAGCAAAGGTAAATCCAACGGGTACTGCTGCTGTAGAAGAGACTCCGGCAGAGGATCCAAATGAGCCGCAGAACTTTGTAACCAAAAATTTCAAGTATCGCAGTATGTGTGACTGGCAGGAAGGCATGAAGTTCATGGTAATTCCTGAGAAGTATGACCTGATTGTCAATACCTTCCACGATGCTGCCACCGGAAAGGAAGTGGGTAACGGTAAGTTGCGCCACCACATCATGATTTATAAGAACCACACCGTAGGAGCCAATGGCCGCGAGCATGTCAATTTCGTATGTCAGGATGACAGCCGTTCCTATTATTTCGAGCTGCCTCTCGGCTCGTTCGACGACTACTGCTACGGCAAGCTGGGCGTTCCCACGCTGGCTTATCTGGACGATGTGGATAAGGCCCGCGAGTTGCTTATAGGCCAGACGCTCATCACCCGCCAGCCCATTTTCTATATCGATACTCAGTATGAGGGCGACGGTTGTGAGGAAGTAAGGATTGCTGAGAACACCGAGGTGGTTGTCAAGGCCATCGGCGTAGGAACCCGCAAGTTCCCCGTCAAGATTATCGTTGAAGACCCCAAGACTGGCAAGCAGTTCTTCCAGAACGTCGTTTTGAGCCGCACCAACAACGGCATGCGCGACGAGGAACTTATCATGGACAACAAGAAGTTCGTATTCCTCAACTCGTTTGACGTGCTCACAGGTACCGACGTTGTTAGCGAGGACTTCCGTCAGTATATAGGCAAGACCATCTTTACGAAGTTTGCCACCGAGATGGTTTCCAAGGGCGACGGCCGTATTCGTAACGTGAAGGTGCCCCGTCTGATGGAGTTCGTTATTGATGACATCACTCCGATTTCAGGCAGCAAATACGTGACGATGACCCTTACTGAAGGTGAGTCGCGTCGTATATATAGCAAGGATGTCACGTTTGTTAATGTGGAAGTGACGGGCGACCGTGATGTGAAGAGAGAAGACTACTTCGGCTATATCTTCGGCTTGGGCGAAGGTAAGCTGCGTAACTCAACGCCTGAGACACGTGCTATGATACGTCAGGGACGTGCTGCCGTCGGAATGACTGATGAGGAGGTTGAGCTCGCCCTAGGTGAACCTGATGAAATACTGCAAGCCAACAATGGCCGTATGGATTGGATTTACAAGCGCTCCAAGAAGCTGCTTATCATCCAGTTCAACAACCTGCGTAAGGTGATTAATGTGAAGACACAATAAAGAGTAAAGTAAAAAGAAAGGCGTTTCAAAAGTGAAACGCCTTTCTTTTTTTGCCTTGTTTTTTTATGCCTTATCGGCAATGGCTTCCTTGATTTTGGCTTCCAGTTCCTCGCAAAGCTCGGGGTTGTCGGCCAGCAGCTGCTTCGTGGCATCGCGACCCTGTCCTAATTTGTTGCCGCCGTAAGAGAACCAGGAACCGCTCTTCTGGATGATGCCGTACTCCACACCCAAATCGAGAATCTCACCAACCTTGGAGATTCCTTCACCAAACATGATTTCGAACTCGCACTTGCGGAAGGGAGGAGCTACCTTGTTCTTCACCACCTTCACCTTCGTCTGGTTACCCAGAATGTTATCTCCGTCCTTGATAGGCGATGACTTGCGGATGTCCAGACGAACGGAAGCATAGAACTTCAGGGCATTACCACCCGTCGTCGTTTCAGGATTGCCGAACATCACGCCAATCTTCTCGCGCAGCTGGTTGATGAAGATACACGTTGTGTTGGTCTTGGCGATGGTCGAGGTGAGCTTGCGCAGGGCCTGACTCATCAGACGGGCATGCAGACCGACAGCAGAGTCGCCCATGTCGCCCTCAATCTCCTTCTTTGGCGTCAGTGCTGCCACAGAGTCAATGACGATGATGTCAATGGCGCTGGAGCGAATGAGCTGGTCGGCAATCTCAAGGGCCTGCTCACCGTTGTCGGGCTGTGAGATATACAGGTTGCCGACATCCACGCCCAGCCTCTCGGCATAGAAACGGTCGAAGGCGTGCTCTGCGTCGATGAAGGCAGCAATGCCGCCTGCTTTCTGTGCCTCAGCTATGGCATGAATGGCCAGCGTCGTCTTACCGCTTGACTCTGGACCGTATATCTCGATAATGCGTCCCTTGGGGTATCCGCCCACGCCCAAAGCGGCGTTCAGTCCGATGGAGCCGGTGGGAATCACGTCAACGTTCTCAATTTTCTCGTCACCCATGCGCATGATGCTGCCTTTGCCATAGTCTTTTTCAATCTTCGACATGGCGGCCTGCAGGGCTTTCATCTTCTCCTGTTGAGGAGTCAGCTGTTCAGTTTCTTGTTTTTTTGCCATAATTATCAGTTTTCAATTATCAATTATCTATTCTTAAAGTTCCAAATCTCCGTCGAACACCTCGTTCCAAGGCAGTCCCTGCTTGTTCAGCTGCTCCATGAAGGGATCGGGGTCGAACTCCTCGACATTGAAGACGCCGGGCTTGCGCCAGATGCCCTTGACGAACATCATGGCACCAATCATGGCAGGCACACCCGTGGTGTAGCTGACGCCCTGCATGCCCGTCTCCTCGTAAGCAGCCTGGTGCGAACAGTTGTTATATATATAATAGGTACGCGCGTTGCCGTCCTTGATGCCCTTGATGCGGCAGCCGATGCTGGTCTCACCGTCGTAGTTCTCACCGAGATCCTGCGGGTTGGGCAGCACGGCTTTCAGGAACTGCAGAGGAACAATCTTCACCTTGGCAGTGCCTGTACCGTCGGCCAATGGTGCTTCGTATTCCAACTCATCAATGCGGCTCATGCCGATGTTCTGAATCACGTCAAGATAGGTGAGGTACTGCTGTCCGAAGGTCATCCAGAAGCGTGCTAGCTTGATGCTGGGATAGTTCTTCACCAGCGACTCCAGCTCCTCGTGGTGCATGAGGTACGACTCACGCGGTCCGATGTTGGGGTAGGTGATGGGCTGGTGTACGCTGAGCGGATCCGTCTCTTTCCACTCGCCGTTCTCGTAGTACAGACCCTTCTGTGTAATCTCACGGATATTGATCTCAGGATTGAAGTTCGTGGCAAAGGCCTTATGATGGTTGCCGGCATTGCAATCCACGATGTCCAGCTGCGTCATCTCGTCGAAGTGGTGCTTGGCAGCGTAGGCGGTGTAGATACCTGATACGCCCGGGTCGAAGCCGCAGCCCAGGATGGCAGTCAGTCCAGCCTGCTCAAAGCGCTCCTTGTAGGCCCACTGCCATGAGTATTCAAAGTGTGCCTCGTCCTTCGGCTCGTAGTTGGCAGTGTCCAGATACGAGCAACCGCAGGCCAGACAAGCATCCATGATAGTAAGGTCCTGATAGGGCAGGGCGAGGTTGATGACCAGCTCGGGCTTGTACTGGTTGAACAGTGCCTTGAGCTGTTCCACATCGTCGGCATCCACCTGAGCAGTCTTGATATCCATCGTCAGTCCCTTGGCATGGATGGCCTTTACGATGTCGTCACATTTCTCCTTGCGGCGGCTTGCAATGATAAACTCGTCGAACACGTCTGCGTTCTGTGCAATCTTGTGGGCTGCAACGGTGGCTACACCGCCTGCGCCAATCATTAATACTCTTGACATATTCCTAATTTACAATTTAAAATTTCTTATTTATTTCCTCTGACTTTATTCCCATCGCTGCCATGAGCGAGAAACCAAGAATCTGCTGGTTGTAGGAACCGTTGATGACGGGTTGCATGGTGAAGACGTTGATAACCTTGTCCTTACCTGTCTGTGTACGGTGCAGGTCCATGAGCACTTGGTCCAAATACCTGTCGTTGCTGATGAGCATCAGGTCCATCACCTCCGGCTGACGGTACAAGTGTCGCATGGATTCCATAAACAAATCCTCCATAGTGGTCATCTTTTCTACCTGCACACTGCTGATGCAGAACTCGCCCATGCGGTCGTTGAACGCTTTTCCGTCGAGTTCCTGCGTATAGTCGGCCGGCATGAAGTTCTCCAACTTCGACTTGGTATGCAGCAGAATGACCTGAGCACCCTCTCCTTCGGCTATGTTTCCATCAAGTGCTACGCAGACCAGCCAATGTGCCAGGTCTGCCTTAGGGATGCGGCGTTCTAGCATGCGTTCAAAGTTCACGATGAGATTGAATGCCACCTGGTCGATGTAGTCTCCATCTACGAGTATGACATTCTTGCTCCATGTCTTTTCTGTCAGTTTCTCATTCATAGACTACAAAGGTAAAAAAAAGTTGAGAGTTGAGCGTTGACCTTTGAGAGATTTTTGCTGTGCTTAACCTTTTTTTGTTTTTCATTTTTCATTTTTTCATTTTTTCATTCTTTCATTTTTTTATTTTTTCTTACCTTTGTCCACTGTTAGCGGCCTTTGGCCTGAATGACAATTGGTAATTGATAACTGAAAAGATGATGAAAAGGCTCATAGTGTTTCTTTTCGCACTGGTAATGTGCGGCTCCATGTGGGCACAGGAAGTGTTCACCGTAGTTTATGCCACGTCAGATGACAATTTCGTCAATGTGAGAGAAAAACCTTCGTCGAAGGCACGTGTACTGGATCAGCTATGGATGTTGTTCCACGGCTTAGGCGGCGGCGTGCTATTGGAGCAACAGGGCAAGTGGACGAAGGTCCGTCTGCGTAATGGCGTCACCGGTTGGTGTTACTCGAAGTATGTGGGTACGCAGGACTGGTACACCGGCGAGGGCGACAGCATTCTTGTTGCTGCTAAGCCTGTTACGGAACTTTTTACCGACAACTATGCTGACGATGGTCCCATGCCGCTGTTCGGAACGGTCAAGAAGGGCACCATCCTCGGCGACGAGTTCTATGAGCACGAAGGTTATTACGAGCTGCGTACGGGCCATGACTACGTTTTCATCCGCAAGGAAGACGCGGAAATAAGAGTTAGGAGATAGGAGATAGGAGTTAGGATTGCAGGGAATGAAGGAATTTGTAATCTCTGAGGCAAAGGCTGAGACGGCGATATTGGTTGGACTGATAACGCCGCAGCAGGACGAGGCAAAGACAAAAGAGTATCTTGACGAACTGGAGTTTCTGGCCGACACGGCGGGTGCCGTAGTGGTCAAAAGGTTCACACAGCGTGCGGGCGGCCCTTCGCAGGTTACCTACGTGGGCAGTGGCAAGTTGCAGGAAATCAAACAGTTTATCAAGCAACAGCAGGATGCCTACGATGAGTGGATGGATGCCATAAGGGCAGACGGTCCGTTACCGACAGAGAATCTTGACGACATGCCACAGCCAATAGGTATGGTCATCTTCGATGATGAATTGTCGGCCAAGCAGATACGCAACATTGAGAAGGAGCTGCAGGTAAAGATCCTCGACCGTACCAGTCTGATTCTCGACATCTTTGCCATGCGTGCCCAGACGGCTGAGGCCAAGACACAGGTGGAGCTGGCTCAGCATCGTTACATGTTGCCTCGTCTGCAACGTTTGTGGACGCACTTGGAACGCCAGGGCGGCGGTTCCGGTTCAGGTGGCGGCAAGGGCTCGGTAGGCCTGCGTGGTCCGGGTGAGACGCAGTTGGAGATGGACCGTCGTATCATCCTGCACCGCATCACCCTGCTGAAGCAACGTCTGGAGGAGATTGACCGTCAGAAGACTACGCAGCGCAAGAACCGTGGCCGACTGATCCGTGTGGCGCTGGTGGGCTATACAAACGTGGGCAAGTCAACGTTGATGAACCTGCTGTCGAAGAGCGAGGTATTTGCCGAGAACAAACTCTTTGCCACCCTTGACACGACAGTCCGTAAGATGACCATTGACAACCTGCCGTTCCTGCTGGCCGACACTGTAGGGTTCATTCGTAAGTTACCTACCGACCTGGTGGATTCGTTCAAATCAACGCTCGACGAGGTACGTGAGGCCGACCTGCTGGTGCATGTGGTGGATATCTCGCATCCCGACTTTGATGATCAGATTCAAGTGGTGGACAAGACCTTGTCGGAGTTGGGCTGTGCAGAAACTCCGAAGATGTTGGTCTTCAATAAGATAGATGCTTACACGTGGGTGGAGAAGGAAGATGACGACTTGACGCCGATGACGAAGGAGAATATCTCGTTAGACGAACTGAAGCGCACGTGGATGGCGAAGATGAACGATGACTGTTTGTTCATCTCTGCTCGTGAGAAGCAGAATATTGACGAATTACGACAGGTATTATATAATAAAGTAAGGGCACTCCATGTTCAGAAGTACCCTTACAATGATTTCCTGTATCCAATTGAGAATTGACAATTAAATAAGATTGTCCTTTTCAATATCCTTGAAATACTTATAGGTGCCGTGCTTCAGCTCATCGGTAGCAGCCTCGTCGGCAACGATGATGCCGTGCTGGTGCTGCTGCAGGGCTGAGATGGTCCACTCGTGGTTGACGGCTCCCTCAATGGCGGCCTTCAGGGCACGTGCCTTGTGGTGTCCGTTGACCAGAATCATTACTTCCTTGGCATCCATCACGGTTCCTACGCCGACAGTCAGCGCCAGCTTGGGCACCTTGTTCACGTCGTTGTCGAAGAAGCGTGAGTTGGCAATGATGGTGTCGGTGGTCAGAGTCTTCACACGGGTACGGCTTGACAGAGAAGAGTAAGGCTCGTTGAAGGCGATGTGTCCGTCGGGACCGATGCCTCCGAGGAAGAGGTCGATGCCTCCTGCCTCACGGATCATCTCCTCGTAGTGAGCGCACTCGGCAGCCAGGTCAGGAGCATTACCGTTCAGGATGTGGATGTTCTCCTTGGGGCAGTCAATATGGTCGAACAGATTGCGTGCCATGAATGAATGGTAGCTCTCGGGGTGCTCCTCGGGGAGTCCTACATATTCGTCCATGTTGAACGTCAACACATTCTTGAACGACACACGGCCTTCCTTGTTGGCTTTTACCAGACAGGCATACATGCCTTCAGGTGATGAACCGGTGGGCAGACCTAAAACAAAAGGTTTCTCGGGTGTGGGCTTGGCCTCATTGATGCGACGGATAACGTGCTCGGCAGCCCATTGCGACATTTTCGCGTAGTCGGGTTCAATAATGACTCTCATAATCGTTTCTAATTAATGTGTTGTTTTACAAAATCGGGGCAAAGGTAATAAAAAGTAAAAAGGTAAAAAAGAAAAAAAGTAAAAAAGTAAAGGGTTCCGTTTGCCAAAAAAAGTTAAAGCTGTGGACGGCGGCACAAATTCTTCATTCATCATTCCTTATTCTTCGTTAAAATATCGTATCTTTGCGCATTATTATCAATACCCTACAATTATGAGTAATTATAGACAACTGACACAAAGTGAAATCGAGATTCTGGAAAACAATGTTTGCTGGTGCGAAGACTGGCAGCGAGTAATGGTAGCCGAAGGCTTTAAACCTTATAATTTCCATCGAGTGATGTTCTATGGCGATATCCGCCTGGGTGAATTCAACAAGCAGGTTGAGGTGACCAAGGGCTTCTTCAAGCACTCGGGCATCAACGACGCTACCCTTCGCAACGTGAGCGTGGGTAACGACTGTCTGATTGAGAAGGTAGGTAACTACATCAACAACTATACAATCGGTAACGACTGCTTTATCTCGAACATCTCGACGCTCGAGACCACTGATGATGCCACCTTCGGCGAGGGTTCCACCATCTCCGTGCTCAACGAGATGGGTGACGGCAACGTGGTTATCTTCCGCGAACTGAACTCCCAGCTGGCATCCTTCATGGTGAAGCATTCCCAGGACAAGGTGCTGAAGCAGCGCCTCATCCAGCTCATTGAGGACGAGTTGCGCGTGGAGCGTCCCGAGCGGGGCATCATCGGCAACAACGTGAAGATTATCAATACAAAGGACATCACCAATACCGTCATCAAGGGCGACTGCGAGGTGAACGGTGCCGCTCGTCTGTTGGAGTGTACCATCATGTCGTCGCGTGACGCTTCCGTGTATATCGGCACGGGTGTCATCTGCGAGAACTCCATCATCTGCGACGGCTGCAGTATCAACAACTCCGTGAAGATGCAGGACTGCTTCGTGGGCGAGGCCTGTCAGGTGACCAACGGCTTCACGGCTGAGGCCAGCCTGTTCTTTGCCAACTCGTTCATGGCCAACGGTGAGGCCTGTGCCGCCTTCTGTGGTCCCTTCTCCGCCAGCCACCATAAGTCGAGCCTGCTCATCGGCGGTGAGTTCTCGTTTTATAACGCCGGTTCAAATACCAACTTCTCGAACCATGCCTACAAGATGGGTCCCCTGCACTATGGAACCCTGGAGCGCGGCACGAAGACCGCTTCGGGCTCTTATATCCTGATGCCTGCCACCATCGGAGCCTTCTCCGTCTGCTTCGGCAAGCTGATGCACCATCCCGACACCCGTAACCTGCCGTTCTCCTATCTGATTGCTTATGGAGAGACCATGTACCTGTCGCCTGGACGTAACATCACTACGGTGGGACTCTACCGTGACATCAAGAAATGGCCGAAGCGCGACAAGCGTTCCAAGCAGTCAAAGAAGTCTATCATCAACTTCGACTGGCTCTCCCCCTTCACCGTGGGTGAGATCAGTGATGGTATCAAGATCCTGAAAGCCCTGCGTGAAGCTTCCGGCGACAACGTTTCTTCCTATAACTTTCACGAGTATGTCATCAATGCCTCGTCGCTACGCAAGGGCTTGAAGTACTACGACATCGCCATGCGTATCTACATGGGTGCCGTGCTGAAGCGCCAGTTGAAGGAAGGTACCCTGCTGCCGCCAAAGGAGAAGACCGGACTCGGTCCCTGGATCGACCTCTCTGGACTGTTGCTGCCGCAGAGCGAGGAAGAGCGCCTCATTGACGACATCAAGTCAGGCGTGATTGAGAATATCCAGCAGGTGCTCGACCGCTTCGAAGACATCAACAACCACTATAGCGACTACCGCTGGGCGTGGAGCTATCAGCTCATTCTTGACTACTACCACCTGACAGAGCTTGACGAACAGGCCTGTGAGCGCATCCGTGAGGACTATGTGAAGGCCCGTCGTGCATGGATTGCCGAGATTCGCAAGGATGCCGAGAAGGAGTATGCCATGGGCGACGTGGAGCAGGAGGTATTAGAGGACTTCCTCTCGAAGCTCGACCATGAGATAGATTATGAAAACTAAGTGCCCCACCATACCTCCCCGAAAGGGGAGGCTTTCCTGCGGGTATCATTAATACAATTTGAAAACTATGAATAAGAGATTTGCTTGGATAATTGGTTTATCCTTTATCATTTGTCATTTATCGTTCAGCAGTGCGTCTGCCCAAGATTACAAGTATCAAACCGTTGCTGGTGACCCCATGCAGTCGCGTATTTATACGCTGAATAACGGATTGAAGGTCTATCTGACCGTTTACAAGGAGCAGCCACGCATCCAGACTTACATTGCCGTACGCACGGGAGGTAAGAATGACCCTGCCGAGACCACCGGTCTGGCTCACTACCTGGAGCACTTGATGTTCAAGGGCACCAAGAAGTTCGGTACCAACAACCCCGAGGCAGAGGCTCCGCTGCTCAATGAGATAGAGCAGCGCTACGAGGCTTACCGTAAGCTGACCGATCCCGAGGCACGCCGTCAGGCCTACCACGAGATTGACAGCGTGAGTCAGCTGGCTGCGCAGTACTTCATTCCCAATGAGTACGACAAGCTGATGTCTGCCATCGGTGCTGAGGGCACCAACGCCTACACGTCGAACGATGTGACATGCTATACCGAGGATATCCCCTCCAACGAGGTGGAGAATTGGGCGAAGATACAGAGCGACCGTTTCCAGAACATGGTCATCCGTGGCTTCCACACCGAGCTGGAGGCCGTTTATGAGGAGAAGAACATCAACCTGACACGTGATGCCCGCAAGATGTATGAGGCCTTGCTGGCCAAGCTCTTCCCCAGCCATCCCTATGGTACGCAGACCGTCATCGGAACGCAGGAACACCTGAAGAACCCCTCCATCACCAACATCAAGAATTACTTTAAGAAGTGGTACGTGCCAAACAATACCGCCATCTGTATGTCGGGCGACTTCAATCCTGACGAGGTCATCCGCATCATCGACAAGTACTTCGGCTCCTGGCAGGCACGTCCCATCGATTATCCCGTCTTCCCCAAAGAGAAACCCATTACCGCTCCCATTGATTCTGCCGTCTGGGGCAACGATGCAGAGAACATCATGCTCGGTTGGCGCTTCAAGGGTGCCGGCGATGCCCAGATGGACACCCTCAACATCATCAGCTCCATGCTGGCCAACGGACGTGCCGGACTCTTCGAGCTGAACCTCGAACAGCCCATGAAACTGATGGGTGCCAGTGCCTTCGTCTTTGACCTGGCAGACTACTCCGCCTTCATCCTCAACGGCCATCCCAAGGAAGGCCAGACGCTGGAGGAGGTGCGTGACCTGATGCTCGGTGAGATTGAGAACCTGAAGCAGGGTAAGTTCGACAACGACCTGCTGCCTTCGGTCATCAACAACATCAAGCGCAGCCGTTACCGTCAGCTGGAGGACAACGGCAGCCGTGCCGACATGTTTGTCAATTCCTTCATCAACGGCACGGAGTGGGCCGATGAGGTAGGTTATCTGGACCGTGTGTCAAAGATTACCCGTCAGCAGATCATCGACTTCACCCGCCGCCACTTCGACAACGGCTACGCCTGCATCTACAAGCGTCAGGGTGTTGACTCCACGCAGAAAACCATTGAGAAGCCGGCCATCACGCCTATCCCCACCAATCGCGAGCAGAGCTCACAGTTCCTGCGTGACATTCAGGCATCGGAGGTGACACCCATTCAGCCCCGCTTCGTTGATTTTAAGAATGACCTGACGGTGACTGAGACCAAGAAGAAGATTCCCGTACTCTACAAGCAAAACACGGAGAACGGTCTGTTCAGCCTCGCCTTCCAGTATGAGTTCGGCGACGAGGACGACCCGCGCTACGAGATTGCTGCCGAGTACCTCATGGACTACCTGGGCACCAACACAAAGACGGCTGCCCAGCTCAAGCAGGAGTTCTACAAACTGGCTTGCGACCCCTACATCAACACCGGTACCGACAACATCACCATCGGCCTGAACGGACTCAACGAGAACCTGCCGCAGGCACTCGCCCTGCTCGAGGAACGTATCCAGCAGGCCGTGGTTGACCGTGAGGCCTGGCAGAAGTACATTGATATTGTGTTCAAGGCCCGTTCCGACCGTAAGGCCAACCAGCAGTCTAATTTCTCGTACCTGCGCCGTCTGGCCATCTACGAGAAGTACTTCCCCATGATGAGCAACGACGATTTGAAGGCGGCTGACCCGCAGGTGCTCATCGACCTGGTCAAGGGACTCCGTAACTACCGCCATACCATCTTCTACTATGGTCCCACCGCCCAGCAGCAGTTCCTCGACCTGATGGACCGCCAGCACAGCGTGGCCGACCAGCTGATGGTAGTGCCCGAGGCTCCCGTCGCCAAAGCTGTCACCACTCCGGTGAACGACGTGTGGACGGCTCCTTACGACGCTAAGAACATCTACTTGGTGATGTTCCACAACGAGAACCGCGACTGGAATCCCGAGGAGGCTGCCCTCAAGGCTCTCTTCAACGAGTATTACGGTGGTTCCATGAATGCCATCGTCTTCCAGGAGATGCGTGAGGCACGCGGTCTGGCCTATTCCGCCAGCGCTTATTACAACACTCCGTGGCGCCGTGGCTTCAAGGAGAACTTCAACACCACCATCATCACCCAGGCCGACAAGATGGTGGATGCCATCACCCACTTCAACGAGATTCTTGATACCATCCCGCAGTCGGAGGGTGCCTTCCAGATTGCCAAGGACGCTCTGATGAAGCGTCTAGCCAGCCAGCGCACCACGAAGTTCGGTGTGCTCAACGCCTACTACAGCGCCAAGCAGCGTGGACTTGACTACGACGAGGACGAGAAGATTTACCGTGACCTGCCCGCCCTGACTTTGCAGGATATCGTCAAGTTCGAACAGGACAACATGGCCCACAAGACCTTCCGCTACATCATTCTCGGCAATGAGGAGATGCTCGACATGGATTTCCTGCAGAAGGTTGGTCCCGTCAGGAAACTCACCACCGATGAGGTCTTTGGATACTAATTTTTGCCCCCTAAGTTAGGGGGCTACAGGGGTCTGAACATGCCTACGTCCCCTTAGTAAGGGGATTTAGGGGTCTGAACAGACTTCCTTAACAATATTATTAACATTAATAGGTAAGACACGAAGGGCATTCAGACCCCCAACCCCCTAACTTAGGGGGCTCGCGTTCAGACCCCCATCCCCCTAACTTAGGGGGCTTAGACTATGGCTAAAAACTTTGATTTTAAGTATGCGCCCATGTTCCAGTTGGGCGAGGACAAAACCGAGTACAGGCTTTTGAGCAAGGAAGGTGTGAGCACCGCCGAGTTTGAAGGCAAGGAAATCGTAAAGGTATCGAAGGAAGCCCTCACGCTGCTTGCCCAGCAGGCATTCCACGATGCGGAGTTCATGCTGCGCCGCGAGCATAACCTGATGGTGGCAAAGATTCTCGACGACCCCGAGGCTTCGGAGAACGACAAGTATGTGGCCCTTCAGTTCTTGCGCAATGCCGAGACGGCTGCCAAGGGCGTGCTGCCCTTCTGTCAGGACACGGGTACGGCCATCATACATGGTGAGAAGGGTCAGCAGGTATGGACCGGCTTCGAGGACGAGGAAGCCCTCTCGCTGGGTGTCTATAACACCTTCACGCAGGATAACCTGCGCTATTCGCAGAACGCTCCCCTCAACATGTACGACGAGGTGAACACCCGTTGCAACCTGCCCGCACAGATCGACATTGAGGCTACCGAGGGTGCCGAGTACCGCTTCGTGTTCGTGGCCAAGGGTGGCGGCTCTGCCAACAAGACCTATTTCTACCCCATGACCAAGGCCACCATCCAGAACGAGGGCACGCTCATCCCATTCCTTGTGGAGAAGATGAAGAGCCTGGGTACGGCAGCTTGTCCGCCTTACCACATCGCCTTCGTCATCGGCGGTACGTCGGCTGAGAAGAACCTGCTGACCGTCAAGCTGGCCAGCATCAAGTACTACGACAACCTGCCCACTACGGGCGACGAGACGGGACGTGCTTTCCGCGATGTTGACCTGGAGCAGAAGCTGCTCGTTGAAGCGCAGAAGATTGGTCTGGGTGCACAGTTCGGCGGTAAGTACCTGGCTCACGACATCCGCGTGGTGCGTCTGCCGCGTCATGGCGCCAGCTGTCCCATCGGCATGGGTGTCAGCTGTTCGGCCGACCGTAACATCAAGGCAAAGATCAACCGCGACGGTATCTGGCTCGAGCAGATGGACAACAACCCCGCTGAGCTGATTCCTGAGGAGTACCGTCGTCCCGGTGAGGGTGCCAAGGGCATTGAGATTGACCTCAACCAGGGCATCGATGCCGTACGTCAGGAACTGTCGAAGTATCCTGTGTCCACGAGAGTAAACCTGCGTGGAACCATCATCGTGGCTCGTGACATTGCCCATGCCAAGCTGAAGGCCCGTCTGGATGCCGGTGAGGGAATGCCCGACTACTTCAAGAAGTATCCCGTGCTGTATGCCGGACCTGCCAAGACACCCGCTGGCTATCCTTGCGGCTCCATGGGCCCGACCACGGCCAACCGTATGGATCCCTATGTGGATGAGTTCCAGGCCAACGGTGCTTCGTTGGTCATGATTGCCAAGGGCAACCGCAGCGACGTGGTGACCGAGGCCTGCAAGAAGCACGGCGGTTTCTATCTCGGTACCATCGGTGGCGTGGCAGCTGTCCTCAGCCAGTCGAGCATCAAGAGCATCGAGTGTGTGGAGTATCCCGAGCTGGGTATGGAAGCCATCTGGAAAATTGAGGTGGAGGACTTCCCCGCCTTTATCCTCGTTGATGACAAGGGCAACGACTTCTTCAAGACGCTCAAGCCCTGGTGCCCATGCAAAAAGTAAAAGGGTAAAATAGTAAAATAGTAAAAAAGGCTGCGCATCATCAACATTGCGCAGCCTTTTTACCTTTTCTTAGTTTCTGAATATCAGCCCGTCCCCGAACTCATCAATGATGATGGGCTTTGAGCGGTCTATCTCGTCAGCCAGAATCTTTCGCGACAGGTCGTTGAGCACCAGCTGCTGGATGGCTCGCTTGACAGGACGTGCGCCGAAGTCGGGGTCGTAGCCCTCCTGAGCCAGATAGCGAATGGCGGCGTCGGTCACTTCGAGGCTGATGCCCTGCGGCTCCAGCATGTCGGTGACACGCCTCATCTGCAGGCGTACCACGTCGGCAATCTGCTCCTGCGTCAGCTGCTGGAAGGTGATGATCTCGTCGATACGGTTCAGGAACTCCGGACGCATCAGCATGCGCAGCTGCTCACGTGTGGCGTTGCTGGTCATGATGATGATGGTGTTCTTGAAGTTCGCCGTCCGTCCCTTGTTGTCCGTCAGACGACCGTCGTCCAGCACCTGCAGCAGGATGTTGAACACGTCGGGATGCGCCTTCTCAATCTCGTCGAACAGCAGCACTTGATAGGGCTTGCGGCGCACGGCCTCTGTCAGCTGACCACCCTCGTCGTAACCGATGTATCCCGGAGGCGCACCGATGAGTCGGCTCACGGTGTGCTTCTCCTGATACTCCGACATGTCGATACGCGTCATCATCGTCTCGTCGTTGAAGAGGTACTCCGCCAGTGCTTTTGCCAGTTCCGTCTTACCCACACCTGTGGTGCCAAGGAAGATGAACGACGCAATGGGGCGCTTGGGGTCCTGCAACCCGGCACGGCTGCGGCGTACCGCATCCGAAACGGCAGTGATAGCCTCGTCCTGACCGATGACACGACGGTGCAGCTCGGTCTCCAAGTGCAGCAGTTTCTCACGCTCACTCTGCAGCATGCGGGTGACGGGGATGCCCGTCCAACGGCTCACCACCTCGGCAATATCGTCGGCAGTAACCTCTTCACGTACCATTGCATTACCATCCTGGGCGGAGGCCAGTTGCTGCTGGATGTTCTTGATGTTATCCTCCAGCGCCTTCAGCTTCGAATAACGTATCTCGGCCACCTTGCCGTAGTCGCCTTCACGTTCTGCCCGTTCAGCCTCTATCTTCAGGTTTTCTATCTCCTGTTTGTCCTGCTGTATCTGGTTAATCAGCTGTCGCTCGCCTTCCCACTTGGCACGGAACTGCGTCTCCTGCTCCTTCAGCTCTGCTATCTCTTTGTCTAATTGCTGAATCTTAGGTTCGTCGCCTTCCCGCTTGATGGCTTCCCGTTCAATCTCCAACTGAGCCAGTCGGCGCATGATCTCGTCCAGCTCCTCGGGCACCGAGTCACGCTCCATGCGCAGCTTGGCGGCTGCCTCGTCCATCAGGTCGATGGCCTTGTCGGGCAGGAAACGCTCGCTGATGTAACGTTCCGACAGCTGTACGGCGGCTATGCAGGCGTCGTCCTGGATACGTACCTTATGGTGGTTCTCGTAACGCTCCTTCAGACCACGCAGGATAGAGATGGCGCTGAGTTCGTCAGGCTCATCCACCATGACCGTCTGGAACCTGCGCTCCAGTGCCTTGTCCTTCTCAAAGTACTTTTGGTACTCGTTCAGCGTGGTGGCACCAATGCTGCGCAGCTCACCACGTGCCAGGGCAGGCTTCAGGATGTTGGCTGCATCCATGGCTCCCTCACCGCCGCCGGCACCTACCAGTGTGTGAATCTCATCGATGAAGAGGATGATGCGGCCCTCGCTCTTCGTCACCTCGTTGATGACGCTCTTCAGGCGCTCCTCGAACTCACCCTTGTACTTCGCACCAGCTACCAGCGCACCCATGTCGAGCGAGAAGAGCTGTTTGTCCTTCAGGTTCTCGGGCACGTCACCGCGCACGATGCGTTGTGCCAGACCCTCGACGATGGCAGTCTTACCTGTGCCCGGCTCTCCAATCAGTATCGGGTTGTTCTTCGTACGGCGGGAAAGAATCTGCAACACGCGACGTATCTCGTCGTCACGGCCGATGACGGGGTCCAGCTTGCCCTGACGGGCCATATCTACCAGGTTCTTGGCGTACTTGTCCAGCGACTGGTAGTTCTCGTCACCGCTCTGGCTCTGCACCTTCTGTCCCTGTCGCAGCTCCTGGATGGCGGCCTGCATGTCCTTCTCCGTACAGCCGGCATCCTTCAGTATGCGGCTGGCCGTGGAGTTCACGCTGAGCAGCGCCAGCAGCAGCGGCTCAATGCTGACGAACTCGTCGCCCAGTTTCTTCGAGATGTCCTCTGCCTTCAGCAGTACCGAGTTGGTGTCGCTTGACAGGTACGGCTGTCCGCCCTGCACACGTGGCAGGTGCTGCAGTTCCTGGTCGAGCAGCATGCTAATCTGCTGGCCGTTGACGCCCAACTTCTGGAAGATGAAGTTCGTTACGTCCTTGCCTTTCTCTATGATGCCCTTCAGCAGATGCACCGGTTCTATGGTCTGCTGCTGGGCGCGTTGCGCAGTGTTCACCGCCTCCTGGACGGCTTCCTGCGCCTTGATGGTCAGTTTGTCTAATGTCATGATTAACTCCTTTCTTTTTATGTTTTTACTTTTTTACTCACTTACCTTTTTACCTTCAAGCGCTGTGCCGAACCATCGTATTATGACAAATTGTCGGTCTTCTGTGTCTAATTGTCGGTCGGGTAGGGGACTGAAGGGTTAAAACATCTTGATTATTTGGATATTTCAATGAATTTCGGTATCTTTGCCTGCAGCAAATGGTAATTGAGAATTATAAGAGTGTTGGGATTTGTGCGTTGCTGCATTTCCTTGTTGACGGGTTGTGTGCATGCTGCCTGTATCTCGTGGTATGGCCTTCCACCACCCTCGACGTTGTCTCCCTCTTTATTATATATAATGTGTTGGCATTCCTGACACAGCCGCTGACAGGCTGGATTGTTGACCGTATGCATCAGAAACACTGGATGCTGCTTGGTTCCATGTTGCTGATGACGCTGGCAGTTGCTTTGTCAATCTTCACCACTTACCACTTTCTACTCACCACTCACCACTTACTACTCCCCATCATCCCTGTTCTCCTGGGAATTGCCAACAGTATGTTCCACGTATGGGGAGGACAGCTGACGGCAGTCAGAACGCAGAACGACATCCGCTCTCTGGGCATATTTGTCTCCACCGGAGCCTTTGGCTTGGCGGTAGGTGTGGTCTTTGCCTCGTGGCCGTTGCTGCTGGGGCTTCTCCTGGCTTATTGTGGAGTCCCCCTCTTATTCCTCCTATTGGGGGGAGGCAATACCCCTCAACCCTCCACCTCCTGCTCGGCCAAGAATTTTCAATTTTCAACTTTCCGCTCGGCTTTGCCGCTTGGCTCAGCCAAGAACTTAATTCTCCTTCTCCTTATTCTCCTTATCGTGGGTTCACGCTCGATGATCAGTACCACGTTCTCCGGCGCTATGGAGAAGACCACCGTCATCTTCCTGCTTGTGGGCTTCGTGTCCATGCTGGGTAAGGCTGCTGGCGGTTTCCTCTGTAAGTGGATGGGCATGCTTTGGGCCTGCGTCCTAATGGTCGTCGGTACTGCCGTGATCTATTTCTCCCTCAACTTTCCGCTCGGCTTTGCCGCTTGGCTCAGCCAAGAACTTTCAACTTTCAATTTTCAATTATCAATTATCAATTATCAAATTCTCCTCGGCCTCTTCCTCGTCAACTGCACCATGCCGGTGACGCTCTACTTTGCCAATGTCCTGCTCAAGGGCCATGAAGGCTTAGCCTTCGGACTGCTGGCTGCCGTCCTCATGCCCGGCTACCTTCTGGCAACTTTCATTTTTCCGCTCGGCTTTGCCGCTTGGCTCAGCCAAGAATTATCAATTATCAATTCTCAATTATCAATTCTCAACTACTTCCTCCTCCCACTCCTCGCTACCATCGTCCTGGAGCTTGGCGTGCTCTGGCTGCTGAAGGAACGTAGGGCAAAGGTGCTGTGGGCATCAGTTATCATTAACATCTTCACCAACGTAACGCTGAACCTCATCCTGTTTAACGGCCCTCATCCCACGCCTGCCTTGCATATTCTGGTGGGTGAGCTGACGGTCATCGTGATAGAGACATTGTGGTACTTCCTCTTCGTGCGCAACTGGCGACAGGCCATTGCCTACGGCGTGCTTTGTAATGCCATCAGTTACCTGACGGGCTTATTCGTTCAATTATTATATTTTTTAATCTTTTAAAACAGTACTATTATGATTTGGAGATTATTATTAGACATTCTTCCCCACGACGGACACAGACCGATTCGTCATCCCATTATCAAGCCGGTTGACGTAGGTCCCGCACCCGACGTGGTTGATTCGGCAACGACATCGCCCCATGTGGTGGACTCAGCCAGTGTGGGGTCAGTTACTGACTCAGC